>CAZCLJ010000109.1:0-13760 GCA_964499465.1 uncultured Hyphomicrobiales bacterium
AATTACCAGACAATCCGCAAAGCTATAACAGGTATTCCTATTGTCTGAATAATCCTTTGAAATACACAGACCCAAGCGGACAGTGGTTGTTTGCAGCTGTATATGCAGCTGTGGTTTCAGCATTTGCTCATTGTGCTACGTTAGCTGCTACTGGAAATGCTGAACATATTACTTTTGGAAGCGTATCAGTAGCTTTTATTTCTGGTGGCATATCAGGAGGAATTAGCGCCGGGTTATTAACTGTAAATGGCTTTGCGGAAGGAGCTTTAATCGGTGGTTTTCAATCATTTGTATATGAAACTGTAGGGTCATTAATTCGTGGGTGTAAATTTAATGATGCTGTAGAAAAAGGTTTTTCAGCTGGATTATTTGGTGCCATTTCTAATGGTTTAAGGCATGGATTTAAAGCAAAAAATGAGGGTAGAGATTTCTTTTCTGGTGAATTAGAATCTGATGAAGCAAATGGAGTTGCACCTGTTGAAACTCTTTCAGCACCAACAAATAAATATCCAATGACAATAAAAAATGAAGATGGTATTTGTCAATATATTACTGTTAATAAATATAATTTAGAAATTTACGATACCCCAGTTTCATTGGAAGAATTTCAATCCAACCCAAATTGGAGGGCAACGTATGAAGATGGATATTTAAATAAAGATTTCAACGGAAAAGTAATGGGTTTAGAAAAATTTATACAAGAGCATTTTCCCTCTGCTTCAGAATGTGTACCAGTAACATCTGAAAGTATTTCGGCTGGTTTAAAAAATAACAAATATATTATGTTGACTTATTCAAAACCAACTCTGTTTGGTTTACAAAATAAAGAGCATACAGTAGGTATTCAAGATATTATAAAATTTCCAGATGGTAGTTTTAGATTGATTATACACGACCCAAATTTTGGACCTGATTTACAAATAATGAATTATAATGAATTTATGTCTTTAAGAAGAAAAGTTATTCATTTATTAGGAAAATAAATATTATGAAAAGAATGATTAGGATATTATTTTACTTTTGTTGTATTTCAAATATTATGTATGCACAACCAAATCAAGATTCGTGCAATTGTTATGCTAAAGCTATATTTTCTACTTTTAAAAAGTTAGAAAATAAGTATATTGAGGTTGTTAAAGAAAAACTATTATTGTCTATATCAGAAGATAAAAAGTTGAGTAATACATTCTTTGAAGATGATAGTTCTTGTTTTAAAGATTTAAAAATATATATCAATCCAATATTAAAATTAAGTTCTGAAGCAAAAAACTATACATTCAAAGAAAATCTTTGTAAATATTTTGTTTTTGATACAATAAACTATGATTGTTCTGCTTCATTTTATTTAGGAGATACAATTGTTTTTTTTATAACAAGAGGTAAAAATGATTGCGATCTTATGCCATTAAATCCTGGCGGAGATGAAGATCCTTTTGAATGGTGTCCAGGTGATTTTTACTTTAAGCAGAATTTTTATTCAGAAAATTTAAATAAAAATTGTCTTCACCCTGGTTTTGATGTTATTATAGATACATCTTTTGTATTTTTTATTGATGGATTGTATAACGCATTTATAATAAAAAATAATCTAATGAGCATTTATCTAGAGAATTATAATTCAAGGAATATAAAATTGTTAGATAAACCATCTGAATTTATTAAACAATCTTATGATGAACAATGGATAAGAAGATGTGCAAAAGACTGCCCATTTGGAGGTAAAAAACCATGGTGGAAATTTTGGTAATCAAAAGAAGCAAAAGTCATGCGAACAACGAAGTTGATGGTATGACAAGAAGAAGTGTCATTCTGACGGATGTCAGAATCCATCTTATTATTGTTCAGCAGCTATTGTATTTAGCTATTTTATGGATGCATTTGGGCTTGCCCAAATGTAACTAACAAGTGAGCAAGTTCACTTGCTTTAGTAAGATGGATTCTGGCATACGCCAGAATGACTGGCTCTTACTTTCGTTTCCCAGTCATACGAACAGCAAGCTGCTCACATGACAAGAAGAAGTGTCATTCTGAGCGTAAGCGAAGAATCCATCTTATTATTGTTCTGCAGCTATTGTATTTAGCTATTTTATGGATGCATTTGGGCTTGCCCAAATGAAGCAAGTGAGCAAGCTCACTTGCTTTCTCAAGATGGATTCTGGCATACGCCAGAATGACGAGTAATTAACAATTTTAAAAACTTAACAATTTAAAAAAATGAAAAATATAATTTTAATATTAGCTCTATTTTTAATAGCTTTTAGCGAGTCCTATTCAACGAAGAAATATACTTTCCAATATGATGATGCAGGTAATCGTTATAGCAGGGAATATTCTATTTTTAGGATGCCAGTTGAAGACGACTCAATTAATACTATGATATTGGAGCAGCATCAGGTGAATGTATATCCTAACCCTGCAAAGGACTACATTCAAGTAGATATACATTCCATAACAAGCGAAAATATAATTTCAGTGCAGTTGCTTGATTTGAAAGGCACCGAGCTTTTCAAAAAGGAAAACGTTACAGGTCCCTTTCAAGTTGAAATGAGTAGCTTTGCAGCAGGAATGTATTTTCTAAACATACAAATAGACGACCGCCGCATTGTTTGGAAAGTAGTCAAGGAGTAGCGCAATAGTCATCGGATGACTTCCCAGTCATCCGATGACTTGAATATTGCAAAGAAAATCAAAACGTCAATAAACGCTTCCAAACTTTACGAAAGATTAAGAAACTTTCGCAAAGTGAGTCTTTGAAAGTCATCGGATGACTTCCCAGTCATCCGATGACTACTTTTGCATTTCATTTCGAAAAAAACAAAACTCTTTTCCCCGCCAGGGATTAAATTATTGTTGCGTAAAATATAATACTTGGCGGGATAAAAGAAAAAGCAACGTTATTCTCCTTCCCAAATTGAACTTGGTAAGGAGATTGAAAAAGAAAAAATATTCTGTAGAAATTTCATATTGTTAGAAAATTTGTTAGTTTTGTAATAATAACTCTATATAGAGTTTGAAGCAAGAGGTTACACCGGGCATGAGCATCTTGAAATGTTCGGCATAATCAATATGAATGGGCGGCTTTACGACCCTGTGGTTGGTAGGTTCTTTAGTCCGGACAACTACGTGCAATTGCCAGACAATCCGCAAAGCTATAACAGGTATTCCTATTGCCTAAATAACCCATTGAAATATACCGACCCAAGCGGACAGTTTATTCTTCCAATGTTATTTAATGCAGCACTTGCTGCAATGATAGATGTTACAGTTCAAAATGTATTTACAGGAAAAATAAATTTTACCCAAGTTGGAATTTCTGCATTAACTGCTGGATTAAGCAGTGGAGTCAATAGCTTACTAAATATCCATGGATTTGTTCGGGGCGCCTTATCAGGGGCCGCTCAAAATATTGCTTATAATGGCTTAGGCAATCTATGTCGAAGTGGAAAATGGGAAAATTTTTTTAATGGATGGCTTTCAAGTGGAATAACTGGTGGTATATCTGGCGGTTTACAAGCTGGTGGTAAAACTTATGAACATAAAAATATGAATTATTGGTGGGGTAATGATGTTGCAAAAAACAGAACTCGATGGTCTTTTTGGAATTGGGATTTGAGTGATTTTGATGCAGGAGTAAATATAATCTACGACTATAAGGTAAATATTGGAACTATTTCAGCTGATGTACTAACATCACCTGTTGATGGTGAAGGTATGTGTTTTTTTGGTGTAGCTGATAATATCAATATGGACCATTATGGTTCTAATTTATCAGTTGATGAATATTTAGAGTGTGGACGTGGTGTAGTTTTAGATGGAGAAGTTGCAAAACTGAGCGATGGTATATGCAAGAGTACCAATGGAGATGAAATTTTTATTAGTAATAATTTCGATAAAGTTAAAGAAATAACTGAATTTACACCAAAAATAATAATGGATGCATATAATAAAAACTGTGAGATTATTTTTATCTATAATACTAATGCTGATGGAGATATTACTCATGCATTACGTGGTGCTGGTTTTAAATACTGTAAAGATGGAAGTTTTGGTTTTTATGGTATAGAATTAAGGAGAGCAAATATATTTCGCCCACACGGATTGATTAAAATTGATTATGATACTTTTAATAAGTATATAAAAAAAGGAGGATATATTATATGTCCATAAAAATTAAAAAATTAAAATATTCTCTCGTTCTAATTTCTTTATTTTTTTCACCTTTACTGATTATCTCTCAAGATAATTGGACAAAGCTAACAAATAAATTAGAAGAAAATGCAACAAGTCGTTATCTATCTGAAAGATTCAAAGAAAATGATTCAATTAACGGAATTTATGCTAAAAAAATACTAAAAAACTGGTTTCGTTTGGAAGACAAGTTTAAAAATGCTGCTTTTAAAAGATTACTTGATTTTTTAGAAGAGGACCCAATCTTAAAAACAAATTTTTTAGAAAATGATAGCATAAATTTTAAAAATCTTAAGTTGATTATAAGACCTGTTCTGAAATTTAAAAAAGAAGCTAAAGAGTATAAAGTAGAGCAATATATTTTTGATTTTATTGAGTTTGATACAATTGATTTTCATAGTGTTTCTCAATTTTATTTAGCTGATACGCTTTGCTTTATAATTACACGTGGTTATAATGAATTTGATATAGCACCAATTTTAGTAGATTGTCCACCAATTGAATTTTGCACAGGAGATTATTATTTTAATCAATATTTTTATTTAATTAAAAAAGAATCAGATCCATTGAACTTATATCCTTTTAAAAAAGAATCAGGTTGTTGGAATTTAAATCCTTCTTTTAAAATTAGCAATGATTCATCGTTTATTTTTTGTATTGATGGTGTTGTAGTAAATTTAACTATTGATAGCAATAAAATAAAAGTTTATGGTAATCCATGTTATAAAAATGACCTTTTAGGAAAGCTATATAATAAGCCATCAGAATATATAATTTGCAGATACGATGAACAACATATAAGAGATTGTGCAGAAAATTTGCCTGTTGGTGGTAAAGTAAAAAAGAAAAAACCTTGGTGGCAATTTTGGTAAACCAAAAAAAGCAAAAGTCATGCTATCAACGAAGTTGATGGTATGACAAAAGAAGTGTCATTCTGAGGCGAATATAAACGAAGACGTTTACTTTTAAGAAAATGAACTTTTTAGTCATCAGATGACTGCCAGTCATCTGATGACTTACGCTTTTATATTTATCATTATAATTACATATAATATATATAGTTATATGCTAAAAAAGCCAAAGTGGTTCATTAGGAGCGTCAGCGAAGAATCCATCTTATTATTGTTGAACGCAATTCAATTTTAGCTATTTCAATGATGCATTTGGGCTTGCCCAAATGTAATTAACAAGTGAGCAACCTCACTTGCTTTCTCAAGATGGATTCTGGCATACGCCAGAATGACGAGTAATTAACAATTTTAAAAACTTAAAAAAGTGAAACAATGAAAAAAATAATTTTAATATTAGCTCTATTTTTAATAGCTTTTAGCGAGTCCTATTCTGGAACATATACGTTTTCTTATGACAATGCAGGAAACCGCACAAACAGGAATTTTGCTGTGGATAGAATTCCGGTAGAGAATGACTCAATAAATAATATAGTATTGGAGCAGCATCAGGTGAATGTATATCCCAACCCTGCAAAGGACTACATCCAAGTAGATATTAGTTCAATTTCAAGCGAAAATATAATTTCAGTGCAGTTGCTTGATTTGAAAGGCACCGAACTTTTCAAAAAGGAAAACGTTACAGGTCCCTTTCAGGTTGAAAT
The DNA here is from genome assembly GCA_964499465.1 of uncultured Hyphomicrobiales bacterium. Lineage (GTDB taxonomy): Bacteria > Bacteroidota > Ignavibacteria > Kapaibacteriales > UBA2268 > JAAYJM01. Next base: position 5,801 of record CAZCLJ010000109.1, read on the forward strand.
GGGCAATTTTACTGCTGGAATGTATTTTCTAAACATCCAAATAGACGACCGCCGCATTGTTTGGAAAGTAGTCAAGGAGTAACGAGAAAAAAGATGGACTCCACTTGGGAAAGTGGAGTCCATCTATATTTCAAAGGCAAAGTGGAAAGTAAAAGCAACGTAGTTGCAACCTGTTTGTAGAAAAATGCTTATTAATTCTTGCTAAACTCCGTAGGAGTGTTCTGTTTGCAGAAAAGTCCCGCTGTAGGTGTTTACTGAAGATGTCCAACATCTTCGAGATGTTGGACATCTGCATTTCGCAAAGTGCTGTGTTTTCCCAGTCATCCGATGACTAAAAAGTTCATTATCTCAAGAGTAAACGTCTTCGTTTATATTCGCCTCAGAATGACAGTGTTAGTCAAGTCATTTCTATTTAAATAAATTTCTTCCTTTATTGTTGGGTTCAGAATGACAATTTTTAAAATTTATCAATATTTATTTTGATTTAGATGCTGCTGTTGGTTTTGCTGTTCCATTACCATTTTTAAAGACGTAGTCGGTTAGATAGAAACCATTTCCATGGAAAGCAAAGCCAACATTTTTACTGATTTTTCTTTCAACTTCACCGGCTAGCCCGTTTCTTGCGTTTTCGCATACTTCAGGAGGGCAGGTTTTTAAAGCATCATCGGTAATACGTTGCGACCACTCAAATTCTTTGCCGCACTTTTTGCATTTGTACTCATAAACTGGCATTTTTTCCATTCCATTTTTTAACAAATCTAATTAAAGACGAGTTTTATTAATTAATGTTTTAAATTTTAAGAAAATTTTCTTTTTAATAATTAACCTTACGCAATTTTTTTTTTAGAAATGAAAAAGTGTTGTTTAGATACATTTTCTTAAATTCACTCTTGTTATTCCCCTCTTGAGACTAAGGATTATACACAAATATTAGTTCCTATATTAAGGGATAAAAAAAGTTTTAGCATCTTAGAAATTTATTCCGTAGGAATTAAATATTTGTAACAAGAATAATCCTTGACTGTGCTTATCCCGTAGGGATTATATATTAAAAAAGCCAATTATATTTAATTCCTACGGAATAAAAAAACTTAAAAATTAGCTTCGTTACAAATATTTTATCCCTACGGGATAAGTAGAATAGCAGCACTTTCTAAAGATGTGTATAATCGTTAGCTTGAGATGGGAATGCGTAAGGTGATTTAATAATTTATGCAGCTCTCGGCTTACTTATTTGATTTATAACAAATTTTCCTTATAATTTGCTTTTTAAATATATATGTTGTAATTTTGTGAAGCCGTTGGAGGTGCTCTGCAAAATAGTAGGGCTGAGAGAAAACTCCTTGAACCTGATACAGATAATACTGGCGTAGGAAAGACGGAAAAGTAACTCTCGCTTTTTAACCTACTTTCTGCTCACTCAACCTCACGGAAAATATTATTTATTTTCTTATAAGGAGCAGTTATGTTTACAAAATTATTTATGTCTGCAATACTAATTTCCTCATTTATTTATTGCAATGCCAATGGACAAAATACCACAATTCAAGATGAACTTGCCGATACTGCAAATGCAAAAGTATATCAGGCACCAAGCATCACAGTAACAACAACGCGGGCTATAGAAGGAATAAGCGGAGTTCCGTTTTCTGAGATGTCCAAAATTGAACTAAGCAACTTCTACACCGTCCAGGATGTTCCTAAACTTTTAAGTTGGATGCCTTCCATTACTTCTTATTCCCAAAGCGGAAACGACATCGGCTACTCAAATCTGACTATGCGCGGCTTTGACCAGCGAAGAATTTCAGTGCTAATCAACGGAATTCCACAAAACGACCCGGAAGACCATCAGGTTTACTGGATTGACTTCCCTGATTTAAGTTCAAACATTGAACTCATCCAGGTGCAAAGAGGAGCCGGCTTGACTAACTACGGTTCTGCTTCGATTGGTGGCAGCATTAATTTACTTACTTCAAATTTCGTCAATAAAAAAGGAATTAAACTGTATTCCGGAGTTGGAGTTCAGCAATTTACAGAAGGCGATGAAACAGTTTTTCAAAACAGGGTAAGCAAATTTTCGCTTGAGGTTTCTTCTGGGGTAGTCGATGATTTCGCCTTTTATGGACGGCTTTCCCGAATAAATTCACTCGGCTATCGCGATAGGTCATGGACTGAAATGAATAGCTTTTTCCTTAGTGCAATAAAATTTTCCGGCGATTTAACTACTCAAATCAACGTGTTTGGCGGTCCAATTACTGACGCACTTGTTTATACAGGTATTCCCAAAAGCTACATTAAAGACGAGAAATTAAGAAGAAAAAATCCTTCTTCCTGGCAATACGATTCAACTGGCAAGAATCTGAGCTATCTCACTGAACGCAGAGAACAGGAAGTTGAGGGCTTCACTCAGCCACATTATGAAATTTTAAATGACTGGAAGATTTCTGATAATATTCTTTTCAAATCTGCTTTGTTTTATTATACAGGAGATGGTTACTACGATTATGACGCATCCTGGGCTGATACTTCAACGCTAAGAATTACAACAGAGCAGGGATTTAATCCAACTGAAAATCCTACTAATGCAGTCGTCAAAGCAAATGTAAACAATAGACACGGTGGCTGGATTCCACGTTTGATTTTCAAGCATAATAATGGAGAACTTACTTTTGGAACTGAAATACGTTTTCACCGCTCTAATCACTGGGGAAAGATTTCTTATGCTGACAAATTACCAGAAATGTATAATCCAGAGTATAAGATTTATGAGTATGACGGCATTCGCGATATATTCTCAGTTTTCGCAAGAGAAAGATATGAATTTACTGAAAAATTTGCTATGTCTTTAGAACTTCAATTAGTTCATAACAGATACGGTATTGAAAATGAGAAAAATGGCAATTTCTTCACAAGTTATTTAGATAAAAATGGAAATTCAATTAGTGGAAATGGAGAAATTTTTAACGTAAATTATCTTTTCTTCAATCCGAAATTAGGTGCAAGCTATTCATTGAACGATAATATGAATTTCTATTCGCTAATTGCCTGGACTCAACGCGAGCCGCGAATGAGTAATCTATATTCCGCAAGCGATGCCTATTATGGAGCTACTCCACTTTTCGAGTTTAGAGTCGATGAACAGGGTAACTATTATTATGATTTTTCAAAGCCACTTGTTAAGCCGGAAAAAATGCTCAATTTTGAATTAGGTGGAAGCTACCGGACAGAAGATTTTACGTTTGCAGCTAATTTTTACTGGATGCAATATTTCGATGAACTTGTAAAAAGCGGTCAAACTGATATTTTCGGCGAACCAATTGACGGAAATGCACCAAAAACCCTGCATTACGGATTAGAACTCGAAGCTGCATATTTCCTTTACAAAAAAAATGAAAATTATTTAAGCTTAAATGCAAATGCGACTTTAAGCAAAAATCAGATTATCGAATATAATTTTGTTACTGATGAAGGTGAAATTGTTCCTTTGAAAGACAATGAAGTTGCTGGTTTTCCAAGTTTTATGGCAAATGTTATGCTTAATTATCAGGTAAACGATTTATTTGCTTCGGTTAAAGGAAAATTTGTTGGAAAATCCCGAACTGATAATTTCGGTGATTTAATTTTAAATGATGAAAGAATTATCAAACAACTAACAAACGATTATATGTCGGGTTATTATACTGACAATACGCTGGATTCATATTTTGTTTTAAATGCAGATATTTCCTATACATTTAAAAATATTTTAGATTTTCAGGCAATAAAACTGCATTTGCAAATCAACAACCTGCTTAATGAACTCTATGCAGCAGGTGGCGAGGGTAAGGACTTCTTTCCTGCCGCAGAACGCAGTGTATTCTTTGGAATTGAATTAGGATTGTAGAAATTAATTGACAATTGACAATTGACAATTGAAAATTGACAATTGATAATTGATAATTTCAGAACTCCTGATGCCTCGTAGTTTGCTATTTCGCATGCTTGTCATTTCGAAACGAAGTGAGAAATCTCGCAAGTCATTGCAAAAACTAAGATTTAGATGTTCTACATCTCCGAGATGTAGGACATCTTCCTATTTCAAATTTTCGCAAAGTAAGAAGAATTTCACTTTCGTAAAGTTTCCCAACTTTGCGAAAGTTTAAGGACTAATCTTTCTAAACATTATATCATCTCCATTAAATAAAGCACCTCATTTATCAGGGGATTTTAGAAAGACACTTCAATTATATTTATAAGTATAACTTGGCATTACTTCCATTGATAAATTTTCAAGAACTCAAAGCACCCATATTTAAATAAAGAAATTAGTTTTAAAACTTCTAAAAAAATGTTAATTTTACTAAAGTTTCAAAGATGTTTCTGAGAAACAAAAAAAATTAAGAATTAGACCGTAGGTTACTTATGTAACTGAAAGGGCAGTGCATTAAGTAGCCGACAGCCGTCAGCCGTCAGCCGACAGCCGTCAGCCGACAGCCGTCAGCCGACAGCCGTCAGCCGTCAGCCGACAGCCGTCAGCCGACAGCCGTCAGCCGTCAGCCGTCAGCCGTCAGCCGTCAGCCGTCAGCCGTCAGCCGACAGCCGACAGCCGACAGCCGACAGCCGTCAGCTTACAGCCGACAGCCGACAGCCGTCAGCTTACAGCCGACAGCCGTCAGCTTACAGCCGTCAGCCGTCAGCCGTCAGCCGTCAGCCGATAGCCAATAGCTTTCACATAAAAAAACTATGCTTAAAGAACTTGATAAATATCGTTTAGATGAAACTCAAAAACAAGCTCTTATCAATGCACTTGATGGAGTAGATGGCGAAATTTTTCTGTTTGGTTCGAGAGTGGATTCAAATAAAAAAGGTGGCGATGTAGATATACTGATTTTTACAGACTCCTCAGAGCAAATAGAATTAAAATGGAATATACAGAATAAATATCTTATGGAAGCAGATGAAAGTATTGATGTAATTGTTTTTAATAATAATTCAATGACTAATGAACAAAATATATTTATTAGTAATATTAATAAAGTAAGGATAAATTGAACAATATAGAACAACAATTCAGAATAAATCTTGAAAAGGCATTAAAAGCTTATCGGATTTTGAATAGCTCAATAAAAAAATATGTTCCTTTTGATATTGAAAAAGAATACACTGATGAGGAATTAGAACAATTTGATGCATTGTCGGATAGATTCATAAGAGCAACTGAAATGTGTATTAGATTGCTAAAAACATGGGAAATTATGTCTTATGGTGAGAGTTCCTTAACTTTAAGAGATTCTTTAAATCGTGCTGAAAAATCTGAACTCATTCTTTCTACGTCAGAATGGATGCAAATGAGACAAATTCGCAATAGAATTGCTCACGATTATTTACCAGATGAAATAGGTTTTTATTATCAAATGATAAATGATAAATATATTAAGCAAATTTCTTATTTAATCGAAAAAATTATAATTATAACCTCACGTTACGCAAAGATACAAAATTGATATGAAAAAAATTTATTAAATTTGCAAATTCTTTATTATTAAACGGGGGGCCGTATGAACAAAGAATTTATTGATTTATATACTGATTTTTTAATAAGTTCTTTTAGTTATACCACTGCAGTTGGTTTATCAAAAATGTTAGATGGCGCAATTAGCCATGATAAAATTACTCGTTTTTTAGCCCAATCTGAATTTAATTCAATAGAACTATGGAAGTTTGTAAAACCATTAGTTCGTCAAATTGAGAATTCTTCTGCGGTGTTAATCTTTGACGACAGCATTGAAGAAAAGAACTACACCGATGAAAATGAAATATTTTGCTGGCACTATGATCACTGTAAAGGTCGCAATATAAAAGGGATAAATTTCATAAGTGCTATTTACAATAGTTCTGGAATTTCACTTCCAGTAGCTGTAGAATTGATTTCAAAGACAGAACATTTTACAGATGCTAAAACCGGGCAGCATAAGCGTAGAAGTTCTAAGTCAAAGAACGAATATTACAGAGAAATGCTTAAAATATGCACAAATAACAAAATAGTATTTCAATATGTTCTCAATGATGTCTGGTTTAGTTCAGCCGAGAATATGAATTTTGTTACCAAAGAAATTGGTCGTGATTTTGTAATGCCTTTGAAAAGCAATCGAAAAGTAGCTTTAACACTTTCAGACAAAATGCAGGGTAAATATCAAGCAATTTCAGTTGTAGCAATAGAACAAAATACAGCAATAAAAATTTATATTGAAGGAGTAGATTTTCCTTTATTATTAGCCAAGCAAGTCTTTACAAACAAAGATGGAAGTATAGGTATTTTGTATCTTGTTACTAATGATGAAACTCTTGATTACACTCAAATAACAACAATCTATAAAAGAAGATGGAAAGTTGAAGAGTATCATGAATCATTAAAGCAAAATGCATCACTAGCGAAATCACCGACAAAAACAGTAAGAACGCAGACAAATCATTTTTATTTGTCATTATTAGCATTTGTAAAACTGGAGGTGCTTAAATTATCTTCTAATTTGAATCATTACCAATTGAAAAGAAAAATTTATTTAAATGCTTTAAAGCAAGCTTTCAAAGAACTTCAAGATATCAAGAATTATGATAAAAATAAAACAGCTTTTGCGTAAGGTGAGTTATAACTTAACCTGTATTATTCATAAATAATATTCAATTTCTCCTTCCCAAGTTGCACTTGGGAAGGCAACTTTCACAAAAGCTATGCTTTTACTCATCAGAAAAAAAAAATCTAAAGCACAGCTTTAAAAGAAATCTTCCTTCCCAAGTGCAACTTGGGAAGGAGTTCAAAACTAAGTTTTTTTCAATATTTCGAGTAAATCATTTAATATCAACTATTAATAAATAATAATATTGAATTTATGAATAATACAGGTTAATAGAAAATTATATTTCAAATTGTTCAAATAAATATTGAATAGCTATCAGCTGACAGCTGTTAGCTTACAGCCGACAGTTTTCACATATAAAAAAAACTATGCTTAAAGAACTTGATAAATATCGTTTAGATGAAACTCAAAAAAAAGCTCTTATCAATGCACTTGATGGAGTAGATGGCGAAATTTATCTTTTTGGTTCGAGAGTTGATTTAAATAAAAAAGGTGGCGATGTAGATATACTGATTTTTTCTAAAGATAATCCTTATCATTTATCAACTGAAATTAAACGTAAATATTTTTTAAATTGTGAAGAAAGTATTGATGTTGTTGTTTTTAACAATGAGAATCTAACAGCAATACAAGAAGTTTTTCTTAGCACTATTAACAAAGTTAAATTGAATTAGAAATATTTTGTGGAAAGTAATTTAAAAATATTAGCAGAAGACTTAATTTTAAAAGTTAAAAAATCTGTTTCTTTAGTAAATTCTTCACTTAAATCATTAGAACCATTTGATTTATCAAAAGAATATTCGGATAAATAAATTGAACCTTTTGATGCTTTGTCTGGAAGATTTATCAGAGCGGTTGAAATGTGTGTAAAATTTTTTAAAGTATATGAAAGATTAATTTTTGGAGAAAGTTCTTCAACTTTAAGAGAATTGCTTAATAAAATGGAAAAAATTAATCTAATCAGTTCTGTTAATTTATGGATAGATATGAGAGATGTAAGGAACAGAATTGTTCATTATTATTTACCTGATACAGTGAAATACATATATGATTGTATTATGTTTGAATACAACAATGAATTGAATAAAGTTATAAACTTCGATTTTACGGAATTATAAAATTATTAATTGTTAATTATTAATTATTAACTCAACTTTCCTAGTTGTTGTAAGTGCAAGTAATATAAGGAATAATATAAAAGAGTATTTAAGTGTTTAAAAAAGCAAAAATACACCTCTCCTGCCCCTCCTTGTTAGGAGGGGAACGCTAAAACAAAGAACAGTTCTTCTTCCCCTCCTAATAAGGAGGGGCAGGGGAGGTGTTAAAAGGTTCTATTAATAAAT
>CAZCLJ010000110.1:0-13717 GCA_964499465.1 uncultured Hyphomicrobiales bacterium
TCTGGATTCTTCACTTCGTTCAGAATGACTGTGTTAAATAATGTCATCTCCATTTAAATAAAGGTCTTACTTTATCTGGGGGGTGCCAATGACATCGTAGTTTGTCATTCTGACGGATGTCAGAATCCATCTTGGTTTTCCCTAAAGAGAATGGACAAAGAAATATTTTAGTCATTGGTCATTAGTTGTTAGTAAAATACGAATGACTAATAACGAATGACTAATGACCTATAAAAACTATTTTTAAGATGGATTCTGACATCCGTCAGCATTACACTTTTACTTATGTCATCTCCATTTAAATAAAAGTCTTACTTTATCTGGGGGTTCGGAATGACAAGACTGTGAAATATAGACATCAGGAGTTCTGAGGTTAAGAAGATTAGATAGTTTAGATAGTTTAGATAGTTTAGATAGTTTAAATAGTTAACTTTCGCAAAGTTAAGAAACTTTACAAAAGTATTAAATCTTCTTACTTCACGAAAGTTTAAAATCAGTTAAAAGCATTTGTACTCACCGTGGACTGAGTCTTGTTTTCTTTCCACTCCTTAGGAGTATCCGGTTTGTAGAAATAATGACGAAAAAAAAGAAAAGCTACATAGCTGCGACCTATCTTTACTACAAACAGAACGCTCCTACGGAGTTTTGCTAACTCAAAATACTTTTTCTACAAATAGAAAGCAACTACGTTGCTTCTTCTTACACTTTGCGAAAGTTTCTTAACTTTCGTAAAGTTTGTACGTGAAACGTAAAGATGTCATTAGTTGTTAGTAAAATACGAATGACTAATAACAAATGACTAATGACCAATAAATACTATTTTATATCAAACCGCTAACAAAAATGGTAATATAATCTGTCATTTCGAAGCGCAGCGAAGAATCTCACAACTCCTTGATACCACAGACTTTGAGATTTCTCACTTCGTTTCGAAATGACATTATGATTTTGCACTATTAGTTAGCTGTTTGGTATTAAAGATGGATTCTGACATCCGTCAGAATGACACTTAAACATTTCAAACTGAAAAAATATACTTTTAGTTAAAATCTAAAATTCCCACTTAAGTTTTTTCCCGCCAATTAAATGACAATGCAGATGAAATACTTCCTGACCTGCATCTTTATTACAATTAAAAACAAGTCGGTAGCCACTTTCAGCAATACCTTTTTCTTTTGATATTTTTTTTGCTGCAATAACGATTTTTCCAATTAATTCTGCATCCTGAAGTTCAATATCATTTACAGTTGGAATTTCCTTTTTAGGAATTATCAAAATGTGAACCGGTGCTTTGGGGCTTATATCATTGAAAGCAAGTAATTCATCATCTTCATACACGATAGTTGCTGGTATTTCTTTTCTTATTATCTTTGAAAATATTGTTTCTGACATATTCCACCTTAAATTATTTTTAAATAAATTTCAAAGTTGCAATTTAAGAAAAATGAAATAATCTGAGTAAATACAATATTAAATATTTTTGAAAAAAATTGAAATATCAGAACTTTTGATGCCACGTTGTTTGCTATTTCGCATATTTTACAATAAGAAATTAAATTTGATTGTAAATATTTCAATTAGGTCATTCGTTATTCGTCATTCGTCATTAGTAGTTATATACTAATGACCAATAAATAATAGAACGATATTTGCTAAATGCGCAACTATTCTTTACGAAGCAAATCTCATAACTCCTTTATTTTCGTTATGGGGTCAGGAGTTCTGACCTTGCGACGTGGAGTTAATCTGTATTTTCTGGCTACATAAAAATTATGTGGTTTTATTCAATTACTGTTTTCTTTTGTGGAGTTATTTTCTCTCTCCAAAATGCAAAAACAAGCAAAATCCCAAATAAATAAATTAAATATTTAAATATTTCATATTTATCATCTTCAAATATGGGAAGTAAAAACAATAGGTTTACAAAAGCAAAATAAAGAAAGAGATTGCCAAAGTATTCGTAAATTCTTTGGGTTATCTTCTTTTTTGCTTTCAGGAAAGAATTGATTTGAAATTTCTTATACCTTCCTGTGCTACCTAAAAAGAATATACCCAAAGCCAATAAAACGCAAATTAGTATTACATTTGTATAATCCATTTTTCACTCCTTTATAAAAAATTATTTTTCTTCAAGTTCTTTTATAGCTTTTTCAATTAGTTGCTTTACTTTTTCTTTATAATTATTTCCTTTAAACATTTCTTCAAATTTAATAATTTTTTCTTTATTATTTATTTTAATTATTAATGCCGGAGTTTTATCAAAAGAATAATCATTTATTTTAATAACAGAAAATCCCATCTTCTTTGCTTTTTTATCGAAATATATTTCATCAAATTTAATTCTATCTTCAAACAAATACTTAAGTGATTGAACTGAATTTTTATTAAGCATAGAACTCGTAACTAAAATAGTTTTATATTTTGCTTTCCAAAGAGTATCTAAAGCAGCAATAGTAGCAAAACAATCCTTACAGACAAGATTATCGCTTATTACAATAACGGCATTATTTATTTCAGAATACTCGACTGTTTGTAAATTTAGCCCAAAAAGGAATGAAAAAATTAGATATAGCATATTATTTTGCAAGCTCCCTAATTAAAAAATGACCTTTTTCCTTTTCGTAGTCGTAATGAGTGGTAATCATTTTTCCTTTTGTAAAAATGTAGTTATTTCCAATAGCTGAATAAACTTTATTCTCATTGCTATCACTGAATTGTTGGCTATCAATATCAGATTTGGTTAAAACCCATTTCCCATTAACTCTTTCCCAGATATCATAATATAAGTTATATAATTGACTTGTTGTTTCGTCATTATTGACAAATGAATAGCATACGAAAATTCTGTTGTCGTCAATAAACTGAATATTATTCATAGTCGAAATTGTATTTGTATCGTTTTGAAAAAAATTGATTACTTGAGCCGGGTGTCGGTTTTTAAACTTCAATGTGGAATAGCAGACCGCCTTCCAATTTGGAATTGTTCTTGTTAATGTATCGGTTTTTCCACTATTTAAATTTTTAACTTTTATGCTGTATTCAGTTATGTCCGTCATTAATATTTCTTTTTCAGATATATCTAAAATCTGTCGTGGCTTAAATAAAGTCCAGTAAAAACCTTTGGGTTCAGGAAGGTTAACGAATTTAGAATTACCCGGTTCTTTTATATCATAATACCAGTAGTAAAAAGTGCTGTCTCGCTTTGTATGATAATTTTCATTCAAACCGTAGATTTTATTTCCTCTGATTTTTAAACTGTTGCTGGCATAATAAAGCAGATTCTTATGAAAAATATCTTCTAAATTGATGTATTTGAATAATATAGCTTCATTACCCAACATTTTATACATTATTAAATATGTTCTGAGTAATACAAAAATTGAATCGTTCCTAATATCAATACAATCTACGCTAAACCTGTTACAACCTTCTTTTAAAATAAAATCTGGTATTTTAACAATTACATTTTGATTAGTATCCTTACAGTTCTTGATTAAGAAATTACAATTAGTATCAACTTGCTTATAAACTAAAAGGATACTGCTATCATTATACAGAATTTTATGGAAAACACCATGATTTATAAACTTATCACTAAAACTTGTCTCATCAACTAAATTTAAATTGATATTAATCTCATTTAAGAACAAAAGAAATAGACTTATTAAAATTGCTTTCATTTTTTTATTAATTTATTTAAAATTCCGCACTTAATAATTGCGGTTTATATAGTAATCAATTTTTCTTAGTCATTCTGAACCTCCTTATTATGCAAGTGCTTTATTTTAATGGAGATGATATAATTAAAAGTGTAATGCTGACGGATGTCAGAATCCATCTTGTTCTTTTCGGTATTAAAGATAGATTCTGACATCCGTCAGAATGACATTATGCCACTTAATACTGGAAATTGTATCATTAGTATTTTACTAACAACTAATGACTAAAAAGCAAGATGGTTTCTGGCATCCGCCAGCATTACATCGCTGCTTTTACCCTCTGTTGCTCTTAAATTAAAATATTGCATATACAAATTTATCTTTTTCAAACAATGATTTGACGACTTCAAACGCTCATCAAAAGGGTTAAAATGCTCATCAAAAGGGTTAAAATGCTCATCAAAAGACTTCAAACGCTCATCAAAAGACTTCAAACAGTCATCAAAAGACTTCAAACGCTCATCAAAAGGGTTCAAACGCTCATCAAAAGACTTCAAACGCTCATCAAAAGACTTCTAACGCTCATCAAAAGGGTTCAAATGCTCATCAAAAGACTTCAAACGCTCATCAAAAGAGATTTTATATTATCTGAAGTTGTTATTTAAACGAAATTATTCATTAGATTATAGTGTGCATCAGTATTTTATCTATTTTTATTTATTAGATTTACATTTTCTTCATTATTTTTATAAATCAATATTATTATAAATAAAGAAGAATAATTTTGCTAATTATTTTACTTATTTAACTTAACTTATGTAATTCCCATTTATATTATAAACGAATTAATTTGATAGTCTATTTTATTTTATAACACAAGAAGCATTTTCTTTTCAATGGGCGAATTATTATGTGAATTACTTTAAAAAAGCTAATCTATCCTATATTATTCATAAATTAAAAAAATTATTCAGTAGTTATTGATTATAAATGGTTTGCTTAATATTCTGTAAAAAAACTAAGTTTTTTCTCTAATTTTATTAAATTCTAAAATCGTTACTGAGTCTATTCATCCGATGACTGGGAAGTCATCGGATGAATTATTCATGCTATATTATTTATAAATCAAAAGCTAATTCTATATCACTCATTCCCAAGTTGCACTTGGGAATGTAACTATCACAAAAGCTATGCTTTAACTCTTAATTCATTAAAAAAATGCAAAGCACAACTTGAAAAGAAATCTTCCTTCCCAAGTGCAACTTGGGAAGGAGTTCAAAGTAAATTTTTTTTCAATATTTTAAAATAAATCAACTATTAATGAAAATTATTATTAACTCACATTACGCAATTCAAATTTATAGTTAAGTTGATGCACTATTTTTTTTATAACACAAATACCATTCCCCTCTTGAGAGGGGCAGGGGTGTGTTCTTGTATGTCTGTTATTAATCTAATTTCGTTTTATACTGTGATGCTTATGATTGATATGATATTTATTAAAAAGTAAATAATCTTAATCTCATTAATCATATAAATCATAGTTTATGCTAATATTTCATCGAACCAAATCACAACTTGGTAAAAGAAAAAGAACACACCCCTGCCCCTCTCAAGAGGGGAATGCGTAAGGTGAGTTATTAAATTTATGAATAATACAGGCTAATAATTCATTAAACTCCAATTTCTTTTTTTTGAATGAATTAGAATAAAAGCTTGATTTTTCTCATAATCAGTTATAAGATGAATTTTAAACATTTTATCATCTTTGTCGCAATAATAATAATCTTCTGAAATAAAAATTCCATTCAAATCATACTTTTGTATAACAAAATAATCAGTTGATTTGTCTTGATTTAAATGCAATATTAAAATATTGTAAGTATTTTTAATTACTCCAGATTCCATAATGTAAAAATTTTCATTACTGAATCCGGAATTCTTTTCAAATAAATCTGCACTTGTTTCAATAATATACTTTAGCAAACCTTTTGCATAAATTTTATTTATTTCAAAACTTTTTCTGTTAATAGAAATAAAAGTCTTTAACCAGGGATTTAAATAAATATACTCGTCGCTTTCCCTGTTGAAATCAACTAAACCAATTGACGGAATGTAATGAATTGAATCTAATTTATATGCTTTTTTTAAATCATTTAAAGATAGTAAGTTTTTTGAATTTTCAAAGCGAGGATTGCTTGACTCGGTTATTAAAAATAAAGTATCTAAATGATTATTATAATTTTTTTCTTTAATTATATTATGACAAACATACAAATTAGAACTAAGCTGCTTTGGACTAATAACCCGAGGATTATTTTGGTTGCTGTCTAATATTTGCGAATTACCACATAAAACATTTATATTGCTATTCAAATACCTTTTTCTCGCCATCTTTTGCTCTGCTGAATCAACAATTTTTGTTATTGTATCAGTTTTTACTCCGCTTATAATTTTCGCATTACAGAGATATTCTTTGTTTTCTGTTGGAATTGCATAATTAAATGTAAATATTGGGTATAACCTGTCGTTTAACCATTCCAAATCTTCATCGCTGATTTTTTCAGTAATTTTATTAATAATACAAGAATCAGGAATAATAGTTTTTACTGAATCTCCGTTTAGAATGCTCATAACGCCAATTTCATTTTTCATAATATCCACATAAGACAAACTATTTTCCTTAATAAAAAAAGACTGGACTTGAGGATTTCCGATTGGGTATTTAACTGAAATACTCTCTAAACTATTTAATGAATAGTAATTGATGATTTTTTGAATTGCCTTTATGGAGAAATATTTTATGCTATCATTTTCAAAACGAGCAATTTCGTATTCGTGAAAATTGAGAACTATTAAAGTAGGAATTTTTTCTATTTCATATTTTTTTAAAATAGAGTCTGTTACAGCAAAAGATATACTTTTTCCTTTAATATTCTTTTTAATAAAAGGATTGATTAAGGAGCTATCGGCAATTTTGACAATTATATCAAGTTTTGAATTTGGAAAAAACTTCTCAATATCACTAATAATGCTATTTATTGGCAAAGAAACGCAGGAAGCACAGGAGGGCGGTTCAATAAAAAAATAAAATGAAGGCAACTGCTCATTTCTTATTTCATTGCTTTTACAATCCAGAAAAAATAACAGAATAAAACTCAGAATTAAAATTATATTTTTTTTGTTCATTATAAAAATTATTTATATACATTACTATTAACTCACCTTACGCAATTCCTCTTTTGAGAAATGAAAAAGTGTAATGTTGATACATTTTTTATCCACTTTTCTTATTCCCCCTCTTGAGAGGGTCAGGGCTGAAACATTCTTAAAAATACTTTTTAAAGCCATACTATCAACTTGTTGATCGTATGGCTTTTGGCAATTTCTTATTACTTTTTAGAAAATATTTTTAATTTTGATGCAACTTGTAAAATATTTTCACTTATTCAATCATTCTATTAATCGAATATCATATAATTATTTCTTTATATATAAAGCACTTAAGACTTTAAGCCATACTATCAACAAGTTGATCGTATGGCTATAAAAGAACGTATCAGCCCTGCCCCCTGCCCCTCTCAAGAGGAGAATGCGTAAGGTGACTTATATATTACTTCCTATACATTAATTCAAGCATTTCCTTAACGGCATTGCTAAGCCCAACGAAAGCAGCGCGAGCAACAATCGAATGGCCAATGCTAATTTCTCCAATTTCTTCAATTCCGCAAATTTTAGCAACATTCAAGTAATTTAGTCCATGCCCGGCAGCAATTTTCAGTCCGCACCCAGAAGCAAATTCGCAGGCGTTTTTGATTCGCTTATATTCTCTTTCAATGTCTTTATCGCAGGCAGCATTGGAATAATCGCCAGTATGAAGTTCCACCATATCAGCACCAGCAAGCAATGCAGATTCAATTTGTTTCTTATTTGGGTCAACAAAAAAGCTGACTTCAATATCATGGGAGTGCATTCTTTCGCATAATAATTTGAGTGGAGTTAAATGATTAATCACATCTAAACCACCTTCGGTTGTGAGTTCCTCGCGTTTCTCCGGAACAATAGTAACAAGTTCTGGTTGCGTTTTTAAAGCAATTTGGATAATTTCTTCATTTGCAGCCATTTCTAAATCTAATCTTGTTTGGACGACTTCACGCAAAATTTCGAGGTCCCTGTCTTTGATATGTCTGCGGTCTTCGCGAAGATGGCATACAATTCCGCTTGCACCAGCGAGTTCTGCTATCATTGCTGCTGCAACTGGATCCGGTTCTTTTCCGCCACGGGCATTTCTTAATGTGGCAAAATGGTCAATATTTACATTGAGCAATTTCATAAGTTTTCCTTAAAAATACTATTTTATTTAATATCAATTTCGTTATTTATTTTTGAAATATCAATTATTTTCTGCTCGGCTTCTATAATTCTCTTATTCAAAGCGCGATAGACGGCAATTCCTTCTTCATATAGTTTAAGTGATTCATCAAGAGGGACATCACTGCTATCCAACTTTTCAACAATTTCTTCAAGTTGTTGCAATTGTTTTTCAAAATTCTGTTGTTCAGAAGAGTTCATTTGTATTCTCTATTTTTTTCTTAATACTTTTTTTCTTTGGAGCGGGCTGAGAAATAAACATATTTAAACTATTAAATAAACAGGCGTTTACAATTTCATTTTTTCGGATAATTTCAAATTCTTCATATTTTTTTAAAGATTCATTTAAATTTATAAAATGTTCTTTATGCTTCAAAAGAGCATATCCTTTATTCAAAGGAGAATAAGGATTTAACGAAAGTAAATGAGAATTTAAGCCGTTGATTCTTTGCTTTTTACTTTCAATCAGCCGTTTTTCTGTTCTTTCCAAACGTATTTGAAATTCATCAATTCTTTGCTGCTGCACTTTTAACCGGTCTAAAATACGTTTTAAAGAATTTTGAGGATTTAATTCCTCTAAATATTCTTTCAGATTATCAATTTTTATAGAAATTGCTCTTTCGAGGAATTCAGCTAAATTGTTAATTTGTTTGTTTAAATAGTCAATCGTAATCGGCGAAACAAGTTCAGCAGCTGCAGTTGGAGTAGCTGCTCGTAAATCAGCAACGAAATCAGCGATTGTAAAATCAGTTTCGTGACCAACAGCAGATACTATTGGTTTCGGTGAATTAAATATTGCATTAGCAACGTTTTCCGTATTAAACGACCATAAATCTTCGAGCGAGCCGCCGCCCCGACCAATAATTATTACATCAACAGGGCATTTGTTTAGTTCATCAATAGCAAGGCAAATATCGTTTGCAGAGCCGTCTCCTTGCACAAGTGTTGGTCTGAAATATATTTTTGCAAGTGGGAAACGTCTTTCAAGTGTTGAAAAAATATCACGGACTGCAGCACCGGTAGGTGAAGTAGAAACTCCAATATTCATTATTACCTGAGGTAATGGTCTTTTTCGCGATGTATCGAAGTAACCGGCTTCCTGCAGTTTTTGCTTTAATTGCTCAAACTTTATATACAAATCACCAATACCTTTAGGACGAACTTTATCACATTCTATTTGATATTTTCCCTGTGGGGGATAAACAACCAAACGACCTTCAATTACGACCTTCATTCCATCTGAAAGATTCAGATTTATTGATTTTCCGCGCCATATAACGCAGGAAATCTGAGCATTTTCATCTTTTAAAGTGAAATACTGATGACCAGAGCTATGTTTTTTATAATTAGATATTTCGCCCTGCACGCTGATGTAAGGCAAGTTTTCTTCTAAAACTGAAGAAATTAAAAATGTTAATTCTGATACCGATATTATTTTATTTTCCATTTACAAAAATAATAAGTATTTTTGAATTTATTATAAAATAGTGTAGTAAGGAAAAAAATGATTGGATTTGGATACGATTCTCACAGATTTGAAACAGGAAGTTTTCTAGTAATAGGAGGAATAAAAATTGAATGTGAGTTTGCTGCTATAGCTCATAGCGATGGAGATGCTTTAACTCATTCGATAATAGATGCACTGCTCGGTGCGGCTGCTCTTGGCGATATTGGAGAGCATTTTCCTGATAGCGACCCAAGATTTAAAGGAATTGACAGCACAGTTTTATTGGAAAATGTAATTAATTTAATAAATGAAATAAATTTTGAAATCGTTAACATTGATGCTACTATTTTGCTTGAAGTACCCAAATTGCTTTTTTTTAAATCAAAAATAAAGAAGAATTTAGCTGATATTTGCGGAATTAGTGAAAATCAAATAAACATAAAAGCAAAAAGCAATGAAAAAATGGGATTTATTGGCCGTTCTGAGGGAATTGCAAGTTATGCTGTTTGTGAGTTAAGGAGAAAGTAGGGGAAAGTGGCAGGGCTGATACGTCCTTTTAAAGCCATACGACCAACAAGTTGATAGTATGGCTTTAGTTCTTTGGTATCAATAAGTTGTGAGATTTCTCACTTCGTTTCGAAATGACAGAGTTAAGTGATGTCATCACCATTTAAATAAAGTTCTTCTTTCTTATGGGGTTGCCAATGACATCACTACGTTTTACTGTCATGCTATCAACTTGTTGATAGTATGACTAAAAAAACGCTGTTATTCTGAATCTCAAGTTCTTTGGTAGCAAAGAGTTTTGAGATTTCTCACTTCGTTTCGAAATGACAGTGTAAATTTTTGTATATAAAATATTGCTAAACTTAATAAACTAAACTATCTAAACCTTCTAATCTTTCAAAACTTTATTAGCTTCCATACAATTCCTTAAAAGTTTCAAAAACACTATTTACTGGTATTTGGTCTAAGGTAGTGTTTTTTGCATACAGCATTTTATAAGGGCTGTTGTATGGTGTCCAGGGCATTCCAAAGTCGCCATCAGTTATAGTATAAAGGCAGATGCAAGGAACTTTGAAGCAGGTAGCCAGATGAACCGCTGAAGTGTCTGGAGTCAATAAATAGCTGCATTGAGCTATCATAGCTGCAAAGTCATCGAAATTCTTGGTTTGTGGCGCAATTCTGCATTTGGTCTGAGCTTCAATTTTCTTTAATATTTCTGAATAATCTTTAGTTCCAAAAAGAATTACTTCGATTTCCGTATAATTTCTATTTATTTCATTTATAAAGTTTACATTATTTTCTATTCCCCAAAATTTAGCTTCACTAGAACCAGAGAGATTTATTCCTAAAACAATTGTTTTTTTATTTTCGTTTTGAAATATTTCTGAAAAAAACTTTTTAGAAAAATCTATTGCAGAATTAGGAAGTTTATACTCAAGCTCAAAATTATGTTCTTTTGGATTAATGTTGAAAGGTAAAAGCAAATTTGCAATTCTGTCAATTATGTGGTATTCATTTTTATTTTTTAGTAGAACAATGTAGTTATAAATTGAAGAATTAGATTTTTCAAGTCCAAGTGAATATTTAGGTTTTATGTATTTTAATAAAAAAGAAGAAGTAGCAGAGCTGTTGTCAAACAAGTCAATGCAAATGTCGTAGTGCTTTTTTCTCAGTTTATAGAGGAAAGAAATTAATTTCAAATTCTTTGGTAGTATGTATTGAGAATTGGTAAAATCAATAACACATTGTTTAGCTGTTTGGTTTTTTTCGCTTAATATTATGTCGATAAAAGAATTTTTTAAATTACTTTTTAAAATTTTAAGCAAAGGAACAGATATGAGTAAATCACCAATTCTATCTTGTCTAAGAATTAAAATGTTCCAATTTTTATTTTTCTCAAAAATATTTACTGGCTCAGTAATCTTTTGTGGATTCTTATTTGATTGGACTGTATTGAGGAAGAATTTCCTAAACTGAATTTCAATTTTCTTAAGAATCTTTTTCAAACTATAACCTACCAGAAATGAGAGTGGCAGAAGCTAAAACTTCGATAACATTTCCATTTTTGTCAGTTTCAAAAGGAGAAACATTGACTAATACTTTTCTGTTTTTATTAGAATAAACAAACTCGGTGCTTTCGCCTTTAAATGCCTTATCGAAATAAAACTTACTTTCTAAAAAATAATCGTCGAAAGCAAAATCTTCAAAAGTTTTACCGTAATAAAAAGCAGTAGAAAGTCCCATTTCTTCAATGTTTTTGCCTTCGCTAAAAGAAACATAGTATTTACCATCGTCCCCAATTTTAAAACGTAATATGTGAACGTTTAAATTTGAAACTGTCTTAATGTATTCGTTGAAAATGCGATTTTTTTCTTTTTCTATTAAATATTTTTCTGTAATATCTTTCAAAGAAACAATGATGAAATCCGATTGAAAATTAAGACTAAATTCTGAAAAATCGAATTGTAAAACAAGTTCATTTATAGTATGATTTCCATTTTCTGAATTTGATTCGATATGAATGTAATTTTTGTCATTATCTTTTATTTTTGTTATTACTTTATTTAAAATTATTTCTACTAACTGATGCTTTGAAAAACCCAGTGAATCGTAATAACTATCTATAATTAATTTGAAAGCAACATTATTTCTTAAAAGCCGCATTTCCTTACTTAAAACTATTATTCCTTCAGGTAGAAAATTGAAAATATTACTCATTTCATTGGAAAAATGCTGTTCGTTTAGCAATAATTCTGTATGTGCTAACTTAAGCTTCGTAATATCAATCCCGGAACCAATTACTCCGACAATTTTTCCATCTTCAAAATCAGGAACAAGTCGCATTAAAAAAATAATATCATACATCGAAAATTCTGCACTTACAACTTTTCCACTATAAGATTCGTCAAGAAGTTTTGTAAGATTTATTGCATCTTCTTCACTTAATAAGTCATTAATTGTTTTTTCAAAGCTATCTTCTGTTGTTAATTCAAAATGATTAGCAATTATTCCATCACAAAACACAAAATAAAAACCACCATCATCTTTACGTATCAATTTAAAAACTATACCTTCAAAGTTTTTTATTATCTTATTGTATTCTTGCTCCAAAATTTCAATATTATTTGACAATAAATTATTCATATTATATTTTTTTTAATTGTAAACATTTAAAATTAATAAAAAAAATTATATTTTACAATTATTTATGAATTTTTTTGTTCCTTTTAAAATAGCTTAAAATTTATTAACTTTGTTATTTTTAAAAATCAAATATGGAAAACAATTTTAGTAAAATCCCCGAATGTAAAGATGAAAACTCATTAATTGACCAATTTTTAAGTTTTGTAGAAATTGTAAAGATATTAAGAGAAAAATGTCCATGGGATAACAGGCAGACAAATGAATCAATTGCAGCACTAATAGTAGAAGAATCTTACGAAGTATTAGATGCAATTCATAAGAAACAAGATTTAGAGTTTGCAAAAGAACTTGGTGATTTATTCCTTCATATTGTAATGCACGCTGTAATGGCAGAGGAGCGCGGAGCTTTTAAACTTATTGATGTAATCAAACTAATCAAAGCAAAATTAGTGCATCGCCATCCACACGTCTTTGGGAATCTTTCTGTAGATGGCGAAAGTGAAATACTTCAAAACTGGGAAAGCTTAAAACTCAAGGAAGGTAGAACATCAATGCTTCAAGGCGTTCCCAAATCCTTACCTTCGCTTCTTAGGGCGCAACGTCTTCAGCATAAAGCGGCTCAGGTCGGTTTCGATTGGGCTGACAGAAATGGGGTCTGGGATAAAGTTGAAGAGGAAATGAAAGAATTTCGTGCTGAACTTTCAGATAATAATTTCCAAAATGCAGAAGAAGAACTCGGAGACCTGATTTTCTCTATTGTTAATGCTGCCCGCTTTGAAGAAATCTATGCCGAAGAAGCTTTACAAAAAACAAACGATAAATTTACCAAGCGATTCCAATATATTGAAAAAATTGCTAAGGAAAAAGGGGTTTCTATGAAAGATATGTCCCTTGAAGAAATGGACGCAATCTGGGATGAAGCAAAAAAAATCTAATTGGATAATACCAAGTAGCTTTTAATAATAAAATATGTTTGTCTGTTATTCCAAAACGAAGTGAGGAATCTCAAACTCTTTGGTTAAAATGACTTGTGATATTTCTCACTTCGTTTACCAATGACATCTTTGTTTTAAACTTTACAAAAGTTAAG
>CAZCLJ010000111.1:0-13579 GCA_964499465.1 uncultured Hyphomicrobiales bacterium
TTAGGGAAATGAACTTTTTAGTCATCGGATGACTGCCAGTCATCCGATGACTTCCACTTACACATTAATTCATTATAATTATATGCTATACATATAGTTACGTGTTATAAAATCCAAAGTGGTTCATTAGGAACGAAGTGAAGAATCTCTAGTTTCGTGGTAGCAATGACTTGTGAGATTCTTCACTTCGTTTCAGAATGACAAGACTGCGCAATACCAAACTACGAGGCAACAGGAGTTCTGAATTTGAATGTAAATATTTCCAATAGGTCATTCGTTATTAGTAGTTACAAGCTAATGACAAGTGACTAATGACCAATAGCTAATAAAATATTAATCGCTAACTGCGAATTTGTTATTTACGAGACAATTCTCCTAACTCCTTTATTTTAGTTATGGAGTCAAGAGTTCTGAACTTAATAACCAAATAACTTAATAACCAAATAACTTTATAACCAAATAACTTTATAACCAAATAACTTAATAACCAAATAACTTTATAACCAAATAACTTTATAACCAAATAACTTAATAACCAAATAACTTAATAACCAAATAACTTAATAACCAAATAACTTAATAACAATTAACAATTAACTCCATTTCCGCTATTGCTTCTATATGAAAAGTATGCGGAAACATATCGTAAGGAAGCACCTTTATTAATTTATATTTTTCGCTGAGTAATGCACAGTCTCTTGCTTGCGTTGTGGGATTGCAGCTTACATAAACAATTCTCTTTGCTCCACTGCTCAAAACAAGCTCAACTAAACTGGGGTGCATTCCTGCTCGGGGCGGGTCAATTGTGATTATGTCTGGTTTTTCGTATTCGGAAAGTTTTTCTGCAATATTTTTTTTATGTAAATCTTCCTGAATGAAAACTGTATTTTCTATTCCATTTAGCTTTGCATTCTTTTTCGCATCAAAAATTGCATCTTCAGAAAGTTCAAAACCAATGATTTTCTTTACTTTTTTTGAAAGTGGAAGAGTAATAGTTCCGGTTCCGCAATACAAGTCCCAAACTATGTCGCTTTCCTTTGCTCCTGTAAAATTAATTATATTGGAAACAAAGCTGTTTAGCTCACGTGAATTTGTCTGAAAGAAAGAAAATGGGGAGATTTGATAATCAATACCGAGAATATTTTCAGTAATAAACTCGCTACCAAAAAGTAATTTCTGTCTTTCGACTTTTACCGGATTGTTTGTAGTATTTACTGCCTGATGAAATGTAGCTACGTTTGGAAAGAGTTTTGGAACTTCACTTTTAACCTTTTCAAGAAAATCTTTTTCAGTTTGATTTGAAAATTCATTTGTAATCAAAATCAGCATAAACTTTTCTTGAGTAAAAGAGAAGCGGATAATAAGATTTCTCAGGAAACCGTCATAAGTTTTATTGCTCCAGCCGCTTATTCCAAAATCTAAGGCAGTATTTCTAAAATAAGTTAAGATGTCGTTTGCAATGCTTTGCTGGATATAGCAGTAATCAATGTCAATTACTTTATCGTAGCGCGTTGGGAAATGCAGACCTAATGCAAAATCTTTTGGTTTGCTTAATTCTTCAGAAGAGATTTCATCTGGAAGGAGCCAACGGGAATTTGCAAAAGAAAAATCCATTTTATTGCGATAATAAAATATTTCAGTTGAGCCGATTGGATTTTCCACTTTAAAATCAGTAAAATTCCCAATTCTTTGGAAGCTATCCTCAACTTGCTGCTTTTTCCATTTGACTTGCTCGGAATAATCTAAATTTTGCAAGGAACAGCCGCCGCAGATTCCGAAGTATTTGCATTTTGGTTCAATCCTAAGTGGTGAAGGAGAAATCATTTTATCAATTTTGGCTTCGGCATGTTTTTTCTTTTTCTTTAAAATGCTTGCAAGAACTTTGTCGCCCGGAATAGCGTGTTTTACAAAGTAAACAAAACCGTCTAAGCGGGCAACGCCAAATCCTTGAAAAGCAAGCGATTCTATTTCAAGTTCTACTGTTTCGTTTATTATTTTTTTCTTTCTCATAAATCAAATATACTGAAAAAAACTAATTTTGTAATTATATATTTTACAAATATAGGAACTAAATGCAATATATCGGAGAAATATCAGCACTACTAACAGCAGCACTTTGGTCGGTTTCGCCTTACTTCTTTACAAATGTAATTTTGAAAGTAGGGGCAATAAACCTGAATATATACCGGTTGGTCGTTGCCGGAATACTACTTATGCTAACAATTTTTATTTTAAATATAGATTATTCAATAACAAGCGAGCAGGTATTTCTGCTCTCACTAAGCGGATTCATCGGGCTTGTCATTGGGGATACTTTCCTTTTTGCATCATACAGGGAAATAGGACCACGCGTAACAATTTTAATAATGTCGCTTAATCCGGCAATAGCTGCTATACTTGCATTTTTTATGCTTGATGAAATTTTAAGCATTCTCGGTATAATCGGTATGATGATTACTTTGGCTGGAATAGCTCTTGTAGTTCAGGAGCGTGAAACTGGCGACAACAAACTTTATAAAATCACAAGGAAAGGTATATTTTTCGGTGTGATGGCTGCTGTTGGGCAGGGAGTCGGACTTATACCAGCAAAGATGGCTTTTGAATATGGCGATATAAATTCTCTTGTTGCCACTTTTGTTAGAATTGCGGCTGCATCTGTTTTCTTTATTCCATACTTTTTCTATAACAAATCAGCTATTCCAATATTGAAAACATCAGTTAAAGATGTAAAAATCATTGGAATGACGTTGCTCGGCTCTATTGTAGGACCTTATCTCGGAATAACGTTCAGCTTCATTGCTATTATGTACACAAAAGTAGGAATTGCATCGACACTTATGTCCACAATGCCAATAATGATGCTTCCTCTTTCACATTTTATTTATAAGGAAAAGGTATCGGTAAAATCAATAATAGGAGCGTTGATTGCGGTAGCGGGAGTGGTGGTGCTGATATTGAGGTGAAGATGAGGAACCAATTTATACCAAACCGCTTACTAATAATGCAAAATCTAATGTCATTTCGAACCCCCTGATAAAGCAAATGCTTTATTATAATGGAGATGACATAAGTAAAAGTATAATGCTGACGGATGTAAGAATCCATCTTAAAAATAGTTTTTTTAGGTCATTAGTCATTTGTTATTCGTCTTTCGAATTTTGCTAACCCAACTAATGACCAATGACTAATGACTAAAATATTTCTTTGTCCATTCTCTTTAGGGAAAACCAAGATGGATTCTGACATCCGTCAGAATGACAAACTACGATGTCATTGGCAAACGAAGTGAGAAATCTCAAACTCAGTGGTAGCAATGACTTGTGAGATTCCTCATTTCGTTTCGGAATGACACCTTTTCTGTATAATTTGCGTAATTATTCTTTACGAGTCAAATCTCCTAACTCATTTATTTTAGTTATGGAGTCAGGAGTTCTGATTCATAGAATTCCCACCAAAAAAATGAATTTTATCTTATAAAAAATAAAAAAGTACAATTATTCCAAGAATTATTCTATAAACTATAAAAAGCAAAGTTGATTTTGTCTTTAAAAATTTAAGTAGAAAAGCAATCGAAAGATAACCGGAAATTGCTGATACAATTGTAGCAATAACAATTATCAATAAATCCTGAGAATTAATATAGCTTATGCTTTTATAAAACTCATAAAGTCCGCTTGCAAAAATAGCCGGTATGCTTAGTAAGAAAGAAAATCGTGCAGCATCATCTCTTTTTATACCAAGGAAAAGTCCGGTTGTTATAGTTGCTCCAGAGCGGGAGGTGCCAGGAATAAGAGCAAGGCATTGTGCAAAACCGACAATTATTGAATCTTTTATGCTTATTTTATTAATATCCTTTTTGAATTTTGCAGTTTTTTCTGCAATAAACAAAATAATAGCAACGAGAATAAGCATTGTCGCTATTACAAAAGGGCTTTTTGTGAAATCACCTTCAATTAAATCTTTCAGTAAAAAGCCAAACAAACCAATAGGAAGCGACCCGATAATTATAAGCCAGCCGAGTTTGGAATGATTACTTTGCTCTTTAAATGATTTTCTACTTTTTCCAAGATTTTCTGAAAAGTAATTGTTAATAATGCTTTTTATGTCTTTTGAGAAATAGAGAAAAACAGCTGCTAATGTCCCTAACTGTATAACCGCTATAAAAGCAGTCCAACGTTCGGGATGGCTTGGGTCAATCAAATTAAATAAATGCCCGGCGAGTGTTAAATGTGCCGTGCTGCTAATTGGAATAAATTCAGAAAGTCCCTGAATTATTCCCAAAATTATTGCTTCAATTATTGTCATTTCTAACTAACACATTATTTGATTTTTTAATTATTTTACTTAACCACAAAGGACACAAATCAAATCATTATAAGACGTTATTTGCAACCTTTTTCCATTTATTCTTTTAACCACTAAGAACACAAAGTTTTTCACTAAGGACACAATTAATTTTATAAAGTACCATTTATTACTCTTTTAATGCCATTTTTTAGTAAAACAACATTAAAATTAATTAAAAAGCCCAATTTACAATTAGATAATTTTAAATAAGATAAAATTTGAGCTAAATGAATATCATTAAGAGAATCGACAGACTTTAATTCAATAATAAATTTATTGTTAATCATTAAATCAACTCTATAACCAACATCTAATTTTACTTCCTCGTAAATCAGTGGTAAAGGTTTTTGTTTTTCAACTGATAAACCATGCTTTTTTAGTTCGTAATATAAACACTCTTCATAAGTACTTTCTAAAAGTCCAGGTCCTAAGTGTTTATGAACTTTCGAAGCGCATTCATATACTATTTTTGAAATTTCATTTTCACTCATAATGATAATTATTTATTATTTCAATTTTTATTCACAATGATATACTTAATAATTTACTTCTTAGTGTCCTTTGTGATTATCGCTTTTATTTTGATAAGACATAAATAAAATAATCCACAGAGTATATTTTTGCACAGAAATTTCTTCGTGTTCTTTGTGGTTATATTCTTTATCTGAATTAACAAAGAATAGACATACTACATAGATATAATAAATTTGCTCTTACTCTCTTTCATATTAGTAATTAGTTAATTTATATATCAATTAAAACACTTATCACTTATCACTTATCACTTATCATTTATCACTTATCACTTATCACTATTTCACTACTCCTTTTTTCAAGAATTCAACAAATTCTACTTCGTTTCTTGTAAAAGTATTTGTTGCAATAAACTCTTCGTTTGGAGTTAAAATTACGTAAAGAGGCAGTTCGATTGAGTTGAAGCGTTCCTGCTGCATCTTTTTATTTGAAACGTATGGTTCTTCTCTTCTGTCAGTATATAGTTTTACTTTAACCATCTGTCCCATTAAAGATTTAACTGCCGGTTTTTCAAACATATTTAGTTCCATCCAGCGACAATTTGTGCAAGTGAAACCAGTAAAATCAACGAACAGATATTTATTATTTTCCTTTGCTTCTTTTAAAGCATCAGCATAGTTATTGTGCCAAAATTCTTTGTTACTTGAAAAGCTTGATTCATTTTCAAGCGGATTAGCATTGGTAGTTGCAACAACAGAAGTATTACTATTCAAACTATAATAGTCTGGTGGAGGAAGGAAAGCGTCTAATTCTCCAAGTGGTTTCCCTGTAAGTCCAGCGAAAAGGAAGAAACTAATAGAAGTGAAAAATATCGCAAATACAATTCTTGGTGTTCCTACCTTATCAACAGGAGAGTCGTGAGGCAGTCGGAAAATTCCTAAAATATACATAGCAATAAGCAAACAGCAGGCAATCCAAATTCCGATAAAAAGCTCGCGTGGCATAAGTCCCCAACTCCATACCAAATCGGCATTGCTAATGAATTTTATAGCAGCAGCAATTTCTAAAAGTCCCATTACTACTTTAATGTTGTTCATCCAGCCGCCTGCTTTTGGCAGTGAAGACATTGCTGATGGAAAAAGAGCAAGCAAGAAAAATGGTGCTGCAAAAACAGCCGAAAAACCGAGCATTCCTAAAATTGGATAGAACCATTCGCCACCAGAAGCAGCAATAAGGGCAGAACCAACAAATGGAACAGTGCAGGTAAATGAAGTAAGTGAAAAAGTTAATCCCATTAAAAGAACTCCGACTACTCCACCGCCTTCACTTTTTTTATTCAATTTATTTAACATTCCTGTTGGTAGCTGCAATTCAAAAGCACCAAAAAGATTTAATGCAAAAATTACAAATATAGCTGCAATAAATAGGTTTAAGAATGGATTAGTAGCAAAGTCCTGGATTCCGGTTGCACCAAACACCAATGCAAGTATAAAACCTAATGCAGTAAAAGTCGTTATAATACCGAAAGCATAAATTAATGAATCTTTTAAGCCACTGCTTTTTCCTTTTTCGGCACGTTTTGTAAAAAAGGATACTGTTATTGGCACCATTGGGAAAACGCAAGGTGTTAGCAATGCAAGAGCGCCAGCTGACATTGCGAACCAAAGGAACGACCATACTCCTTCTTTCTTTTTACTTTCAATTTCTGATTGTGAATCAGTTTGCATTGAAGCTTTGTTTGTTGTGTCGGGTGTTGCAACAATTTCTACTGATGCTGTATCTTGAGCAGCAGCAGAATCAACTGGATTTGCAGTAATTTCTTCTGTTTGAGCAGTAGTTTCATCAAATTTAATTGGGATTTCAAAAGCGTTTGGAGGTAAGCACTTTTCCTGGTCGCATTGCTGTATGTCGAAAATTAATATTAATTTATCTTTAGTTAAATCTATATTTTTCTTTGCAATAGCTGGAATAAAAAATTCAAAACTGCCCTTAAAATATTCAATATTGATTTTAAATGCTTCATCATATTTTGTATGTGGCTTTGAAGAAGTGATTTTTCCAGAAACAGCGATTTTGCTTTCTGGTTGCAAACTAATTAGAGTAGTAGTAGGACCAATTCCATCTGGACCGACTTGCTCTTTTAAGCCATAAGTGTACCAGTTTTTTTCGAAATTTACCTTTAAGGTAACATTAAACTTTTCACCTTTTTTTGCACTTTTCACTGAGGAAAAGGCATCTGCCTTAAAATGCTTGTTTTCTTCTGCAAAAAGGAAATTTACTGCAAGAACTGCAATTATGAATGTTATAAATATGTTTTTGAATGTCATAAATATATTCCTTAAATAAAAATGCAATATTATTAAGTTTATGCTTTTAATTTGTAAAACGTCATTTACTATATGCAAAAATATATAATTTAAATGAAAGTTAGTAGTAAAAAGTTTAATTTAAAAAAGAAAGGAAAAGAGGGGAGATTAGTTTTTGTAAAAATCAAAAAATAAATGGTATATTAAAATAGGAGTAGTATTACATTTATTATGGCTTGATGAAAATGAATATTTATAATTGCATATAGTTTTCTCTTTTAAGTCAATTAAATGGTAATTTGAAATTAGCTCTTTTGTTCCTTTTATTATTTTTTCAATATTATCTGCAACAACAAAACTGCACATAGCTGCATATTCATCATTTTCATTTGTGTATTCATCATTAATAAATCTTAAAATTCCATTTTTAATATATTGTGATTTGCTTGTTTTTCTTACTTTTTTACATTCGATAATAAACTTAAATTTTGGAATATTAAAAGCAATATCTATTCGTTTTCGTTCAACACTTTTTGTTAAAATTTCATTCTCAATACATAAAAATATCGTTCTATTATTTATCCAATCGCTTATTTTTCCACTTTCAAAACAAATTACTTTTTGAAATTCGTTTCTAATTTTATTCTCACTGTATCTATGTATATTCGGCACATTTTTTACTTTTGGAAATGCTTTAATCATAATTTTTAAATATAAATTTTCTATTAAATCTTTAATAGAATCAAAATCAAGAACATCTTTTATATATTCTTCAGGTAGTTTCATTAACTTAGAGTATTTAGCATTTCGTGAACCTCTTCGTTAGCATCTTCAATTGCTTGTCGCTTTGTCCAATCTTTGAAATAGTTGCTTTTGATAAAATAAAAACTTTGATTATCGTATATTTTTACTTTTTCCTCGCTTATATAAGCATTAAGTAATTCATTTTGTATCTGTTTCTCTTTTACTAATTTTAATATATTTTTATCATCAAATGTTCCTTTTTTTATCTCATAAATAAAATCATCTTTTTTAACAACATCAAATTTTATAATTGTTCCGATATTTTGAGAAATATAGTAGGTAGCATTTAATCTTAATTCTTCTTTCATTACTAATTGATAAACCTCTCTGAATTTATCAGCATAACATTGAATATCATTATCATTAACAATATCATTCTTTCTTTCTACATTAACTTGATAAAACTCTCGTATTATTTCTTTTTCAAATTCCAATAAGCCGTATAAATCAAATACCAGTTCATCAATTTCTGTTTCAATTTCTGAATTATTATTACTTTTTAATATATTATCATATAATTCATTTAATCTTATAATGTTACTTTTCGAAAGGTTTGGAAAGGGAAGACTTTTAATTTCACTCACTCTTATAGATGGTAAATTTTTACCTTTATTAAGTTGTGCTGCGATCTTAAAAAAATAAAATCCAATCAAAGAAGAATTTATAATAACAGAATTGGGTCTATTCAAATGTTTTTCTTTAAAAAATGCTCCAAACAGATGGTCGAAAAAAACTAATTCTTCAGAAGTAGATACACAAGCTAATTTTAATTTATCCTGCTCATTAGGAATTTTTTTTATTATAAGTCTATTTCCAGTAAATAAATTATCATAAGAATCTAATCTTCCTCTTTCCATATCTTGATTTATATTGAAATCACCACATACTTTGTAAAAGAATCTTACAATATCTTTTGCATCAACTCTTCTTTTTAGAATAGCACCACCATCTTTTGGTTTTGCTCCATTGGGATTTATTCCTCTACTGCAAAAAATAATTTTATTTTGATTACTGCCTTGAAATTCGATTTTCTTTATTAATTGATAATCTTGCCAATTACCATTTACAAAAATTCTCCATAAAATATCTTCTTTTTTCAAATCATCTTGCTTTACTTCTTTAACGTCTTTTGATGAATAAGAAATTGTTCTTAATGATTTATTAAAATTTGTTAAACGTGGAGATATATGTTTAACTTTAATGTTTTCAACTTTCTGCTTCTTCAAAATTAAAACAGAGCAAGGATGTTTGGTATTTTTAAACAGAATTGGAGCAATATCTGAAAGTTCATAAAAGTATAAAAGTTGAAATTCTTTTAGTATTTCTTCTCTAAAACCTTTAGCTTTTTGATTTAGGAAATTGGAATTGTTAACTATAATTGAAATATCTGTATCTACATTACATAATAAATTAATTTTTAAAAGAAAAGCTTGAGAGGGTTGATATTTACTGGCATTCCTGTAAATTCCTTTTTCTTCTTTGTCAAAAGCTACTATGGTTCTTTTGATTTCTTCATCAGCTTGTCCGCTGTTTTCTTTTAATTCACTCCAAGGAGGATTAGCAACAATACAATCAAATGTTTTGAAAGTATATTTATTATTAACTCCATCTTCAGTTACATCTATCTTAAATTCAATATCGTCAACAATAGTATTTTTTTTCAGTAAATTAGAACCAATCAGAGAAGGCAAAATTGGCTTTCTAACTTTCAATTGCTCTTGAATATCTTCTTTTTTTATACCTTCCAGTAATGTTAAATATAAACTGAAAGCTGTAATTTGCAAAGCATTAGCATCAATGTCAATACCAAATATCTGTTTCTTTAAAATATTTGCTTTTTCATCTATGCTTAAATCTTTATTCTTATGTTGTTCCAATATTTTTTTAAAAGCTTGAACAAGAAATACCCCTGAACCACAAGCGGGGTCAAGAACAGTGGCATTTGGTTCAGAAGTTAATCTTGGGTAAATTTTATGAGAAAGCATAAAGTCAACAACAAAAGTTCTTGTATAGAAAATTCCTTGACTTTTCTTTTCTGCTTTATTAGTAAGTCCTAAAAATTCTTCGTAAATATTGCTTATTAATTGAATTGGAATTTTATCGAATTTGTAAGGATAAAATAGATTTTCTTGCTTTTTATCTAAATAATTTATATAATCATTTGTAAAGAAATAATATAAATGTTCAATATGTTCAGTTTTTATATCTAAATCTTTTTTTAAAATATCTCCATTTATTATTGCGACCCGCTCGAAAATATCCTTTAAATTCTGAATATTATTTGTTTTCAATCTTTCAACAAATTCAGAATCATTAAAAACGCCTCTATCCTCTAAATATTTGATAAATAAACATTTTATAATTAATCCATTTACATTTTCAGCTTTATCATCAAATTTTGATAATTCTTTTTTTAAGCGGATTAAATTGTTTAATAAATGAGTATCAACTTCGTTTTTGATTTCTTTTTGTTTTCTAAAAACAAAATCAAAGAAAATAGAATTATCTATATTATCTTTTGTTATTAAAAAATCGGAAATATCTTTATAATCCTCTGTATTTATACCATAATTAAAGAAAGTTTGATTATCATAAATTAATACATTCTCATCAAATGGATTCTTTTTGTTGGGCTTTTCTTTAGCATTAAAAATATATGACTTTTCACTTTCAACAGCTATAAAGTAATTTAGTTCATTTTTATTCCATTCGTTCAGATGATACTCAAATAATTTTTCTTCATTTTTGAAATGATAAAAAGGAATTATAATTCTATTTGATTGATTAGATATTTTGGGTTTGTAGCAAAAGTATTCACCAAACTCATCAATTTCTGTATAAGCCGAGAAACCTAATTTAATTAAATATTTAGTAAGATTATTCATACAATAAACCTACGTAAAATGTTAAAATCAAAATAATTAAACTTCATTATTTCTTTTTTTTAAAACTGCAACTCCCCCACTTGCAAATATATAAAATTTCTTTTTTTCAAATGATTTTTATTTAATCTATAAATAAATATAATATTTATTACTTACTATCTCTTTCAATATCTAATTTTTTCTATACTATTACAGCTAATCGTTCTAAAAACGTAAACCATTAAAACAATTATTAGAAAAAATTAATTAAATTTTATCAATTGATTTTCGTCATAGAACAAAATAAGAAAGGTTAAATATTGATTGGTAAAGCTATGAAAAATAAAATTAGATTTGACTTGTTTTTGGTTTTATTCTTAGTTTTTTCTCTGCAAAGTTGCGAATCAAAAGGAACTGGAGATTCAGATAATTTATGGACCGAATCGAAAAGCAGCAAATTGGAAACTCTTGATGCAGCAAATAATTCAGTAAGCCAAAGCAGAAGAAATGCAATAACAGAAGCAGTAAAGAAATGCAGTCCCGCAATAGTAGGAATAAACGTAACATCGTATGTAGAAGTTACTCGGCGCGACCCATTCGACGTTTTTTATGATGACCCAATGTTCAGACATTTTTTTGGCAACAGGGGTAGAAGAACGCAAAAGTATGAAGTGCAGGGACTTGGCTCCGGCTTTCTTATTTCACCAGACGGATATATTTTGACAAATCACCACGTAGCCGGTAATGCTTCAAAAATTATCGTTACAACAACAGACGGGAAAAAATTTGATGCTGAAATCGTAGGTGCAGATAAAACAAGTGACGTTTGTCTTCTTAAAATAAACGGCAAAAATTTCCAATATCTTGAACTTGCAAATTCTGATGATGTAGTTCCGGGCGAGTGGGCAATAGCTTTTGGTAATCCTTTCGGTCTTTTCGATTTAAACGCTCACCCTACAGTTACAGTCGGAGTTGTTTCAAATACAGGAGTCAATCTGATTCAGGAAGATAGAGTTTATAAGGGAATGGTTCAAACTGATGCTGCAATTAGCTCTGGTAACTCTGGAGGACCACTTGTAAATTCACTTGGTGAAGTTATTGCAATTAATACAATAATTTTTTCTACAGCACAAAATCAGCGTGGAGCTGGAAGCATAGGTATTGGCTTCGCTATTCCAATTAACAGAGTAAAAGAAATTGTTGCCGAATTAAAAGATAAGAAGACAATTGACAGAAATTTTTATCACGGAATGGAAGTAAGAGAAATTGACGAGCAAGTACAAAGATATTTAAAAATTGAACAAAATGAAGGTGTTATCGTTTTTTCTGTAGAAAGAAATTCTCCGGCAAATGATGCAAAAATAGAACCGGGCGATATTATTTTGGAAATTAATGGAATGAAAATTCTTCGTCAGGATGACTTCCTAATCAACGTTTTAGATGCCCGAAACGGACAAAAATTAAATTTCAAACTGCTCAGGGAAGGAAAAGAAATTAATACAACTTTAACACTAAAACCAAGAAAGCAACGATAAAGTGGAAGATAATTTAAGCTATCTCGAAGCACATAGTCTGATTAAGAAATTCAAAAAACGCACCGTAGTTAAAGGTGTTTCTATTGATATTAAACAAGGTGAAGTGGTTGGTTTGCTTGGACCTAATGGTGCAGGCAAAACTACTACTTTTTATATGATTGTCGGTATGATTAAGCCAAGCGAAGGTATGGTTTCATTAAATTCAGTCAATATTACAAAAAAAGCTATGTACAAACGAGCAAAACTTGGTATTAGCTACCTTCCCCAGGAAGCTTCAATTTTCAGGAAGCTTTCTGTTGAAAATAATATTAAAGCTATTCTGCAATTGCAAAAGATGACCAGAGCAAAAAGAAAAGAACGCTTAGAAGAACTCTTGGAAAGTTTTGGTTTGGCTCATCTTAGAAAAAGCAAAGGGTATATGCTTTCTGGTGGCGAGCGAAGGCGTTGCGAAATTGCTCGTTCACTGGCTTCTAATCCAAAATTTATTTTGCTTGATGAGCCATTTGCAGGTATTGACCCTATTGCTGTTGAAGATATTATGCGTATGGTTACCAAACTTAAATCTCAAGGAATAGGTGTTTTGATTACAGACCATAACGTTCACGAAACTCTTTCTATTACAGACCGCGCATATATTTTAATTGACGGTAATATTTACACTTCTGGAACTGCTGAGCAAATTGCCGAAAATGACGAAGTTCGTAAAAGATATTTAGGCGAATCCTTTAAATTGGAAAGATATGAGTAAAAAAAACAAATTCTTTTTCACTCCTTCCCAAGTGCAACTTGGGAATGTAACTTTCACTAAAGCTATGCTTAAACTCTTTATTCATAAAAAAATGCAAAGCACAGCTTGTAAAGAAATCTTCCTTCCCAAGTGCAACTTGGGAAGGAGTTCAAAAAGTTAAAAACAATTCAACAAACAAAAATACAACTCAACGATTCAACAAACAAACAACTCAACAATTTAAATTTATTCAAATCGTTAAATATTAAAAAAAGGAGAGGATTATGGAATATATATCTAACAGAATAACTTTAAGTGAAGCTCTTTGCAATGGCAAACCAACAATTAGGGGAATGAGAATTACCGTTCAGACAATATTAGATTTTTTAAATGCAGGCGATTCACCTGAAGAGATATTAAAACAATATCCATCTCTTGAAAAAGAAGATATAAATGCTTGCTTGCTTTTTGCTAGTGTTGTAATTCGTTAAAAGACTTATTATATTGTGTCATTTCGAAACG
>CAZCLJ010000112.1:0-13560 GCA_964499465.1 uncultured Hyphomicrobiales bacterium
GTAGCAATGACTTGTGAGATTCTTCACTTCGTTCAGAATGACAAGACTGCGAAATCAATCTTTACGAGGCAAATCTTATAACTCTTTTATTTTCGTTATGGGGTCTGGAGTTCAGAAGTTGTTCATTTAAAAAAAAGATGTCCTAAATCTCGAAGACATAGGACATCTGCCATATTAAAACTTTCGTTAATTTATTTCTAATACCAAGTTGCTTTTAATAATAAAATATGTTTATTTGTCATTCCGAAACGAAGTGAGGAATCTCAATGTCTGTGGTAGCAAGGAGTTGTGAGATTTCTCACTTCGTTTCGAAATGACACTTTAATTGTATTTATGAAAGGAACTTGGTATAATTAAACAGTTTCAACTGCTTCAACTAATTCACCTGACTTATGTGGCTTATACTCTTCTGCAGTTATATCTCTTTTTTTCCAAAATCTGTTTTTTAGCTTTTCCATAATCATATAAACAGAAGGAACAAGCACCAAAGTCAGAATTAAAGAGCTAATCAAACCACCGATAATTACCCAGGCAAGTCCGTTCCTGTTTTCTGAAGATGCACTTGAAGAAAAAGCAAGCGGGAGCATACCAAAAACCATTGCGATAGTAGTCATAAGGATAGGACGCAACCTTTCTTTTCCAGCTTCAACAAGTGATTCAATCACGCTCATTCCCTCTTCTTTCAATTTATTTGTAAAATCAACAAGAAGAATCGCATTTTTAGCGACCAGCCCCATTAGCATAATCAAACCAATAAGTGAGAAAATTGAAAGGTTTTCTCCAGCCAGAGCAAGTGCTAATAAAGCACCAATCATTGCTACGGGCAATGAAAACAACACCACAAAAGGATAAAGATAAGAATTATACAAAGCGACCATTACGAAATAAACCAATAAAATAGCTGCAAATAATGCAGAGAATAAACTGCTAAATGCTTCTGCCTGTCTTTCCATCTGCCCTTTGTATTCAATTGATAAAGATTTTGGATGTATATTTTTAGCTATGAGCTCTTTTATTTCAGAACCGACTGTTCCGGTAGGTCTTCCAAAGACTTCTGCATTGACAGTTAAAGATGAAATACGATTGTACCTTTCAAGTTTATTAGGACCTAAATCTTGAGTAATCTTTGCAAATTGGTCTAATCTGATTATTTCTCCTTTTTTATTTAGGAAAGTGATTGAGCTAATATCATCAACGCTTTTTCTGTCGAATTGGTCTAATTTTATATTTATATCATAATCGGTTCCACCTTCAGAATACTGCAGATTTGTATTACCGGCAAAAGCAATTTGAAGAGTGCTACCAACATCTGCAACTGATAAGCTAAGTATTGACATTTTATCTCTATCTAAATCAACCTGGACTTCTGGCTTGCTTTTATCAACTGAAAGGCGAACATCGTTTATACCTTGAACTTTTTCAATTAAATTCATTATAGTATCAGCCGTGGCATATATTTCGTCCATATCTGCACCACGCAAAAGTATTTGAATTGGAGCAGTACCTCCACCCATCATTGTTGATGGTGTTGATTTAATTTTCAAACCGGGAATTTTTTCTAAGATTTCTTTCTTGATTTCTGCAGCAAACTGTTCAACGGATTTATTGCGTTTCTTCTTATCTACAATAGTAACATTAATTTCAGATTTATGCTGTTCGCTTGAGCTGCCTAAGCCAGAACTTGAATAACCAATATTAGAAAAAACGTTGATTACCTCTGGTTTACTCATTATAATTTTTTCTGCTTTTTCAGTTAGCATATTAGTTTGATACAAAGTGTTTTGTGGGTCGCCTTCAAGTTTTACAACAAATTCTCCTCTATCGCTGTTAGGCATAAATTCGCTGCCAATAAATCCACCACCAACTAAAAATAATGAACTTACAAATAATAGTAATGAAAAAACAATAACAGTTTTTCTATGAGCTAATCCCCAACGAAGAACTTTTTCGTAAAATTCTACTAACCTTTGATATAAATAATCGAATCCGAGTCCTATTTTTCCAAATATTGAATTTTTTTTCAAAATCTCAATTTTTCCAAACCTTGATACTAAAAGAGGAGTTATAGTAAACGATACAAATAAACTCATCATAGTAGAAAAAACGACAACGAGTGAAAATTCACGCAGAAAGTTGCCTACCATTCCGGTAATCAAAGCCATAGGGACAAACACAACAACGTCCACCATAGTAATAGCCACAGCAGTAAAGCCAATTTCACTCCTACCTTCAAGTGATGCTCTAAACTTCGTTTTGCCCATTGAAAGATGCCGGGTGATGTTTTCCAACACTACAATTGAGTCATCAACCAAAATACCGATAACAAGCGCCAATCCCATTAAAGTCATCATATTTAGGGAAAATCCGAAAATATACATTCCAGTAAAAACTGAAATAAGAGATGTCGGGATTGACACCATAACAATAAGAGAATTTCTAAAGCTATGCAAAAATAGGAACATCACTATAGCAACGAGCAAAATCGCTACCCCAAGGTCTTCAATAACAGCATTCGCTGATTCAAGAGTAAATACAGAATTGTCAGATGCAATTTTGAATTTCATTTCTGAAGAGGCATACTGCGTCTCAAGATTTTTTAATTCTTCTTTAACAGTCTGGCATACTTTTACTGAATTAGCATCAGATTGCTTTTGAACGATAATACCAATCGAATTTTCACCGTTTATTCTGCTTAATTGAGTATATTCAGCAGTTCCATCTACTATTTCAGCTATGTCTGAAAGTTTAATGGTTCCTCCAGTAGCACTTGTAGTAACTACTAAATTTTTCAGTTGGTCCATAGAAGTAACTTTACCAGTCAATCGAACTGTATATTGGCTATTAACATTTTCAATTTTTCCTGTAGCAAATTGAAGATTTGAGTTGCTAACCAAAGCATAAACCTGACTTATCGAAAGTTTATACCCTTCTAATTTTTCGCGGTTCACGTTTATTTTAATTTCTCTTTCATCTCCACCAATTAAAGTAACTTGCCCAACTCCATTTATTTTAGAAAGTTGAGGTTTGATTTGGTCTTCAGTAATTTGGTAAAGCTTTCTGGCATCTATTTTTGCACTAACAGCAAATTTCAAAACTGGAATATCCTCCGTTGAATATCGCATAAGCGAGGGAGTTTTTACATTTTCCGGCATTAAATATAAAATAGAATTTACTTTTCTTTGAGCATCTTGAAGCGAAATGTCTATGTCTGTATTTGGTAATAGTTCCATAACAATAATAGAAACACCTTCCTGAGAAGTTGAACTCATATATTTCACATTTTCTAAAGAAGATAAAGCGTCTTCGATTTTTCTGCTTACAGAGCTCTCGACTTCGTCGGCAGAAGCACCGGGATATTGGGTTACTACTGTCATTATAGGCATATCAATTTTGGGGATTAGCTCATAATTAAGCATACTATAGCATAACATACCAAGCAAAGTCAAAGCTGTGAAGACAACTACAACAAGTGTTGACCTTTTTATTGCAATTTCTGTAATTGACATTTTTTATCCTTAATTATTCTTAATTATTTTAATTGCTTTTCCATCGGCTAAATTCACCTGTCCACTAACAATTACTTTGTCTGTTTCAATTAACCCGGAAAGGACTTCAAGTAACTGATTATTTGTATTTCCAATAACAATATTTTTTAATATAGCTTTTCCATTTTCAGCAATATAGACCTGAGCATTTTTTATACTGCCCTGGAGTGCTTCTCTCGGGATATACATTGCATTTTGATTTGAAGAAATGTCTATTGAAACATTCACAAAAGTTCCGGCTTTAAGTGGATTTTCGCTGCTATTATTAAGTTCAATTTCAATAAGATAATTATGCGCTGCATCTGCGCTTGGACTGATATAGCTGATTTTTCCTTCAAAATCTTTTCCAGAATATACATTCGTTGTGATTTTAACCTTATCACCGGTTTTAAGATAGTAAACGCTTGCTTCAGATACGTAGAGTTTAGCTTTTAATTTTGAAATATCGACTGCTGATGCTAATATTGTTCCACTATTGACATAAGCACCAAGTTCTACATTTTTCTTTGTAATAATACCGGAATTTGAAGAAATAACTTTAGTATAAGCAAGTTGCTTTTCTGTTTCTTCAAGTTTATTTTTTGCAGATTCGTAGGAAAGCCGGGAATTATCAAGTTCCTGCTCTGATGCGGTGCCATTTTTGAAAAGATTGCTTGTTCGCTCAAAATCTTTCTTTAATTTGTCAGCATCAATTTTTGCTTTGTCGAAGCTAATTTTCTTTAAATTGTCATCAATAGTTGCAACGACTGACCCGGCGGAAATTCTTTGTCCAAGTTCGATATTTAAAGTTTTTAATTTACCTGCAGTTTCAGCCGGAATATCAAATTCTTTAATAGGATACAAAGTTCCAGTGTATTCAAGAGTAAATGAAGCATTATTTACCTGAATATCTGCTATACTGACGCTTACTTCATCAACGGTATAAACGGCAGTATTTTGTGAAATGTTCTCGCTTCTTACTGTTGTTAACCGGATTACAGCAATAACCACTAAAACAAGTACTACGGCGATTATTATTATTTTTTTCATATTGATTACTTAATATTATTTATAAAATTATTTAATGTTCCTTTTTGTTTTTCTAAATCTAATTGAGCTAAGTAAAGCTCAAGTAGTTTATTATAATAATTATTCTGAGTTTCGCGGAGTGAACTTTCTGCTTGAGTAAGTTCAAGCGAGCTGGTTTTTCCGGAATTAAATTCAATTTGAGTATTTTCGAAAACGCTTTGGGCTAATTCCAGATTGCTTTTTTCATTCTGAATATTTTCAATTGCATTTTTAAATTGAATGTAGTAGTTTGCAATATTTACATTAATAGATTGCTCTAAATTCTTCATATTTTCTTTTTGAATTTCGAGAGCTATTTCAGATTTTTCCACTCTTGCCTGTTTGCTAAAACCAGAAAAAATCGGAATATTTAGTTTTAAACCAATTGAAGAATTAGAGAACCAGTTTTTTTCAGTATCGAAAAAATCAAATTCCTTTCTCATTGCCTGTAAATTGTAATTAGCAAAGAAAGAAAGAGTAGGCAAATAAGATGCTTTGTAATTGTCTTTTTCTGCTTCCTGTAAATCAATCAAGGTTTTTTGGATTTGAAAATCAATTCTGTTATTTACAGAATTAGCGTCTATATTAATTTGACTATCCTTGATATTATCGAAATTTTCAAGAATATTATCAACAATTGCAAAATCGCTTTCGATTGGAATGCTCATAGCAAATTTTAGATTGTTAATTGCTTTTTGGTAATTTAATTCAGTTTGTTCGAGTTGCGATTTGGTTCTATTAAAACTAACTTTAATTTTATCCACATCAATTTTTTTAACGACCCCATTATGAAATCGAATTTCCATTGATTTTAAGGTTTTTTCTGAAGCTTTAAGGATTTCTTTCAAATTTTCTAATTGTTTTTTAATAATCACGGCACGGTAATAAGAGCTAATCACGTTATAGTCAGTTAGCTCTACCTGCTTGAAAATTGTTTGCATAGAAAGAGAATTATTTAGCTTAGCAGCTTTTAGCCCGACCCAGAAAGAATTATCAAAAATTTTCTGAGTGAGGGAAACGGTACCAGTTAAATTGTATTGAGTACCCATTTTTATTGGAATATATGTATTTGGGTCGCCACCGGAAATTGCAGCCGGAATCAGAGTTGTTGGCATAAGGACATTGTCTGAAAAATTAGCATTGGCGTCAATTTGCGGAAGTGCCGTTCCAATTTGTTCTTTTATTTGCTTTTCACTTTTTGCTGAATCAAGTTTTGCAACTATAATGCTGCTGTTATTATTCCGAGCAAAATTAATGCAATCTTTAAGTGAATATTCTTTTGAAATTAAAGATGCAGATATTACAAAGAACAAAACAGCAATTATTTTTATTTGTTTCATATTGCCTCAAAAATCTATTATATAAATTATATTTTTTCTTAAATTGTTTGAATAAATCGTTCAATTACTTTTCCATACATTTCACGTCTGTCAAAATCTTTATGTTGG
Source organism: uncultured Hyphomicrobiales bacterium (assembly GCA_964499465.1). Lineage (GTDB taxonomy): Bacteria > Bacteroidota > Ignavibacteria > Kapaibacteriales > UBA2268 > JAAYJM01. Next base: position 6,041 of record CAZCLJ010000112.1, read on the forward strand.
TGATGAGCAGGAGCAGGAGAAAAGATAAATAAAGAAATAGCGCCATGGCTTAAGCACATCCAACTAAGTGCAATTTCTTCAACCAACTGCTTATCATTTTTTGCTAATTCAAAAAATGTACTTTTCATTAAATTGAAATTATAAACCATTTCCTCGCTAGGAATTGGCTTTTCAATACTGAACATAAGCTGGTAAAGGTCTTTGTTGTTAAATGCAAAATCCCATTGAGCAAGTGATAATTCTTTAAGCAAGGATTTTGTATCTGTTGCTTTAGATTTTGCTTTGTCTATTTCATCTTTTAGCATACTAAAGCCCATATATACCAATTCTTTGAACAAATCCTCCTTATTCTCGAAATGCTCATATACAATAGGAGGCGCATAATCAATAGAATCCGCAATTTTTCTAATTGTTACCGAATGCCAGCCGCTTTTCAATGCAATTTTCCTTGCAGAATTCATTATTCTTTTTCTAATTCTCTCTTTTTCTTTGAGTTTTCTATCTTTGATAGCCATTTTTATTCCTGTTATATTTTCTAACAATGTTAGGACGAAAAATCTCTGTATTTGTTGCAATTTTATATAAAGATTTTAAATTAATTATTTTTAATTTTTTAATACTCAACTTTCGCAAAGCTCTGAGAAACTTTACGAAAGTACCCCAACCTTCAGAACTTCTGAGTCCATAACGAAAATAAAAGAGTTAGAAGATTTGCTTCGTAAAGAATAAGTGCGATTTTAATCTCCATAATAAATTATGGAGTTACTCTAATTATTAGAATAACTCCCAAATTTATTTGGGAGTTATGTAATTCCTTTTTGTTTATATAATATTTTTTACTTCAGGACTATATTAATTACGAAATAACAAACTACGAGGGGTACTGAGTTCTGAATATATAATCCCTACGGAATAAGCACATCCAAGTTGTATTTTTATTACAAATAAATAGTTCCGGAATAAATTTCAAGGTTGTTAAAACTTTTTCTAATAAGAACAAATACTTATGTGTAATGAATAGGTCACTCTCAAAAGTGAAATACCTAAGGTGAGCTAATTATTTTGAAGAAAATGTGCTAAAATTCATTTAAATCTTTGATTTAATCAAGGAATTTATTAACTTGATTTTATTTAAAATAAAAGGTAAAATAATGAATAAAAAAATACTTTATGTAGTTATCCTGATTCTTTTATCTATTAACATTTTAGCTCAGGAACCAAGTTGCATTTCAGACAATTCAAAGAAAAATTTAAAACTCAATCCTGTTGAAATGCAGAGCAGCAAACATTCCTTCGATAAATCAAAATTAGGAATAACAAATAGCAAAGATTTTTTCAGGGAATTAATACCGGTTGGACAAGCCGAAGTATATAATCCACTTAAAAATACAAGCAATTTCAAACTATCTGATTTGTTCCTTTCAGATGAGGAAATGATTTTTAAAGACTCAGTTTTTTTACAAAAACTTTTGCCGGCAGGTCAAAATCTTGGTATTAAGCTAAACGTAGAAACAAAAAAATTAGAAGTTGTTACGCCATATAACAACCTTTCAGAAGAAGCAAAAGCAGCAGTTCAAAAATCTCCTAAGTGGATTAGAGGTGAATTAGAAAATACATTATCACTACTCAATCAAAATCGTCAGATTGAATTAGCAAATATAATCAATAATGCAAGCGACCCATATATTGATGAAATAGCTTATGCAATTGCTTATTCATCAAGTGTTTATTTAAATGGCTCATATTGCTATCCCCAAATGTTTTTAGATAATGCTACTGAGATTTATTCTCATGATGCTGATTTGAATTATGTTGATATAGTTGATTTCGGAACATCAGCTACTGATGACGATTATTATACTACTTTAAAGTATTATAAAATTGATGCAAACAACAATAAAATCCAAATTGAAGTTCCAAGAGAAATATATTATGAATATGTAGTCCATCCAAAAATAACCGATGAAATTCCCGCATATATTGATGCCCAACATATTGAGCACGACACAAGCTACGTTAATACTTTAAATATAACCAACCCGGAAAATGGAGTATTTTGGAGAGACTTTATTTTTAATCATACCGAAGTAAGAATAGATGGATTGGGAGGGCCTTATCCAATTTTAAAAGATAGTATGAAAATGTGTGAAGTGTTATGGGACGAAACCAACAATCAAAGAAGTGCAGTCAGAGAAGCAACTAATTGGATAAATAATGTTATGGAATTCACTTCCGGATTCGAAAGACCACATCAGCCAGTTAGAATTTATTCTTTACATATAGGACGCTGCGGAGAACATGAAGATTTAACAGCAGCAGTAGCAAGGGCTTGTCTTATTCCTTGCAGGGGTATAGAAGCATACTCATCTGACCACGTCTGGAATGAATTCTGGGACGAGGAGTGGTGGCAATGGGAACCCGTAAATAACTCTTTCAAAGATTTTTATTGCTACTCAAAGGGATGGAAGAAGAAATTCGGAACGATATTCGCTAGGGAAAGTGCCGGTTCGGTTGCGTCAGTTACAGATAGTTACTGCGAAAATACTTCTACTCTTACTGTTTATGTGTTAGATGCTAATGAAAAGCCCATTGATGGTGCTATAGTTCTATTAGCTGCACAAGGGACAATTAAAAATCCAGACCCACAAAAACCAGACCCAATTATTTATGATACTTATGGAACAACTGACTGCGAAGGAAAGTGTATTTTTGTTGTTGATAGTAATGTTAATTACTTCGCTAGAGTTGATTGCAGCTTAGGAAGTAATCCTTCGGCTTCTAACAGTGTAATACCTTTGATGGAAAATACTTTACCGGATTCATCTTATCAGTTTGCAATTAGAATTTCAAAATCAATGCCTAAAGCAAATTTCACAAATTTAAATATTCCTTCTGATACTACTAATCTTTTCCTTTTGAAAGTTGATTACACGCTGCATAATTCATTAACAAAAAACTTTGTATATTTTGACGACCTTAATAATCAGAGAATTTATTCCAAAGGTCCTGCTATAAAACCAAATATATTTATTACTGATGAAGAAAACTTCAATAAAATGATGAATAACTCTGCGTTCCAGGCAGTATCAAAGACAACAGAAGCATTAAGCAACACTTTTTCTTTTAATGTTAAATCAAAAGAAAAAAATTGGTATTGTATTTTTAATAACGATAATACTTTAAATAACTATGCTTCTTTAAGCGCTTCATTTGCTCTGTATGTTTCACCTATTTTATCAGTTGAAGATAATAGTAATAATATTTTTGATTTGTCAATTTTCCCAAATCCGGTAATAAATGAAGCACAAATTCGGTTTAATCTCCAGAATAGCAATTTTGTTAATTTAGATGTTATTAATTCTAACGGGTATATTGTTACAAGTTTAGTCAACAGGCAAATGGAAAAGGGCGACTATAAATTTAATTTCCAATGTAAAGATAATAATTATAATAAATTAAATTCCGGCTTATATATCTTAAGATTAACAACTGAAAATAACGTAATAACAAAGAAATTCATAATTATTAATTAGATTTAACTGGCTTTCTGAACACCCCGATAAAGGTCTTTCTTCATCTTGGGGTTCAAAATGACCAATAAAATTGTCAATTATCAATTGTATAGCAAACTATACAATTTTTAAAAAAATTTGTTGGTTAGAGAATACAATTTTTGTATTTTTGAAATTAAGATGGCACAATTATTAGAAAAATATAGGAAAAAGATTTCACAAATCCCAATCAGTTTTGTTAGAAGTTTGATGCAGGAAATCAATTGGGATTCACGTTTAATAATAATTAAAGGTGCACGTGGAGTTGGGAAAACAACTTTACTTTTACAATATATAAAACTCTATTTGTCATCAGAGCTTAATTCTACACTATATATTAGTTTGGATAACTTATGGTTCGCAGAAAACAAATTAACCGATTTAGTTGATGATTTTGTAAAGCAAGGCGGAAAATATCTATTTATTGATGAAGTTCATAAATATCCGCAATGGTCTTTAGTTATAAAGAATATATATGACGATTATCCCGAGTTAAAGTTAGTTGTTGCCGGCTCATCATTGCTTGAAATACTAAATGCCCGTGCAGATTTAAGCAGAAGAGCAATAGTTTATTCTATGCCCGGACTTTCGTTCAGAGAATTTTTAAATATGCAGTTGGAACTTAACTTTAAGTATTATTCTTTAAAGGATTTATTAAAGAATTATGAAGAAATTTCAAAAGACATTTCTTTAAAAATAAAACCTTTCCAATATTTTTATGACTATTTAAAGTTTGGATATTATCCTTTTTTCAAAGAGCAACTTGAACTGTTCTACATAAGATTAGAAGAAATTGTAAATATGATTTTAGAAATAGAGCTGCCACAACAAAGGAGGGTAAATATTGCTTATATTAATAAAATCAAACAGTTGCTTCAAATTATAGCTCAAAGTGCTCCCTTTATTCCAAATATATCCAAATTAAGCACTCATATTGGAATCAATCGTGAAACGCTGCTTACTTATCTGTTTTATTTAAATGAAGCAAATTTGATTAATTCTGCTTACAAAGATTCTTTCGGTATTACTTTTTTAAAAAAACCAGAAAAACTCTATTTAGAAAATACTAATCTTATGTATGCTTTATGTGAAAATAATATAATTATTGGAAATGCAAGAGAAACATTTTTTTTTAATCAGATAAAAAATAAATATACTATTGAATTATCAAAATCAACTGATTTTATAGTTGAAAAATATTACTCTTTTGAAATTGGTGGAAAAAGCAAGTCGAATATCCAAATTAAAGATTTGGAAAATGCTTTCATTGTTGCCGATGATATTGAGTATGGCTTTAATAATCGAATTCCATTATGGCTTTTTGGTTTTCTTTATTAATGTTCATTGAAATATTTTTACATATATAATTTTAAAAGTAACGAAAAACAAATAAACAACAAATTTAACTTTCATAGTTATCGTAAGAGTATGTAATACAAGAAAGAATATAAAAGAGTATTTTAGTGTAAAAAAAAGCAAAAATACACCTCCCCTACCCCTCCTTTTTAGGAGGGGAACGCTATAACGCAGGATTGTTCTTATTCCCCTCCTAATAAGGAGGGGCAGGGGAGGTGTTAAAAAGTTTTATGAACATAAGTAGTATTTGAACTCCTTCCCAAGTTGCACTTGGGAAGGAAGATTTCTTTTCAAACTGTGCTTTACATCTTTTTATTAATAAAGAGTTAAAGCATAGCATTTGTGAAAGTTACATTCCCAAATGCAACTTGGGAAAGAGAGCCACAAATAAAAATTATCAATTATATAGCAAAGTGTACAATTTTAAAGAATTTTGTTGGTTAGAGAATACAATCTTTGTAATTAATGCTCAGCCAGTATAAACATATCAACTAATAAACATATAAACATATAAACAACAAATACAATGGAAATACCAACCAAATTACTCGAAATACTTCAGAAAGTAAGAAAAGTAGTCGTTCTTACAGGAGCTGGAGTTTCAGCTGAAAGTGGGATAGCAACTTTTCGCGACCCTAATGGTCTATGGACAAAAATGAATCCAGCGGAATTAGCAAGTGTTCAGGGATTTATGTCAAACCCGAAACTTGTCTGGTCTTGGTATGAGCATCGAAGAGATATAATTAATTCAACTAAACCAAATCCGGGACATTATGCAATAGCAGAAATGCAGAATATATTTCAGAATTTTACTTTGATTACTCAAAATGTTGACCGATTGCACCAATCTGCTGGTTCAAAAAACGTAATTGAACTTCATGGAAATATAATAGACAACCACTGCCAAAAATGTAAAAAGCCATTTAAGGGAGAAACATCGCTGCCAGATGGAGAATTACCCAAATGCACTGAATGTGGCGGAATGATACGTCCTTCTGTTGTGTGGTTCGGTGAAAATCTGCCATTAGAGGCATTAAGCTCTGCAGAAGATGCTGCAGAATCCTGTGAAGTATTTTTTAGTGTAGGGACTTCGGCAGAAGTTTATCCTGCTGCTGCATTGCCAATAAAAGCAAAACAGTGTGGCGCTGTTCTTATTGAGGTTAATCCAAACCAAACGGCCCTTACTAAATATGCTGATTTTAAGTTAGAAGCACCCTCAGGAGTAGCACTACCGATTTTATTAGAAAAATTGAAGAAAATTTAGTAAATTTAACATTTTAAATTAAAATGAAACTGAATTTAAAACAGCAACAACTGATTGATGAAATATTTAATAAAGCTAAAGAAAATTATCCAGATATTATTTTTAGAAATTTACAGGTAAGCCCAGATGACCCTGAACATATTTGGATTAACGTCATAGCGAATATGGATGAAGATGAAATAATCGAACTAAGGCATTATGCTGCTAACTTAGAAATTGATACATTGTTAGATTATGGTTATGCAATCTCTATTATGCCTGAAATGTTACCAACTGCAAATAATTGAATTATATAAAATAAAAAAATATGAAAAAAATACTTATAATAGGAGCATGCTCGGCTATTGCTCAGGAAACCGCGAAACTCCTTGTTAAAGATGGCAATTCCCTTTTCCTCGCTGATATTAATGAATTGGGTTTGGAAATTGTTAAGAAAGATTTGTTAGTTCTTAACCGAACTGAAATTCATTCATCATTTTTTGATGTAACAGATTTTTCAAAGCATAATGAACTAATTGAAAAAGCTATTAATTCCTTGAATGGTCTTGATTTAGTTTTTATAGCTCACGGCACTCTACCAAATCAGGAAGCAGTCCAAAAAGATGTAAATCTTGCACTCAAAGAATTTACGATTAATGCAACGAGCATAATTTCACTTTGCACAATATTAGCAAATTACTTTGAAGAAAAAAAAGATGGTTGCATTGCAGTCATTTCTTCAGTCGCCGGAGATAGAGGTCGTCAATCCAATTATCTTTATGGTTCTGCAAAGGGAACTGTTTCTCTATTCTTACAGGGATTGCGTAATCGTCTGTCTAAATCGAATGTGCATATATTGACAATAAAGCCGGGGCTTGTCGATTCCCCAATGACAGCACACCTTCCTAAAAATTTTCTTTTTGCAAAACCAGCTGATATTGCAAAAGGCATTTATTCAGCAATTGAAAATAAAAAAGATGTTGTTTACCTTCCAAAGTTTTGGTGGCTTATATTAACCATTTTAAAATTAATCCCGGAATCTATCTTTAAAAAGCTTAGTTTGTAGATTCAGAATTCGTAACATTATAACCAAAGTAATGTATTAAGAAGATTTTCATTGTTGAAAAAAATTTAGATTAAAAAAATAGATTATTAGTCATTAGTCATTAGTCATTAGTCATTAGTAGTTCCAACTATTAACGAATGACTAATGACCAATAACTAAGTGATTGTTAAGAAATAAGTCATACTATCAACAAGTTGATAGTATGACAAAATTTAAAGTTTAAATTTCTTTGAATTGTTAAACCAATGGTTTATACCAAGTTGCTTTTAAAGATAAAATATGATTGTCTGTCATTCCGAAACGA
>CAZCLJ010000113.1:0-13474 GCA_964499465.1 uncultured Hyphomicrobiales bacterium
GGAACGAAGTGAAGAATCCAGAGAGTAGTGGTTAAAAAAATTTTCTGGATTCTTCGCTGCGCTTCAGAATGACTGTGTTAAGTGATGTCATCTCCATTTAAATAAAGGTCTTGCTTTATCTGAAGTTGTTCTTATTGCTATAAGAGAATATATTAGTCTTGGGGATAATTGAAAATTTGATTTAATCAACATCAAGTTAAATTATCCAATGACTTTAATGTAATAAGAGTAATTTCCGGATTAATGCCGACACGGATAGGAGGACCAGTCGTTCCAAGCCCACGATTAATATAAAGATATTTTTCTTTAATTTGGTGAAGCCCAGCCCATCTTTTGTAGAAAAACATAGCTTGAGATGCTTCTACTCCAAACATATTGAATCCGATTTGTCCGCCGTGTGTATGCCCGGAAAGAGTTAAATCAATTGGATATTTGCTTATTATTTTTTCTTCCCAGTAAGTAGGGTCGTGAAGTAGCAAAATTGTTGGTTTTGCAAATTCAATATCTTTAACAGCTAAATCAATATCCCCGAAGGATTGCCCGTGACCTATGTTATCAACTCCTATTATCTGCAGTTCAGCACCTTGAATATTTATTTTCCTATTTTCATTTATAAGCAAATCAATACCAGCGTTTTCTAAAATATTTTGTAATTTTATATGATTTTCGTCATTCATATAATGGTCATGATTTCCGAGGCAGCCAAAAACACCATAATTAGCTGATAATTGACTTATTTCAGAAATAATGAGATTAAGTTCATTAGGATTAAAATTTACATAATCGCCAGTCATTGTTATAATATCCGGTTTTAGCAAATTGATTATACGCTTTGCTTCTCTAAGTGGTTCTTTATCAAAAAAACCACCAGCGTGTATATCTGAAATTTGAACAATTCTGAAGCCGTTAAGTTGGCTCGGTAAATTGAATATCGGTATTTCTGCGTAATGGATTCTGAAATTGTTTGTTGTGCGAATCAGTCCATCTGTTACAAGAAGGAACGGAACGCCAGCCAAACCCCATGTGGCATTCTGCAGGAATTTCCTTTTACTTTCATCATAAACAACAGTTGATTCTTTCTTCTTTGGAAATATGCTTTTATACTTAATCTTTATCTTTTTTATTATAAATTTAAAAAAATCTTTAAAAATTAGAACAGGGACAATTACTGCTTTGGGTATAAACCAAATAGCTTCAATCATATAAAGGATTTTAGAGAGTTCATCTTGCTGCTCTGATGAAAATCTTTTAACAGACAAATATACAAACAAAACTAACATTGAAGCAGAGAAAAACCAGAATATTCTATAAAGAAAAGGATTGTAGTTCTGATTCTTTATGTATTTAGTCCAGCTTTTCAAAAAGTAAAAATCTAAAAGTAAGAATATAAAAACTCCACCGATTATATAAGGCAAGTAATCTTTCATTTATAAAATTTTCGTAATTTTGATATTATGTTTAAATAAAAAAAAATGTAAAATGGCAGAAACTCCATCAAAAATGATTAGCTTAGGCAGAAAAGCTCCTGATTTCTGTTTAAAATGTGCTGTATCAGATAAATTCTATTCACTTCAGGAACTAAAATCTGAAATTGCCACCGTTATTATGTTCATCTGCAATCACTGTCCTTTCGTTAAGCTAATAAACGAAGGGCTTGTAAAAATTGCTAATGATTATAACGTTAAAGGAGTGAGTTTTATTGCAATAAACTCCAATGATATAGAGAATTATCCTGAAGATTCACCCGAGAATATGAAAAAGCTTGCTAAACAACTTTCATATCCTTTTCCCTATCTTTTTGATGAAACGCAGGAAGTTGCAATGAAGTATGATGCTGCTTGCACCCCGGATTTATTTGTTTTCGACAAAGATTTAAACCTGGTTTATCGTGGTCAGTTTGATGATGCACGCCCCGGAAACAGAAAGCCAGTTACTGGCAGCAGTTTAAGAGCTGCACTTGACGATATTATTGATGAACGTCCAGTGTCCATTGAACAAAAGCCAAGTATCGGTTGTAATATAAAGTGGAAAAAATTTTAAACCACAGATAAAGGAAGACCTTTTATTTTAATGGTGATGACATTAGGTTTAGAAGATTAGAAGGTTTAGATGTTTAGATTTTTTTCGCAAAGTTAAGGAACATTCCGAAGGTTATAAACCTTCGGAAGGTTCTTAGTTAAAATTGAGATTCTTAGCTTCAGAATGATACTATAGTATTTACGGATATCCTAAGCTATTTTTATTATTGAACAAAAGGTAATTTTACAACTAATGCAGGGAAATGCTTTCCTCTTGCTTCAATTTGAATTTCGCTGCCGGGGGTAGCAAATTCAGTAGCAACGTATCCCATTCCGATTGGCTTATCAAGGGTTGGTGAAAGATTTCCACTTGTAACATGTCCAATTTCTTTATTATCACTAAAAATCTTATAATGATGACGTGGAATGAATTTTTTATCTTCAGAAGTGAAAGCAACAAGCTTTCTCTTTAAACCATCTTCTTTTACTTTTTGAATTACATCTTTTCCGTTGAACTCGCCTTTATTTAGCTTAGTAATCCATCCGAGTCCTGCTTCAAGTGGATTAGTTGTTTCGTCAATATCATTTCCATAAAGGCAGTAACCTTTTTCTAAGCGTAAAGTATCGCGGCAGCCAAGCCCAACAGGTTCAATACCAAATTCTTCACCTGCTTTAAAAACTTCGTCCCATACCTTCTTTGCAGTCTTGAAATCACCTCTGAAATAGAGCTCAAAACCAATTTCACCTGTATAGCCAGTGCGGGATAAAATCATATCAACACCAGAAAGTTTCCCTAATTTAAAGGAATAATAAACTATATCGGAAAGATTTGTTTCAGTAAGTTTTTGCAAAGTATCAATTGATTTTGGTCCCTGAATAGCAAGTAAATTAAATTCATCACTAACATTTTTTAAAGCAACATCAAATCCGGTCAAATTCTTTTCGCACCATGCAAAATCTTTATCTATATTTGCACCATTTACAACAAGCATAAAAGAATTATCACCTTTACGATAAACTAAAAGGTCATCAACAATTCCGCCGATTGGCAGGCAAAATGCAGAGTATTGCACTTTTCCAGCAGTTAATTTGGAAGCATCATTTGTTGTAATTTTCTGGACATAAGCGAGAGCATCTTTTCCGTCAATTTCAAATTCGCCCATGTGCGACACATCGAACACACCAACATTATTTCTTACAACTTTATGCTCAGAAATAATTCCTTTGGGATACTGAATTGGCATTTCGAATCCAGCAAATTCAACCATTTTTGCATTCTTTTCAATATGCAATTCATTAAATATCGTTTTTTTCATTTTATCCTCAAAAACTTATTTTTTTAAAAAAGTAAATTAACTATGATTAACCGAATTTGCAAATTTCATTAAAAAAAAAGAAAAAAAATTTTGATTTTTAATCTCTAACTCCTGACCCCTCGTAGTTTGTTATTTCGCAGTCTTGTCATTCTGAACGAAGTGAAGAATCTCACAAGTCATTGTTACCACAAAACTTGAGATTCTTCACTTCGTTACCAATGACATCGCTCCTTTGTCGGTCATTCTGAACGAAGTGAAGAATCCAGAGAGTAGTGGTTAAAAAAAATTTCTGGATTCTTCACTTCGTTCAGAATGACTGTGTAAACAGATGTCATCTCAATTTAAATAAAGGTCTTCATTTATAGGGGGTTCAGAATGACACATTTTTAGGATAATTTGCGCAATTGTTCTTTACGAGGCAAATCTCCTAACTTCTTTATTTTCGTTAATGGGTAAGGAGTTCTGAGTCTTGTCATTCTGAACGAAGTGAAGAATCTTACAAGTCATTGTTACCACGAAACTTGAGATTCTTCACTTCGTTACCAATGACATCTTTACTTTTATACTGCAAAACTTCTTAAATCAGATGTCCTACATCTGCAAGATGTAGGACATCTTTATCTTATGTCATCTCCATTCAAATAAAGGTCTTGCTTTATTTTGGGGTTCAGAATGACACATTTTTAGGATAATTTGCGCAATTGTTCTTTACGAAACAATTCTCCTAACTCCTTTATTTTAGTTATGGAGTCAGGAGTTCTGAAACTACAAGGGTTCAGGAGTTCTGAATGTACTCAAGCACTAATAGTAATACTCAATTAAGATATTTTTGAATAATTCTAAAATAGGGAAATAAAAAAAGAAATGTCTGGAGTTCAGAAGTAACTCTCCCCCCTTTTTTAAGGAGGGATAAAAAAAACAATTAAAATGAAATTATGCAGGAACGCAGCAATCTACTGGGCATACTGATGCACATTGAGGTTCATCAAAATGACCTTTGCATTCAACGCATAAATTTGGGTCAATAACGAAAATACCATCTCCTTCGGAAATAGCACTTGTTGGGCATTCTGATTCGCAAGCTGCGCAGCTTATACATTCATCTGTTATTTTGTAAGCCATTTTTTTCTCCAATTATTTAAAAATAATTAATTTACTTTTTGTTAAACAAATTCAAAATTAATAAAATTATTCAAATCAAAAAAATTTATTTACTATCTTTATTTGCAAAATATTCTTCCCATCTGATTATAGGTGCTAAAAATGGTTTTTCCAAGTGTGTTGCTATTGTTGGCATTGGCGTCCATAGCTTGAATTTCTTACCGAATAAAGCATATAAAGGAGTGTAAATCCATACTTTTGCAATTATTTTTAAATTTAGTTTATTACTAAATAAGGAATCGAAAATAAGCGGAATATTGAAAATATTTTTTTTCGTCAAAACCAGCCAGATGCTTGCATCGTAATTTTTTCGTGTATATGTTAGGAAAACATTCCTTGCTTTTTCTAATGTCGTTTTTGTTGTTAGAAAAGTCATACAGGTAGCCGGAACACTTCTCCAGTATCTATTTCTAAAAATTTTAAAATCTGCCTTACAACCCTGTATTTTATCTGTATAGTAATCAAGATGGTCGTAAACAGTAACGAAATCTGCATCATTATTATTTTTCAAAAAATCGGTTAACTCAAAAAAGCAATTTGGTAAATAAAAATAGTCATCTTCGGCAAGCATCACATATTCACTTTCATTCTGATTTAAAAGAATTTCAATTTGCTTTTTAAAAGTAACTGGATTACCGACTCCGTTCATCTCAATAAATTCAATAGAATTTTTATCGTAATTATTCAAAAATATATCTTTATACTCTGGCGGACATCCATCTAATATAACATAAAATTTTGCCCTAATTTTCCCCGAAAATGAGTTTATAAGCGATTTAAAACAGAATTCTGATAGTTTATATTTATCAGTTGGAAAAACAGCTGGTACCTTTGATATTTTCGGATAAATCCTGTATGCAATTACTAAATCATATTGATTATTCGCCATTATTTTTTCCTGTATTTTTAAAAAATATTTCCTTTGTATTTTTAAAATAATAAATCCTATTTGAAAAGTCCTTTTTCAAAAAAATTAAATTTAACAATTTCCAAAGTTTTTCATTCAAAAAATTATATAAAATCTGCAAAATAATATAGAACGATACATATGAACCTGAATGATACTTTTTGCAGAATTTTATTTTACTATTTGCGAGAGCAATATAGTTATTTAAAAGATTCTGATGATTATTGCTACTTGCTCCTCTTAAATGAATTACTTTTGATTGAGGAACAAAAACAACTTTCCAGCCATTCATTTTTAATCTATAGCATAAATCAACTTCTTCAGAATAAAAGAAAAAACTTTCATCATATCCATTAATTGATTGAAATGCAACTTTCCTTATAACATTTACCCCACCATCAAGATAACCTACATTCTTTGGCTTTTGATTAATATTGAATTTAAATTTAGATTTAATGTTGTTGATTACCGGCTTAAATGTATTAATAAAGAAAAGCTCTTTCAATGAACGTTTAATACCGGGAATATCATTATAGCTGTATTGCAATTTGCCATTTTGAAAAAACTGCTGAGGTCCGACAATTCCATCTTTTGGATTTTGCTCCAAATATTGAATTAATAACTGGATTGAATTTTGTAGAAAAATAATATCGGAATTAGATACAATAATAAATTCAGAATTTGCTGCATTAGCCCCAATATTTGCTGCTGCTGCATAACCCAGATTTTTACTATTCAAAATAACTTTTACCTCAGGAAAAGTATTTTTAATCTGATTAATAGTATCATCTTTCGAATCATTATCAACAACAATTACTTCAAATTGCTCATTAGGGCAGGTTTTGTAAATTGATTCAATACATTGCAAGGTAATTTTGCAGGTATTGTAGCTAATGATTATGAGTGAAAACAGATTCAATTCTTTATTCAAAAAAAGACAAAAATACAAAAAAAACAGCCCTTAAAAAAGGGCTGTTTAATTAAAATTTATTTCATTAAAAATTATTTGACAACGTTAATCTGTTGATTAAAGATATTACCATCAACTTTAAGAACATAGTTATAAAGTCCGGAAGATAAATTGTTGCAATTAATTATTACTTCATTTACGCCAGCGGAACCATTACCTTCGAATAATGTTTTAACTAAATTACCATTAATATCATAGAGAAGAATTTCTACGTGAGCAGCATCTTTCAATGAAAATTCAAATTTAGCTTCATCTTTTGCTGGGTTTGGAACAGCAGTTCCGAGCCAGTTAAGAGTTGAACCTTCGAGTGTAACTTCAACTTCGTCGCTGTATTGCCATTGACCGTCTTTGTCTATTGTCTTTAAGCGATAAACATAAGTATTGTTCATTTTAACGCTTCTATCAACGACTGGTCCGTATTCTTTGTAATAATTGCTTAAACCGGCAGCTTTTTCAGTAGCAACTCTTTCGAAGTTTGCTGATTCAAGACTGCTAACGAGTTTGCGTTCAATTTCAAATCTGTCAGTGTTATATTCACTTGAAGTTGCCCAGTTTAATTCAACTCTGCTTCCAATTGGAATGGCTTCAAAGCTAACTAAATTAACTGGAATAATCTTGCCATCATTATTTTGAACGAAGTCAGTAATAGCTTCAAGAACTGTGCGGATATTTGCCCAATGTCTCCATTCGACGCCGAGTGAAATAACGTTTCTTGTAATAGTTGCAGTTGCAACACCCATAGTACTATCAACTGTTGGACTTGCTGTATGTGTTGAATAATAGTATGCCTGGCGGGCTAAACCTTCACCAGCAGTATAAATATTTACTAAACCGCAAAGAGGAGCAGCATCAGCAGCATAACCAGTTGCAATTACTCTTTCAGTTAAGTTTCTACCAACAGAAACACCAACAACTGTATTGTTTGCATAGCTTCCACCACCAGTAATTGGATTATATGGAATAGTACCGCCAACAGCATTTGGATTGGTTAAACTTAAATATGTTTGCAAGAATGTCGGGTCAGTAGCAACGTTTGCTCTCAACATTTCCTGGCTACCAATAATTAAGTTTTTCTTATCTGGGTTGTTATTTACTGTCAAGAATTTTTCAATATCTTTCTTTTCGTAACGGGTAAGAGCATTTTCATTACCATCGGTCCAGAACATTGTGCGATACATAGAATAATCTACTGTCTTTGGTTCCCAACCTTTTCTATCGAATACGTCATAATCATATCTGCTTGAGTCTAAATCAATGATATTACGGTTTTTATCTAAGGTAGTATCAATCTTTAAGTCAATATAAGAAAGTCCCATCTTCAAACTGTCTGCATTTAATCTACCTGCGGTGATGTTTTGGTCGCCGGGGGTTATTGGATACATACTGTTTTCAGAAGAAACCATTATGCTTTGTGGGCATCTCTTAATGTAGAATCTTACATATTTGGATATAACATTATTTGTATTGTCCTGGTCAAAAGATGGATTGACAGAAACTTCAAATTTATAAAGTGGAGTTACGTTTGCACCCATTGCTTGGAATATTGCTGGAACTGCATAAGCATCTTTTTCGCCTCTTAAATCATTATAAGTATGAGGAATAAAGTTTGTATTGAAATCAATATCAGTAGTTTCATTTGGAAGGAAGTTCAAAATGAGTGACTTTTCTAAAATAAGAGAATCGTAACCGTTTCCCATTATGCGATAAACTCTTAAAATAGCTGGAGTGTTAGTTTGTGTAAGAGTACCATTATTTCTAACTCTACCAATGATATTAATTGGAGCAGTAGTCATAATATATTCACCATCGTTAAATGGAGCAGCACCTCTGCGATATCTGCCGGGTTCAAGAATTGGCATAGCTTCGAGGTCGCTTAAGTATTTGATTCCAGAGAATTCACTTGCACCAATATCGTAACGAACGCCAGCTGTTCCGCGTGGATTGCCGTCAATATCAGCAGTTATCCAAAGCACTCTTTGTCCATTATCTTCGAGAATTGAACCTGTTGGAGCTGGATTTTGTCTAATTCTGAGTTTTTGGGCTGCGACTGTGAAATCAGTTGTAAAGTTCTTTACATTTGAATTATTGTCCTGTCCGGTCCACATTTGCCATTGAACTAATTCTTTATAATCATTTCCTTCTGTTAACTGGTAACGACCTTCGAGTATGTTTGAATTTTCATCTGTTTCAATGAAACGTGCTAAAACTGCATTTGGAACAGCTACTGGGTCAAACCAGAATGCATTTCTGTTTGATGTTAAACCACCGTCTTGTGGCATTACACCATACCAGTATAAACCAGCTACAAAGTATGCATTAGGATTATTATCAGTAATAGCTATTGCATTATTATAAATTTCTGCATTCTTTGCCTGATTCATAGCAATACCTACTAATGCTCCATCAGTCGGGGCACCAACATTGCGTAACCAGATGGTATTGTTGATAATTTTATCATTCATTGTAAAATGAGTAGTATTCTTTGGAGCAGGAACTACTGTATCGGTGTACCATATTGCATTTGCTCTTTCAGTAAACAAATGGATACCCATTCTGCATGAATGGACACCTGTTGTTGTTATATCACGAATTACGTTGTTGTAAATCTTGATATTTTCTGCAGTCTTTGGAAATTCTTCATTTGTCTGTGGATATGTATTAATTGATTGTTCTGATCTTATACCATAAGCAAGTTTTGGAGCTGAAATATTATACATTTCATTATCTGCTATTGTCAAATCAAGGTTATTATATCCATTAAAGGTAGCGCTTCTTTCTCCACCGAGCAAGATACCACCGCATACATTACCACCTAATCCATTAACATTATGTATACGGTTGCCAACTACTGCACTTGTTCTTTCAAAACCAAGATAAATACCTGCACGACCGACATTATAAATTTCATTTTTAATGTAACCATTTTCTGTATTCATATATTCAACCAAAGCATTTGCTGCTTGTCTGAATAATACGCCAGTTCCTAATGATACTATACCATAACCAAAATTACTAATTTCGTTATAAGAAATATCATTGCTTCTGTTAACCAAAGTATCTAAGAAGTATGAATTATTTTGTGTTGATGAATCTTTTGGACTTATTGAACGGAATACAATACCAGCAGAATAAGTGCTTGCTCCACCGCGATTATCATCTTCATAAGTGAATTGTGATAATGAAGTATTATATGTCGTTAAGGGAAGTGAAGCTAAATAGCTTGGTGCCTGATTTACGCCATCAGTTATAACACAATTCTTAATTGTAATGTTTGATGCACCATTTGTCAAATAAAATACTGACCTAAATGGTGATGATGTTTGTAATGTGAATTTGAATGCTTTATTTTCGCCACCATCGAATTTAATATAACCAGCGCTGTTTGCATATAATCTCTTTCTGCTTTCGCGTAAGATTCTTACTGGGGCATAATCATTCTTCGGGGTTGTTGTTTGACCAATCAAAACACCAATACCAGCATTAGTAATTAAATTAATAACAATTCTTTCTTTTGTTAATGCTAATTCATCTAATGGTTTGAATGTAATTGTATTGGTTGAAGAAACTCCAACGATTCTGGAACTTAAGTCAATAGCCGGTGCATTAAGAGCTAATGGATTTCCAGCGAAATATAAAGTATCAGTTAAGATAAACTGAACTGGACCGGAAATACCTTTTAAAAATAATGTATCAACTGCTTTGTCAATAGTTAAAAAGTTGCGTTTGTTCATTGTAGTATCAAATTGATACTTTGTTCCAATTGTATAAATACCACTTAATGCTGGTTTAACTTCAAATGTATCTTTTACTGTGTTGTTTGTTGATATTCTGTCAGCAACTGCTGAAATAGTTACTGTTGCAATATATTTACCAGGTCCAGGAGGAATAAAGTCGGTTGGAAATTCAACTCTTACAAATCTACCAGTAGAAATGTCTGGAATTACATAATTTGGATATGTATAAACTCTTCTACCACCAATTGAATCAATTGTCAAAGTAGCTGGAGCATTGGAAATATCGCTTAAGCCCTGATTTGAAAATCTTGCCTGTGGATAAACTGGTCTTCCAACGTATAAATCATTAGCCGAGAAGTAAACTGAATCTGCTCTTGCATCAATTTCATTTCTTATTCTGAAAGTGTATGGAATTGTTTCAGTTTCTCTTGGTAAAAAGTTATTGATTGGCTGGTCATCAACAATAAGTGAAGCTTCTGGGAATTGAACTTCAATTTTAATTGTATAATCACCAAATTGAGATGCATCCTGTGGAGCAAACAAATCAAAATTAATTGTATTTTCTGCACCCATTGCCATATTTGGTAATGATGGTGGGTTTGATGCCCAATCTCTAATACTTGTGTAAACAAGTAAATTATTTCTGTATATTCTTGCTATTGCTCTGAAAGCAGTAACTTCATTTTTACCGACATTACGAACAACAGCACTTACTGGAATAGAAAATGGATAAAGTTCGTAATCTGTAGTTTTTGGAGATACAATGCGATTTACTTCCAAATCATTGTCGAATGCAATGTTGAAAATATTTTTGTATGTATGTCTGAAAGCCGGAATAGATGGAATAGTAAGGTTTGATTCTATTGCATATTCACCTGCAGCTAAACTATCTATTCTAGTTTTTAAGTCAATATCACCATTATTTAAAACACTGTATGGATTTGACCAATCAAACCCACGGGCAGCAATACCTTTTGCATGTGTTAAACTATAAGAAAAGTTTGTTCCGGCAAGGGTAACATTAATTAAAGTATCACTAATATCAGTTTCTTCAGTTCCAACATAGATATTTGCTAAAATTGGCTGAATGTTAGCATATCTTTGCAAAGGACCGGTAATTTTATAAGATAAAAGCGACGGTAAACTCAAACCATTAGTTTTGACACTAATTTTTGGCTTTTGTGATGAATGGCTATAAATTGAGTCAAGTTTAAGTATAGTACCTGTTGCTGGAAAAGTTGAAGTAATAGCCGGGACTTTTGGACCAACGTTTAAAGTCATATCAATTGCCTGACCATAAACAGTAGTTCCTTCACCAATATCTATTGCATTAGTATAGTTATAATCAGTAACAAATCTTATACGATAATAGCCGGCTCCATTGATAAAATTTGCAATATCGGGTATAGCAATAGTACCGGAAAAAGCATATCGGGCAGTTCCGGGGTTAAACACTGTTTCACCAGCGCTAGTAAACGCACTATCGCAGTCTAAATCAATAAATACCTTTACATATTGAGCATATTTGACTTCGTCATTGCCACCGGCAAGCCATTTAAAGCCCTGCATAATGACATCATATACATCAGTCGCATTTACCGGGATTATGATGTCAGTTCTGTCAACATAACCGGTATCATTAGGTTGATTTGTATATAAACTATTCCCACCAAATAAAATTTTGGTGAAGCCAGACGGGTTCGTTGCTTGGAAAGCACGAGCAGGTGGAGTTTGAGCAGATAAATTGTATGAATATACAATTAGAATGCTCATTAATACAAATGCTTTAAGTAATTTGTTTAGCATAAAAACATTCCTTAAATTATTTAAGAATAATACATTATTGTTATTTATATTTCAATTTTCATATTTTATTTCTAAATTGCTAAAATAGTAAAATATAATTTAATATAATTTTTCTTTTTAAAAAAATTAAATATTTACAATATTTTATAAGTAAAATTACTAATTTTTCTATTAATTTCGATAATTTATTTGAAAAATTAAAATTTTTCTATTTCCATCAATAGATAAACACATTTTTTTGAATTTCGTCTCAAAAAAAAATGAATTTTATGAAAAAAAATCAAATTAAAATTTCAAAGTTCGGTGGACGGGCACTTTCCGAAGTCCGCAGTTTCAGTGCTATGGCTGATATTATTAAATATCACAGCAATTCTAAACAGCTCATTATTATCTCTGCTCTCGTTGATACTACCAGAATGTTAAAGCAAGCTGCTTTTCTTTCTGAAAAATCTTCTTTAGAAGATGCTAAGCTTATTATTCAAAATATCTTAGAAAAACATATTTTCTTTGCAAATTCAATTATTCATAAACAGTTATTATTAAATGACTTAATTGATAAATTAAATCGATATATTGACGATATTAATAATATCCTTCTTGGAATAAGCATTACTAACGAATTAACCTCAAGAACTCTTGATTTAGTTATGAGTTATGGAGAAAAACTCGCCCTTCAGCTTGTTTACTGCTTTTTAAAACAGGAAGAAATGTCTGTTGCTATTATTGACGCCGAGGAACTAATAGTAACAAATAACAGATTCAATTACGCATCTCCCTTATATGAAGACACTTCAATTAATTGCGAAGAAAAACTATTTCCACTATTTAATGATTTTCAAGTTGTTGTAACTCAAGGATTTGTTGGTAAAAGTAAAACTACTCAACAAACAACTACTTTAGGGATTGAAAGCTCAAACCTTAGTACTGCCTTGCTCGCTTCTATTTGCAATGCAGATGAAATAACCTTCTGGACTGATGTTGAAGGTTTCAGAAGTTGCGACCCGAAATTCGCTTCTAATACCAAACTGATTAAATCAATTACATATAAAGATGCTAAACTGCTTGCTATTAATGGATTTAAACTAATTTTTCCCCAAATGATTGATATTGCCATAAATTCAAAAATCAGTCTGCTATATAAATCAATTTTTTCCGTTGATGGAGACTATACCGAAATCTCTACTTTCAATTGTGTTGAAAATTTTACACACATTATCTATAAAATTGACCATATTTCTATTGATAGAATGAACAACGACTCTAACATTTTAAAAGAAAAAAACACATATTCGTCAAAAAAAATTCAGAATAGTTTTTCTAAAATTTGTATATTCAATCCTAATATCGAAAAACTTTTATACCTGCTTCCAGACATTTATAAAATGAATAATGGAAATTCTATTCATTTTAATATTAAAAATGATTTTAAAATTCAGGAAATAATTCTGAACACAAGCATAAGCAATCAAGTTCTTGAGTATATTCACAATAAATTGTAGCTTTACTTATAATTGACAATTGACAATTGACAATTGACAATTGATAATTGATAATTGATAATT
>CAZCLJ010000114.1:0-13440 GCA_964499465.1 uncultured Hyphomicrobiales bacterium
AAATATCCTGCAGGAAAAATATTTGCCATTTTTCCCACAAAATAAACATACCAGTCCAGAACCAATTGAATTTGAAGAAGCAGAGGAAATATTAGATTCAAAAAATTACGTTGGCGGAGGAGATATGAGAGGCAGATAATCATTCAATCCATTAGAAAAAATGGGACTTGCCTTTCTAGACGATGATAATAAAATTCGTATAAGTGATTTTGGAGAATATTTTTTACAGAAAGAATATGATTTAGGTGAACTGTTTTTCAGAAGTTTTTTAAAATGGCAATTACCAAATCCTGATGCTAATGATTACAAAGCTGAACATGGTTATAATATTAAACCTTTTATTGCTACACTACATTTGATAAATGAAGTAAATAAAATTTGTAATAATAAAGGAACTAAAGCAAAAGGAATTTCTCGCATTGAATTTATGCTATTTGGTCTGACATTATTCAATTTTGAAAAAATACAAGAGAATGCCGAAAATCTTTACAAATTTAGAGTAAAATTTGAAACGCTTAAAACAGACATTGAAAAGAATAAATTAATAGAGTATTATATTGAAAAAAAACTGTCCCACATAGATGGAACCAACAATTTAACTGACTATGCCGATAATGTTATCCGCTATTTCAGGTTAACTAGATATATTTATTTAAGAGGTAACGGTTGGTATATAGATTTAGAGCCAAGAAGAATTGTTGAAATCAATTCAATTTTACAAGTTGATAATGCTTCTGCTATTGTATTTGAAAATAAAGCAGACTATAGAAACTATATTTGTGATTTAGCTCAACCAATACTGCCTTGGGAAAACAAAAATGAACTGATAAAAATTGGTGAAGCAACAGTTTCTGACATTAATCAGTACCAAAAAGAATTAGCACTCAAAGAAATATATTTTCCAATGTTTGATTTAATTGACTTTAAAACTCTTTCTAATGAAAATTTAAAAAGTTACATTCAAGAATTAAGAGATTACAGGAAAAAGCTACAACAATTAGAAATTCATCACTACTCTCAACAAACTATAGAAGTCGAAAAGTATTCAATAGAGCTAAGAAATATTTTTAAATCAAAAAGTAAAAAGCCAGTTGAACTAGAAAGACTTTGCTCGCTTGCATTAATTGCATTAATTGCATTAAATGATGCAATTAATATTAAGCCAAATTATCCTGTTGGAGATGACAACGAACCTACATTTACCGCGCCAGCAAATAAACCAGATATTGAATGTTATTACGAAACATTCAATGCTATTTGCGAAGTTACTATGCTCACTAACCGGCAGCAATGGTATGCTGAAGGTCAACCCGTAATGAGACATTTAAGAGATTTTGAAAATTCCAACAAAAAGGAAACATATTGTTTATTTATTGCACCTGATTTACATCGTGATACCGTTAACACTTATTGGAATTCTGTTAAATACGAATATGAGGGAACAAAACAGAGAATTATCCCTATGACAATAAATCAATTTTTGATTCTATTGGACGCCCTGATTCAAAGGAAAAAAATGGTAGTAAAATATATCATCACGAAATGAAATTACTATTTGATAGTACAGTTGAACTTACAGCAAGAGTTAATAACTCAGATGCCTGGTTGGCAACAATACCAGAAACAATAATCAATTGGAAAAATAAAATTACAACTTTATGAAACTGAATCATATTTATGAAGGCGATTGTATTGAAATTATGGAAAAAGAAATTGATGAAAACTCGATTAATTTAATTTTTGCTGATCCACCATACAATCTTTCAGGTAAAACTTTAAATCTTGAGAACAATACAACAGGAGGTGCATTTTATAAAGTTAATGAAAAGTGGGATACTTATGACTATAACGATTATATCACATTTACTCAGAATTGGCTAAATGCAAGTATGAACGTTCTTTCACCTAACGGTAGTATTTATATTTCTTGCACTCAACACAATATTGGCGAAATTCTTATAAATGCAAAAAAAATTGGTTTTAAATTAAATAACATAATTACTTGGTATAAAACTAATTCAATGCCTAACATAACAAAACGAACATTTACACATTCAACAGAATTTGTCTGCTGGTTTGTTAAAGGTAAAAATTGGATTTTCAATTATGATCAAGTAAAGATGTTTAATCCAAATAAAACTAAAGAGGGAAAAGAAAAACAAATGAGAGATTTTCTTGACTTTATTGAATTACCTATTGTTCAAGGAAAGGAAAGAATAAAAGCCGAAAATAAACGTGCTGCTCATCCCACCCAAAAACCTGAGAAACTTTTAGAACTTATTATTCTAGCATCTTCAAACGAGAATGATATTGTTCTTGACCCTTTTTTGGGGTCTGGAACGACAGGTTATGTTGCTAAAAAACATAATAGATATTGGATTGGTATTGAATGTAATCCTGAATACATAAATATTTCTAAAGAAAGAATAAATGAAAAATATACAATTATTTAATGATGATTGCTTAAATATCCTTAAATTAATTCCTGAAAAAAGTATTGATTTGATTTTTGCTGACCCTCCTTATAATCTTTCGGGTAAAGGTTATTTGACAACTCAAAACGGTAAAGTTGCAAAACTTAATAAAGGTGATTGGGATATTATTGAAGATATACATAAATTTAATGAGGAATGGATTCGAGAATGTATTCGTGTTTTATCTGACACAGGAACAATTTGGATTAGTGGAACTTTGCATAATCACCCTTCTGTTGGTGTTGTTTTAAAAAAATTAGGTCTTTGGATTATTAATGATGTTATCTGGTTTAAACGAAATGCAACTCCCTTGCTATCTAGTAATAGACTTGCTCCATCAACTGAGCTAATTTGGGTAGCAAGTAAATCAAAAAAATACCTTTTTAATTATGATATAGCCAAGCAGATAAATGGTGGTAAACAAATGAAAAATCTTTGGGAAATAAATGCTGAAAGACACAAGACAAAGCACCCAACAGAAAAACCTGAAAGTTTATTGCAAAGGATTATTCTGCTTGGAAGCAATGAAGGTCAAACTGTACTTGACCCTTTTACAGGAAGTGGAACTACTGGTGTTGTCGCAAAGAATTTAAATAGAAATTTTATTGGTATTGAAATAAATAAAGAATATTATGAAATTGCTAAAAAAAGAATCGGTGTTCAAAATGTTGAGTTCTTTGATTTCAATAATTCTATAACCGAAAACATTAGCAATGATCAACAAATAAAATTAATTGAAGAAAATAGAAATCATAATTATAAAAGATATGAAAATTTATTATCTAGTGTAATAATTTATTGAAAACCTAATAAACATTTCTTGTCATTCCGAAACGAAGTGAGGAATCTCAAGTTCCGTAGTAGCAATGACTTGTGAGATTTCTCACTTCGTTCGAAATGACATAATATAATAAGTCTTTTAACGAATTACAACACTAGCCAGTTAGATTTTTAGAAAATTTGTAACTTTACAACTGAATATTATCATTTTTCACTACTCTAGACCACAGAACGAAAATAAAGGAGTTAGGAAAAATGCCTCGTAAAGAATAATTGCGTATATTAAAGCAAAAAGCATATCATTCTGAAGCATTGTGAACAATCTCAAGTATCGTATTAGCAATGACTTGTGAGATTCCTCACTTCGTTTCGGAATTACAGTGTAAATAGATGTCATCTCCATTTAAATAAAATACTTACTTTATCATTGGGTTTGGAATGACAATATAATTTTGTGCTATTTGTTGTGGGTTTGGTATAAAAATATTAATGCCTTGTAATATCATATCTCCTAACTACTTTTACTTCGGATATGAAAACTGGTGTTTTGTGATTTTGAATTCTTTTTCGACAATTTTCCCTGAATATTTACAAATTCGACAAAATTGTCGTAGCTGATAAATTGAAATTTTGTGAAAACACTGATGTATAGTGGGCTTTTGGTTGAATCGGGTAAACTGGCATATAGATTGTATATTTACAAATATGTGAAAATTTTGTAAAACATATAATTAAAGGAAAAAATATGAAAAAGCTCATATTTCTAAGCACAGCACTAATAATTGCAGTATTTCTTTCAGTTCCAAATGATGTATTTTCTCAGCCAAATAGTAATTGTGGCAATCAGGGCATTGGTCAGGGAAAAGGTTATGGTAAAAAGTTAGGTACCTGCGATAGTACACAGAAAAGACTTCACTTAAACTGTGATACCTGCACTGTAAGAAAATTCCAAGGTAAAGGTAAAAATGCGGGATATAAAGGACTAAACAAACAAAATGGAAGTTGCCTTTATTTAAATAATGTAAAATTGAATCAGGCATATCCGAATCCGTTTCAAAGTTCGGTTTCAATTCCCGTAACTTTAACAGAAACAAAAGATATTTCAGTTAAAGTGTATGATTTAAATGGAACTTTGATTTCAACATTACAAGATGGCACTTTATCACAGGGAGACCATACTTTTACTTTCACTCCTTCAAATTTAACTCCCGGACGATACATATACGTAGTTAAATCCGGTGATTTGACACGCTCAAGATATATACACTATCAGCCATAGTAGTGCTTAACTTTTACCTTTGAAAACTTTCCGAAAGGCCTAAGAATCTTTCGCAAAGTAAGAAGAATACAAAAAAAGGAAGTCCAACATCTTCGAGATGCTGGACTTCTGACTTTTTATGTCAAGTGTAGGAAACAAGCAAGTCTGTTTCTCTATATTCTTATACCAAGCCGCTAACTAATAGTGCAAAATTATATTGTCATTTCGAACCCCCTATAAAAGAAGACTTTTATTTAAATGGAAATGACATAATTTACCCTGTCATTCTGAAGCGCAGCGAAGAATCTCACAAGTCATTTTAACCACAGAGTTTGAGATTTTTCACTTCGTTCCTAATGAACCACTTCGGCTTTTTTAGCACGTAACTATATGTTTTACAGATATTTACACAGGCAGATATTCCATATCTACAAGATATGGAATATCTATTCTTTGAAGTCAGAAAGAATATTTTTGTCATGCTATCAACTTGTTGATAGTATGACTTTCTTCTCATTTAGTTCATTTTCTCAAAAGTAAACGTCTTCGTTTATATTCGCCTCAGAATGACAGACAAACGTAAAGATGTCATTGGTAACGAAGTGAGAAATCTCAAAGTCTGTGTTAGTAAGGAGTTGTGAGATTCTTCGCTGCGCTTCAGAATGACAGATAATATTACCATTATTGTTAGCGGTTTGGTATAAGAGCGAAATCATTCTTTACGAGGCGAATCTCCTAGCTCATTTATTTTTGTTACGGTATCTGGAGTTCAGTATTTACAATTCTTTTTCCAAAATGTCTAAAGTTTGGTTTCGGTTCGATGATTCTTTTAGCCAGGTATTTTTATTCTTAATGAAATATGCTTTTGCCTGTTCATAATCATTATGAATAATTCCATCAAGGATTGCCTGCTCAATTTTGGTTTTGATATATCCTACAGAATAGGAGGGAGGTATTTTGCAGATTTCCATAATCTCTTCGCCACGGACAGGAGATTGAAATTCGCGTAATTTGTCTTTTTCCTGAACTTCAATTACTTTTTTTTTGACATCTTCATAATTTTGAAGATATTTAGCAGTTAAATTCGGATTGTTGGTCGTAATATCAGATTTGCATAAAGTAAAGAGGTCTTCGAGATATTCACCTGCCTGAAAAGCGAGGCGTCTTACCGCAGAATCAGTAACTTCTTCATCAACAAGAGCCATAGGGCGTTGGTGCAATCTTACCAATAATTCCACCTGAGCAATATGTTCAAGTGGTAGTTTTAATCTTCTGAAAATCTTTTCAACAAACCTTGCACCAATTTCTTCGTGTCCGTGAAAACTCCAGCCGGTTCCTTTAATAAACTTTTTCACTAATGGTTTAGCAATGTCGTGAATAAGTGCTGCAAAACGCAACCACAAATCGTTTGAAACTTCAGCAACGTTGTCAAGCACATGGAAAGAGTGCTGCAAAATATCTTTATGCCCGTAATTAATTCCATTTTCATTAACAACTTCAACGCCAGCAAGTTTATCTAATTCCGGAAAAATTATTTTTAGAACATTGGTATCATAAAGTATGTGAAGCCCGACGCTTGGTTTTGGCGAAGCAAGAATTTTCATAAATTCATCAGTAATGCGTTCCTGAGAAATAATTGAGATGCGTTCATACATAGATTTAATTGCTTTAATAGAACTTTTATCAACTTTAAAATCTAATTGAGCAGCAAAACGGGCAGCACGCATCATTCTTAGTGGGTCGTCAGAAAAGGTTTTTATTGCGTCTAACGGAGTTTTAATGATTTTTAATTGTAAATCCTTTTTTCCATTATACATATCAATAATTTTGCCGTAATCTATTTTATTAAGTGAAACGGCAAGCGTATTTATCGTAAAATCGCGTCTTTGTATATCGTCTTCTAAAGTCCCTTCCTTGATTAATGGGTTTCTGGTATTTGGCAGATAGACTTCTTTTCGCGTGCCTACAAATTCTAACTTAACGTTTCCATAAGGCACCATAGCAGTTCTGAATCTTGGGTAAGTAATTGCTTTTGAATGTAGCTTTTTTGCTAATTCTTCAGCAAAAGTAATTGCATCACCAATCACTGTGAAGTCGAAATCGTTTCGTTCTCTATTGAGATAGTGGTCTCTCACATAACCACCGACAGCGTATATTTTATAGCCAAGTTCTCCGGCAATATCACCTATTCTCCGGACAATTTCCTCCTCTATCACTAAGGTATCCAAGTGATTACTTGAAATTGTCATTATTTCTTTTCTGCGAATTGTTCTGTTTTTTTTAGGTTTGTCTGTTTCTTTGATGATTTCTTGCATAATTAATAATTAGTCGATAACAAATGCTCTAAATGAGAAAATTTGAGCTTTGGGGTTTAAATAGTCATTATTTTGTAATCCAGCTTTATGGCATAAATTTTCAAGATACTCTGTTAAATTCCAGTTTTGCTCGACTGGAACCTGAGGTAAAAAAATCCCGCCGTTTCTGTTCATACGAATATAAAGTCCATCGCGTCCAATTTGTATTTGTGAAAAATCTGTTACTCTTGTCATTCTTGAAAGAACAGTTATTTCAAAATTTAAACTGTCTAATTCTTTTTTGGTAATTGGTCCGAAACGATAATCTTCAGTGGAAGCTATTTGAGCAGAAAGAGCAACTTCTTCGTATAATGGAAAATCAGAGGTAGTATGTCCCATACAAGCCCGTAGCTTCTTATTCTTTTTTATTGTAACAAAAGCTGGAAGCTGCAGGTTTAAATTCTCGTTCTTTATATTTAGGTAAGAAGTATCTTTAATTTTTAATATTTTATTGCGAATACTTGTTTCTGCGGTTTGTTTTAATAATTTTTGTTCTTCTTCGCTGAATTGAGGTAATTCAATGAGGGGATTTTTGGATTTTACTAATGCAGCCCCCATATAACCGACTACTCTGCTTGTATCAGTAGAATGATATGGACTGTCGGCAGAGGTTGCATATTTTAATGGTATGGAGTTGTTTGCTCCAAGTTGTTCTGCTGCCATCATTACTGCTAAAAGAGGTGCGCCGCCGCATGCTTCTTTTTTTTGAATGAAAATATCATTGGATAGCTTCAAATAATCGTATCGTTCAAAATCAGCAATAAGTGAATGGTCAAGAGATTCTGCCTGCTTTTGACTGTGAAAATGTGATAAGTCAGTGCTTGCAACAAGCAATACTTTTTTATTCGTTTCCTTTATTGATTTTATTAAAGAAAGCATTAAGTCATCTGAAGTATTAAAATCGGAGGAACCAATAATTATCGGGACGATTGGCACTTCCGGCTGGACAACCTGCAAAAAAGGAATTTGAACTTCTATGCAATGCTCGCTTCGGCTTGTATTCCAATTATGCCCTTCACGTGAAATCTTAATATCCATTCCATTTTTAGCAATAGCTTTTGCTAATTCTTTATCAATTTTAGAAACGCCCAGAGGAGTAGTGTATGCATCTCCATCGAAAACACTAATACAATGAAAGGCGCAGATGTGGCTTGGACCAATAACGACTATTGCATCGTATTTTCTGCCGATAACTTCACGATAGGCACTACCTGCCACCCAACCGCTATAAACATAGCCGGCGTGGGGGACAATTAATGCAAATATTTCATCTTTATTTGAAATGATTGACTTTTCTTTATTAAGATATTCATTTATTAAAGAAAGGAGTTCGTTTTTATCATCTGGATAAAAGCTGCCAGCAACAGTTGCAGGACGATACGATATTTTTTCTTCTGGTAACATATCTTGACTTTGCAAATTATTTAATGCAGTTAGTAAAATCAATAAAATTGATAGAATCATCGTAAATTATCTATAAATTATCTATAAATTAGCGACATCAATGATTTTTCTATATGATGGCTTAGATTCTTTTTTTCGTTTTATTACCTGTAAAGCCGAAGCAATAATTTCTTTATGTGTTAAACCAAATTTTTCCATCAGTTCGTCTGGTTCTCCGCTTCCTCCAAAAGAATCTTTAATACCTACAAATTCCATAGGTACTGGATAATTTTTGACAACAACTTCTGCAACAGCACTTCCCATTCCGCCATAAATCTGATGCTCTTCAGCGGTTACAATTGCTTTACACTGGGTAGCAGCTTCTACAATGGTTTTTACGTCAATAGGTTTAATAGATGAATTATTGATAACCATAGCAGAAATACCAAATTCCTTTTCTAATTTATCAGCCGCCAGAAGTGCTTCCCAAACCATTATTCCGCAAGCTATTAGTGCGACATCATTTCCTTTACGCAAAACAGTCGCTTTCCCAATTTCAAATTCTGTTTCTTCTGTTGTAAACATTGGAACAGGAGAGCGTCCGAACCTGATATAAACAGGACCTACCATTTTTCCGGCGGCAATTGTTGCTTTTTTTGCTTCATTGTAATCGCAGGGAACAATAAGAGTGAGGTTTGGCAAGGCACGTAAAAATGCCAACTCTTCAAGTGATTGGTGAGTAGCACCATCGGGACCGACAGTAATGCCGGAATGTCCGCCACCAATTTTTACATTTACGTTGTTATAGCAAACTGATAGCCGAAGCTGGTCTGCACAACGGAAAGCAGCAAAGGCGCTATAGCTTGAAAAAAATGGGATTTTTCCGGATAATGCTAATCCGGCTGCGATGGTAGTTGCATTTTGCTCTGCAATACCAATTGAAAAGAATCTATCCGGAAATTTTTCTTTAAAATAAGAAGTAAGGACGGAGCCGGTAATATCTCCGCCAAGAACGACAACATTTTCGTCTGCTTCGCCTAATTCAACAAGGGCTTCTCCGAAACCATGTCTTGTCGGTTTTTTTCCTAATAAAGTATATGTGTTCATTTAAGTTCTTCTAATGCTAATAATGCTTGTTCTTCATTTGGTGGATTGCCGTGCCATTGGTGTTTGTCTTCCATAAAGGAGACCATTTTACCCATTTTGGTTTTTGCAATAATGACAGTGGGCTTTCCGGTTTTGGAATTAAAATTCATTGTAAATTTGTCGAAAGCACGGATAATTTGCTCGGTGCA
Organism: uncultured Hyphomicrobiales bacterium; assembly: GCA_964499465.1. GTDB lineage: Bacteria > Bacteroidota > Ignavibacteria > Kapaibacteriales > UBA2268 > JAAYJM01. The sequence goes on from CAZCLJ010000114.1 coordinate 9,545, forward strand.
ATTTCCGTCAATGATTATAACGTCGAAGTTGAAAGATTCAAATTTTTTATCTAAAGGATAAATATTCATAACGTCGTGGACTCGACCATCAATCTGACAATCGTTATTATCGACAATCCAGCAAAGATTGTCAAGTTTGTAATTTGAAGCCGCCATAGCAGCTTCCCAGCAGGAACCTTCCTGAAGTTCGCCATCGCCGGTAAGGCAAAACACTTTTTGTTGATTTTTGTCAAGATATTTGTCGTTCATTGCCATACCAACAGCAATTGAAATGCCTTGACCAAGCGAGCCGGTTGAAGCTTCGATACCCGGAAGCCCCATATCTCTACCGGGATGTCCTTGCAAACGGCTACCAAATTTTCGTAAGGTTTCCATTTCTTTTATTGGATAAAATCCTGCTCTGGCTAAAGCAGAATACAGCACAGGACAATAATGTCCGCTACTTAATATAAATCTGTCGCGTTCTTTCCCAAATGGTTCGTTCGGATTGTAATTCATATACGCACCAAAATAAAGAACAGAAAAAACATCAGCAATTCCGAGAGGTCCGCCACTGTGTCCAGATTTTGCCCTAACTAACATTTTAATAATATCTCTACGGATTTCTAAAGCTATTTCTTTAAATTCGTGGGCTTTTCGTTTTTGGTTTTGGAAAATTTTATTGCCAAACTCTAATATTTCATTCATCTTAAATTAACGATAATTAAATATAATTTCAACAATATTCATTTTTGGATATTGAATATTTCCAAAACTACGAAAATTTATTTACAAAAAAAAGTTTATGATAACGATTGCTTTTTAAATTGTGATTGAAGAAATGCAGAAAATGAAGTTGGATTTTGATTATTATTGCTTGTTTGCTTAATCTGGTTTTCTTTTATTTTTGCAGGAAAATTATTTATTGTAGAATTAGTGTTGTTTTTCTGTTGAGTTGATAGTTCAGAAATAAGAGAAACATTTGTATCGTTTGCACCAATTAGCAACGTTTTTTCAGATGCTTTAACGACAAATAAATAAGATTTAGGCGTTAATGCAATTTTTGAAATAATATTTAAATTAATATCTTTATTTTTTCCGAATCCTTTTCTGGCTAATTTTTTTGTAATAATGAGAATAATTGTTAGTAAAGCAATTACTAATCCAATTGAAAAAATTACATTTTGGTATGGTATTTCATTCATAACTTATTTATTTTTTATTCCACGAATACGGTCTGCAGGGTCAATGAGAGTTGTAATTCTAATACCGAAGTGCTTGTCAATAACAACGACTTCTCCTTCTGCAACTTTTTTTCCATTAATAAGGACATCAACTGGTTCACTCACAAGTTTATCAAACTCAATAACCGACCCTCTACCGAGCCGTAGGATATCACGGATAAGCATATTAGTTCTACCGAGTTCGATGGATACTGGAAGCTGCAAGTCATAAAGCAGTTCTAATTTTGGGTCAAGAGGGGAATAAATAGTTCCGTCTTGATTATATTCCATTTCAGGAAATTTGGGATATTCCGCAGTAACAGCAGACGAATCAGCCGAAGAAGCTTGACCGTCAATATCTGACATTTGTCCTGATTCAGAACCAGCATTACTAATAAGGGCATCAATTTCTTCTTGTGTCATTGACATTTTTTAATTCTCCTCTGGTTTGTAAGTTAAATCTTGGTCAACAAGCTCTTCTTCTTTTAAAGGTCGGATAATCCTAACGGCTTTTTTCCCATCGACGCTTCCGGGACGTGCAGCTAATTTTCTTCTTCCTGAAATGACAATCTCAATTTCCTGATTTACTTTTTTATTCAATCTTAAAATATCACCCTGCCGTAAAGATAATAATTCACCTACGGTTATTGAAGTTTTTCCTAATTCAGCAATGATAGGTAAATATGTTGTTGCCATTTGCATTTTCATTATTTCTATATTTTCTCTTATGCGCTGAGGGCTTGATTTAAAAGCAGTTGTTGTAACTTGCTGCCTGTTAAGTCTTGCTAATACTTCTTCCAGTGCAAAAGTTGGAAAACATAAGTTCATCAAATAAGTGTGGGCACCTATATTAACATCAAATGAAATAACAACAACGATTTCAGAAGAAGGAGCAATTTGGACGAAGTCTGCTTCCATTTCTAATCGCTGGTAGGTAAAACTCAAATCCGCAATAGAACGCCAGGAATTCCTTAAATCTGAAAGAGCATGCTCAACTACTCCACGTATTACTGCCTGTTCAATAGGGGTTATTGTTCGTGATTTTGTTTCAGTGTCTGCTGTGCCTCCGAGAAGCCGTTCTATAATAGAAAGGGCTAACTGTGGTTGAATTTCCATTATTCCACTTCCATCTGTCCCTTCAATATCAAAGACATAGATACAGCTCGGGTTGGAAACAGAAAGAATAAATTCTGAATAAAACAACTGGTCAACTGAAGTAACACTAATCGATACAACAGTTTGAAGCTTTGAAACTAAAAAATAACTGAATACTTCAGCAAAACTCTCGTGAATCGTATGAAGAGTTCTAACCTGATTCTTGGAAATACGATTAGGGCGCCGAAAATCATAGTTTGTTATATCACTTTTTTGGTACTTACCGGATAGCAATTGGTCAACATCAACGTTGCCGCTTGTCATCTCATTAAGCAGATTATCAATTTCGTGTTGTGATAAAACGTCAGCCATAATTTAACTCATTGTATAATAAATTCTTGAATTAATACATTTGTTAATAAAATCTTCTTCGATGTAAAAATTGGGTCTAAGTCTTTTGAAAAGATTTTTACTAAAGAATCTGTTGGAGTAGATTCCAAATTTTCAATAGTAAGATTTCTAATTGAACTGTTAATAATATGCCTTGTTTCAGCCATAATCATTTTCCAAAGCTTACTGTTAGATTTATCGCCTTTTAATTCCAACAAATCTTTTTCTTCTCTTGGAAGGAAAGATAAACCTAAATCAAGGACAACGAATTTACTGGGGTCGTTTTTGGGGTTTGTTGTAATTCTTCCAGTTACATCAAAAATTATATTTGCTTTTTCTTCATCAGTTAAAAAAGTCAAGTCGTTATCGAACTTAGAGTTGGCTTTTTTACTCTTTCCTCCGTCTGAACTTTCAAAGTATGCTAAGCTATCTTTTCCTAAATTATGTCCTCCTTGATTAATTGACGGCAAAATGAATATCGAAAAACCGATAAAAATAACTGTGACTGTAACGATTACAATACCTGCAATAATACCAGCCATAACGATAGGACTCATTCCATTTTTTACCACTTTTGGCTTTTCCGGAATTTGTTTTTCTTGTAAATCGTCCATATTCTCTTTCCTTTTTCCCTTTTACTTAAAAAAGAATTTATAAAAAATGTGCCAATTGATATATTCGACATTTAGCTATCATTTTTTCAAATAATTAAATAATATTCTACAAATTTAAAAAAAAAATTGATTATTGGCTATTATTATTCAAACAAAAGATTAGTTAATTGTGATAAATCTGGCATGCCGTTAATTATAATATAGATTATTAAAATAATTGCTAAAAAAAAAATAAATTTAAATAATTTTTTTATTATTAAAAAGAATAATCCGATGATTAATAAACCGATAATAATATAGTCAATCATAATTTAAGAACTCCAGATGCCTCGTTTTTTTTATTTCTTAATTAATGTAGTTCTGATATTTAAAATTAATATTTTCATAAAAATGAAATCATATAACTCCCAAATAAATTTAGGAGTTATTCTAATAATTAGAGTAACTCCATAATTTATTATAGAGTATAAAAGAGAATTTATTCTTTGTGAGACAAATCTACTAGCTCCATTATTTTCGTTACTGGTGTTGTAATTCGTTAAAATACTTATTATATTGTGTCATTTCGAAACGAAGTGAGAAATCTCACAAGTCA
>CAZCLJ010000115.1:0-13124 GCA_964499465.1 uncultured Hyphomicrobiales bacterium
AAAATACTTTTTCTACAAACAGTAAGCAACTACGTTGCTTTTTCTTGCACTTTGCAAAAGTTTCTTAGCTTTTGTAAAGTTTAAAACAAAGATGTCATTGGTAAACGAAGTGAGAAATCTCAAAGTCTGTAGTGGCAAGAAGTTGTGAGATTCTTCGCTGCGCTTCAGAATGACAGATTATATTACCATTATTGTTAGCGGTTTGGTATTAATGAAAGTACTCATTTAAAATTTATCTTTTTATTATAAGAATGCGAAATACCAAACTACTATGAATCAGGAGCTCTGAACCTAATCAAATAAATCATAATGGCATAATATTTGTGTAAATAAAATTATGTGTAAAATTAAATAAAATGAATAGAAACGAAAAATAAATTTGCATTTTATTTGAAATATATATAAATTAATTTTATTGATATGTTTAATTCTATTATAATTATTTAATTTAAATGATTATATATTTTATACAAATAGTTAAAAGCTATTTGTGAAGGAGGTTTTTTTTATTATGAAAATAGGTACAAAATTATATGCTTATGTGGGTGGAGTAGTTGTTATTGCTTTTGTAATATTTGGTATATATATGTATAATGTTTTAAAAACAGATATAGATGAAAGCTATCAGGAAGCAATACAGGAATACCTTGATAATTACTCTAAAATGATTGATTTGGAAATTGAATCAAAGAAGAACTCTCAAGCATTGGCGATAAAAGTTGCCAGCAATTATTTAAAATCTTTGGGTCCTATTACTGAAACTACAGAGCAGGTAAGTATAGGTAACAATTCCGTAAGCAAATGGTTCATCAATGGCAAGCAGGTTCAGGAGCATTACGAGATAGTTGACCACATCCAAAGTTTGGGGATTAAAGCATCAACAATATTTCAGAAGACCGCTCAGGGCTATTTGCGAGTAAGCACAAATGTCTTAAACAAAGAGGGTAAGCGTGCTGTTGGAACATCAATTGGTTTCGACAGCCCTGTTGTTCAGGCAGTAGAAAAAGGTGAAAAGTATATCGGTAGAGCTTGGGTTGTTAACGCTTGGTATGTAACTGCTTATGAACCAATCAGAATTAACGGAGAAATTAAAGGGATTTTGTTCACTGGGGAGCCAGAAATAAATTATGATGAGCTATCTAATTATTTTAAAGAAAAGAAATACTTCGGTTCTGGCTACCCTTATCTGGTTGATAATAATGGTTTATTAACAGCACATCCTAAATCTGTCAATTTATCTATTGCAAATGAAGATTTTTTCAAAGAGATAAAGGAAAAGAAAATCGGAAAAGTCGTTTATAATTGGGAAGGTAAAGATAAAACTCAAATCTTCAATTATATTGAAGCAATTGACAGCTACATCACTGTCGGCTGGTATAATGAGGATTACGACACGATATTTAATAGAATGAGAAATATTATTATAATTGCTGTTATTATTGCACTTATTGTTGTTATTCTGACCTTACTATTTATCGTCAAAGGAATAGTAAAATCCTTGAAGAAAGGAGTAGATGCTGCGGAAAGTATTGCAAACGGCAATATGGATGTTGATTTGGAAACTGATGCTAAAGATGAAACCGGAATGTTACTTACTTCAATGAAACACATGGCAAATTCAATTAAAGGTTTAGTCAGTGAAATGAATAGTGTTGCCAATTCAGCAGTAGAAGGAAAATTAGACAAACGTGGAAATGCATCAGAATTCAAAGGTGAATTTAAAGAAATCATCAATGGTTTTAATGCTACTCTTGATGCTGTTATAGGTCCGCTAAATATGGCTGCTAATTATATTGACAAAATCGGAAAAGGGGACATTCCAAAGCCAATTACAGATGAATATAAGGGCGATTTTAATGAAATTAAAAATAATATTAATCAGTGCATCGTAACTTTATCCGCAATGCGGGAAGATGTGCGTACTCTATGTGTTGCTAGTTTTGAAGGACAGCTTGAAAAACGTGTAGATGCCTCACTGCATTCCGGTGTTTATGGTAAAATTGTTGGCGGAATAAATGATATGTTAGACAATATTATCAAACCACTAAATATGGCTGCTAATTATGTTGATAGAATAAGTAAAGGCGACATCCCAGAAAAAATTACTGAAGAGTACCGTGGTGATTTTAATGAAATCAAAAACAACTTAAATTTGTTAATTGATGCTAATAATTATATTTCTGAAGCACTTGTCAGAATTTCTGAAGGCGACCTTTTTGTTGATATTAAAGAACGTTCTGACAAAGATACATTAATAAAGAGCGTAGTAATAGTAGTTAATAATTTAATGTCGGTTGTTGATGAATTTACAACAATGTTGGATGCTTTTGACCAGGGTAAACTGAATGTTCGTGGAGATTCCAGCAAATTATCCGGAGCTTTTGCTGAAATGGTCAATGGTATAAATAGTTCTTTTGATGCGGTTATTAATCCTTTAAATATAGCGGCAAATTATGTAGAAAGAATAAGCAAGGGAGATATTCCTGCTCCGATTACTGATGAGTATAAGGGAGATTTCAATGAAATTAAAAATAACCTTAATCTTCTAATAAAAAATGTTAGTATGATTTTAAAGGGAATGAATAGAGTTTCAGAAAATATTAGAAATGGTATTTTAAACGATAGAGGAAACCAAGACTTATTCCAAGGGGATTGGAAGGAGTTTGTAATTGCAATTAATTCAGTAATTGATGCTTTTCATGAGCCCTTGAATGTTACTGCAAAATATATTGACGGAATTTCAAAAGGACATTTACCTGAAAAAATCACTCAGGAATACAAAGGTGATTTTAATGAAATAAAGAATAATTTAAATACCTGTATTGATGCTATTAATTTATTGATTACAGAATCATTGGCTCTTGCCGGAGCAGCAGTTGAAGGAAAACTGAATACCAGAGCTGATACATCTAAGCATCACGGCGATTACAGAAGAATTGTTGAAGGCGTGAATAATACATTGGATGCAGTTCTTAATCCAATCAAGGAAACTGTTGAGGTTTTAAAACAAATGGCAGAAGGTAATCTTTCAATAAAAGTAAAAGGCGATTATAAAGGCGACCATGCTATAATGAAAAACGCCTTAAATACTACTATTGATTTAATGCCATTCAAAGAAACCATAGCTGTAATGCAGGCAATTGCAGATGGCGATTTGACAAAGAGCATTACAAGCAATTATAAAGGTGATAGTTTAGCATTGAAAAACGCTGTAAACGAAACTATTGAATCAATCAACGAAATTTTGACACAGGTAAGAAATATAGTGGAAGAAGTAAACCGTGGAGCTTCGCAGGTTTCTGATGCAAGCACTGCTCTTTCGCAAGGAGCAACCGAGCAGGCAGCTTCACTCGAAGAGATTACAAGTTCTATGACACAAATTGGTTCTCAGACTAAAATCAATGCAGAAAACTCAAATCATGCAAATACTCTAACCTTAGATGCCCGCGAATCTGCTGAAAAAGGTAACAATGAGATGAACCAGTTGAATTTTGCTATGACTGAAATAAATGAGTCAAGTAAGAATATTTCTAAAATTATTAAAGTAATTGACGAAATTGCATTCCAAACAAATTTACTTGCTTTAAATGCTGCCGTTGAAGCAGCTCGAGCTGGTAGGCACGGTAAAGGATTTGCAGTCGTTGCTGAAGAAGTTCGGAATCTTGCTGCACGAAGTGCTACTGCTGCTAAAGAAACTTCTGAATTGATTGAAAGCAGCATTAAAACTGTTGAAAATGGTGCTGAACTCGCTACTAAAACAAGTAATGTTCTTGAAGAAATTAAGAATAATTCTATTAAAGCTGCTGATATAGTTGCTGAAATTACTACCTCTTCCAATGAACAAGCTGAAGGTATTTCTCAAATAAATGAAGGATTATCTCAAATTGACAGAGTTACCCAAACTAATACTGCAAGCGCCGAACAAAGTGCATCTGCAGCTGAACAGCTTTCCGGGCAGGCAAATCAGCTTAGACAAATGATTGTTCACTTTAAACTTAGGAAGGGCTCTTATGATAGTTATTCTTCAAATGCTAATTCAAATTATAATAATAATTTAATTTCAGGAAGAAATATGCGTAGTAATGCTTTGCCAGATATGAAGCGTTCTGAAAGACCTAAACCTCAAGATATTATTAATTTAGATGAAGAGGATTTTGGTAAATATTAATGAAATTCAAATGTGTTTCAATTATTTAATTTTTTATGGTCATTCTGAAGAATGTTAGTATCCAGTTTTAACATTGTTCTAATACATAATTGGTTTTAAAAAAAGATGTCCTGTATCTTCAAGATATAGGACATCTGATTTTTAATTGTAGAAAAAAACTTTCCTTCCAAGTTCAGAACTCCTTACCCCTCGTAGTTTGCTATTGCGCGGTCTTGTCATTTCGAAACGAAGTGAGAAATCTCACAAGACATTGCTACCACAGAGTTTGAGATTCCTCGCTTCGTTTCGGAATGACTGATACCAAACCGCTAACAATAATGGTAATATAATCTGTCATTCTGAAGCGCAGCGAAGAATCTCACAACTCCTTGCTAACACAGACTTTGAGATTTCTCACTTCGTTTCGAAATGACATTATGATTTTGCACTATTAGTTAGCGGTTTGGTATGACAATCATATTTTATCTTTAAAAGTAACTTGGTATAATCTATTTATCCACTCTAAAAACAATAACAAGTTATTTCCGAGTAATCGGAAATCTGCTCTCAGCGTGGTTTATAGATACTTCTTTTTCAAGAGAATGACACTTTTTAGAATTGATTCATCTATAATAAAAATTATTTTCTTTTAATTTTTATAAAATATTGATTAGTTTTGAAGAAAAAGGTAAGTTGTTAAAAATTTAAGAAAAATATTGGGATAATTAACAAGCATTTTAATAAATATGAATATACGTGAGACAAAAAGAGTAGCAATAGTTATGGCTGGCGGCAACAATCCGAAGTTTTGGCCCAGAAGCACCGAAAAAAATCCTAAACCATTTCAGCATTATATTGGCGAAGGAACAATGATACAAAATACAATAAACAGGATTTTACCGATTTTCAAGCCGGAAGATATATTTATTGTTATGAAAGAAACGCATAAGGATTTAGCAATTAAGCAATTACCTTATATTCCAAAAGAGAATTTTATTTTAGAGCCATTCCCAAGAAATACTGCCGTTTGCATAGCACTTTCTGCAACAATAGTTCAGCAATATTATAGTCAGGATACTGTTATGACAATATTGCCTTCTGACCATTATATAACAAGCATTGTTGAATTTCATAATTCATTAAATATTGCATCTGAAGTCGCTTCAATCCAAAAAGGGATTGTAACTATTGGTTTAACACCAACCCGGTCAGAAACAACTTTTGGCTATATTCAAATTGAGGAGGAAAGTGAAGGTATTGAAGATTATTATTCGCAAGGAGTTAGATATACAAAAACGTTTGCCGAAAAACCTGATGAAGATACTGCACGGCGTTTTATACAGTCAGGGGATTTCTTTTGGAACAGTGGAATTTTTTCCATAAGGATTGATGTCTTTTGGCAAGCATTTTTTAAGTTTCTACCAGACCATTACCGCTTGTTTATTCTCTTGAAAAGTCATCTCGGTAAACTTTCGTATAAAGGAATTTTAGAGTATATCTATATGCAAATGCAAGCTGAATCTATTGATTATGCTATACTTGAAAAAATCGACAATGTCTTAGTTGTTGTTTCTTCATTCGGCTGGAGCGATTTAAGCTCTTGGGATGAACTTTACAGATTATCACTTAAAGATGCAAGAAATAATTTTATTGAAGGTGATGTCATTGCTCTAAATGTCTCTAACTCCATTATTAGTGCTTTGCATAAACCATTAGCCATTTCTGGAGTTGACAATATGGTTGTTATTGATAGCGAAGATGCTATTTTAATTTGCAAGAGGAATAAAGGAAATGATGTTAAAGAACTTGTCGATTTTATGAAAAGAAAGCATATCGGATATTTGTAAATATAGAACTCTTGATGCCATAACGAAAATAAAAGAGTTAGAAGATTTGCTTTGTAAAGAATTATTTCGCAAATTATACAGAAAAGGTGTCATTCCGAAACGAAGCGAGGAATCTCAAACTCTGTGGTAGCAATGACTTGTGAGATTCTTCACTTCGTTTCAAAATGACAAGACTGCGCAATAACAAACTACGAGGCATCAGGAGTTCTGATTTTACTAACAACTAATGACCAATGACTAATGACTAAAATATTTCTTTGTCCATTCTCTTTAGGGAAAACCAAGATGGATTCTGACATCCGTCAGAATGACAAACTACGATGTCATTGGTAACGAAGTGAGGAATTTCAAACTCTGTGGTAGCAATGACTTGTGAGATTTCTCACTTCGTTACCAATGATATCTTTAAATGTATTTTTGAATGCAACTTGATATTATAGGTGTAAATTTAAATATTGATTTTTGTGCCAAACTGCTTTAAAAGAGAAAAAATATTAGTGTAATGACTCTCTACGTTACCTAATATCATTTAACTATCTATATTGCAAATGTTTACATAAAAGCCATACTATCAACTTGTTGATCGTATGGCTTGCTTCTTATTTAGTTCATTTCTCCAAAAGTAAACCTATTCGTTTATATTTGCCTCGGAATGACAAGTGTAAATTGGTGTCATTTCCATTTAAATAAAGTTCTTTCTTTATCTTGTGATTCAGAATAACAACTGTTTACAATATTTAAGAAATGATTCTTTATGGTGAAAACCTCTTTATTACCTTATTTTCATTATAAGTGAAGGAGTTCTTTTTCTATTTCTTTATAGCAATTTCTACTGCCTGACTTATGTGCGAAACAGGAATGATATTTAAGCCGGATTTAATTTCATCTTTAATATCTTCAATATCCCGTTCATTTTCTTTAGGAATAATCACATCTTTTATACCGGCACGCTTTGCTGCAAGTAGCTTTTCATTTAGTCCGCCAATAGCCAGAATATTGCCACGCAAAGTAATTTCGCCAGTCATAGCCACATCTCCGCGAACAGCTCTGCCCGATGCTGCGGAAATAAGTGCAGTCGCCATAGTTATTCCAGCAGAAGGCCCATCTTTAGGAATAGCTCCTTCGGGAATGTGAATATGAATTTCCTTTTTCCTGTAAAAATTATCAGGGACGTTGAGCGCTTTTGTATTTGAACGAAGATAAGAAAGTGCAGCGTGAGCAGATTCTTTCATCACATCGCCGAGTTTTCCTGTCAAAGTCAGTTTTTCGGGTCCGGGCATAATCGTTACTTCAATCGGAAGAGTTTCGCCTCCTACACTTGTCCATGCAAGTCCCGTTGCAGCACCGACTTTATCGTCCAACTCATCTTTCTTTTGCTTGAATTTTGGTGCTTTTAAAAACTTTTCAATTAAATCTTCATCAATAACGTGTTTTTGCTTTTGAATAGATTTTTTGAAAGCTTCGTCTTCAATCAATGCCTTTTTGAAATCTTGAGCAGGTGCATTTTTCTTGTCTTTTAATTTTAAATAGTATTTTTCAACAATATCTTTTGCTAATTTCCTTAAAATAGAGGCAATTTCGCGTTCAAGGTTACGGACACCGGCTTCACGTGTGTATTCGCGAATGATTTTCATTATGGCTTCGCTTTTGAAATCAACATTCATTTCGCTCAAACCAAATTCCTTATATAGCCGTGGAATTATATGCTGGCGTGCAATTTCCATTTTATCCATTTCAAGATAGCTGCTTAGCTCTATAATTTCCATACGGTCTTGCAGTGGCACAGGAATATCGTATTTCACATTTGCAGTCGTAATGAAAAGAACATTTGACAAATCATAATCAACTTCAAGATAGTGGTCGTTGAATGCAACGTTTTGCTCAGGGTCAAGCACTTCGAGTAGTGCAGAAGATGGGTCTCCGCGGAAATCCATAGACATTTTGTCTATTTCGTCTAGAAGAATAACCGGATTTATTGTTCCGGCTTTTTTCATTGATTGAATAATTTTTCCGGGTAAAGCACCGATATAAGTTCTGCGATGACCGCGTATTTCAGCTTCGTCCCTAACGCCACCAAGCGAAAAGCGTGCAAATTTCCTTCCCAATGCTCTTGCTATTGAACGACCAAGCGAAGTTTTTCCAACTCCCGGAGGTCCCACGAAGCAAAGGATTTGACGCTTGAGTGTGCCAACCAAATTTAGCACCGCAATATATTCCAAAATACGTTCCTTCGGCTTTTCTAAATCGTAGTGGTCTTCGTCTAAAATTGTCTTTACGTGTTCAATATTCATATTGTCTTCAGTTAGCTCTTTCCATGGAAGAGAAGCAAGAAACTCAAGATAGTTGCGGTTCACAGAAAACTCCGGCGACATTGTAGGAGTTTTTTTCAAACGTTCAAATTCTTCTGTAACTTTTGGTTTTATATTTTCGGGCAAATCCGCTTTGTCAAGTTTTTCTTTTATTGCAAGAAGTTCGGGAATCAGTTCTTCATCTTCGCCGAGTTCGTTTTGCAATGCACGAATTTGCTCCTGAATATAGTATTTTCGCTGCGTCTTTTGGATATTATCGTGAACCTTGCTGCTGATTTCGTTTTCGAGCTTCATTATTTCCAATTCTGAAGTAATAATAGTAGCAAGTTCAAAATACTGCTGCAAAAGTGTTTTCTTTTCAAGAATTTTCTGCTTAATTTCAATTTTTTGCTGGACATTTGCAGCAATGTAATAAAGTTTCCTTATTGGGTCAGTAATATTTTCGAAAGCGGATAAAATGTCGGGTGGCAATGTATGATTTACTTTTATATAATCTACGAAAAGCTCTGTGCATTGACGCATCACAGCAGAAAGCTCCTGACTATTGTCCTGTGCTTCAAGATTGATTACCTGAATTTCAGCTTCGAGCAATTCTTTATTTCTGGTGGATTTTTTTATTTTCGCCGGATAAAGTCCTTCAACTAATATTTTAAGCAAATTATTTGGCAAACGAAGGATTTGGATAATTTTAGCAACAGTTCCGTAGCTGTAAATATCTTTCATTTCCGGCTCTTCAATTGAGGAATCTTTTTGGGCAGCAACGAATATGAATTTATCCTGTTCTAATGCCTTTGCAACGGATTTTAGTGAAAAAGCACGCCCAATCAGCACTGGAAAAATCATATAGGGAAAGATAATCATATCGCGAAGGGGCAGTATTGTTAGCTTCTTTGGGACTGTAACTACTTGTTTTTCTAATTCTTTTATTGTTGAAAAAATGTCGTTATTTTCACTCATTTATTTATCCTTTTTATTTTCAAATAATTTGTTTAATTTAATTTTCAAAAAGACGATTTGAAAAAAATTTTAGTTAAACTATGCAAATTTACGGAAAAAATCTCAACTCTAAAAGAATTCATTTAAGGAATGACGGTGAAGTCCATTCTGCTCCCGTTATATATTTGATGAGCCGTGACCAACGAGTGAGCGACAACTGGGCTTTGCTTTATGCACAATCTTTGGCTCTTGAACTTAAAGCTCCCTTATATGTCTGCTTTTATTTGGTTCCAAACTTTTTGGGTGCTGGCACGCGGCATTATTCATTTATGCTGCTTGGATTGAAGCAAGTTGCAAGCGATTTGCAGGCAAAAAATATTCCTTTCTTCTTTATTGATAGCAATAGAGGAGAAAGTATTAAAACGTTTGCTGAATCTATAAAAGCTGCTGCACTTGTAACGGACTTTGACCCACTAAAAATAAAAAGGGGGTGGATAAACGATTTTATTAAAACTTCTCATTTGCCAGTATTTGAAGTTGATACCCATAATATCGTTCCCTGTCGCATTGCTTCCGATAAGCAAGAGTGGGCTGCATACACTTTTCGCCCTAAAATAAATAAATTGCTGCCCCAGTTTTTAGATGATTTTTCTAAAGTTATAGAACACCCTTTTCATAACGAAAATCAAATTTTGCTTTCTAAAATAAATAATAACCAGATTTTTGAAAAATACAAAAGTATGCTTTTCGAAAATGAATATTTTAAAAGTGGAGAAGCAGAAGCAAGAAATATGCTTAATCACTTTATTTCCAATAAATTGAATAATTATGCCCTGAACCGAAATGATACTCAATTTGACAGACTTTCAAATCTATCACCCTATCTGCATTTTGGACAGCTTTCTGCTCAAAGAGTTGCTCTCGAAGTGATGAAAGAAGATGCAGATGAGGATTCAAAACATTCCTTTCTCGAAGAACTTATTGTTCGGCGCGAGCTTTCCGATAATTTCTGCTTTTATAACCAAAATTACGCTCATTTTGATGGTTTTCCAGATTGGGCAAAAAAGACATTGAATGAGCATAGAAGCGATAAAAGAGATTATATTTATAGCTTGGATGAGTTTGAAGAAGCAAATACTCACGATAAAGTATGGAATTTTGCTCAAAAGCAAATGGTTAATAAAGGAAAAATGCACAGCTACCTTCGTATGTATTGGGCAAAGAAGATTTTAGAATGGACAAACTCACCAGAAGAAGCAATTGAACATTCAATTTTTTTGAACGACAAATATTCTCTTGATGGACGCGACCCAAATGGCTATACAGGAATTGCATGGAGCATTGGTGGAGTTCACGACAGAGCTTGGGGCGAAAGAGCTGTTTTCGGAAAAATTCGTTATATGAGCGGAAAGAAAATAAAGATTTCTTGAATTTTTAGCAATCGCATAACAAAGTCAGAAGAAACTACTGGCTTTAGGGGGAAATAAACCGACCTTGATTTATGAGCCACTGATTTTATAAAACACCTGAAACCCGCATTGCGTATGATCGCTTGTTAGTGGTTGGGCTTATATATTTTATATTTCTGAGGTTACAGGAGGGTAAATCTGCTGGTTCATATTTAAAACAGCTTCAAAATCTGCTGACTTTCTCCAATCATATGACAGTTTCTTAGATGCTAATTTCATGGAGGAATTTATCATATTACCATACTCTGTTTTCATGTCTATACATTTAAAATAACCTCTATTCTTAAGGAACTCCGTATATTCTGCTTTTTTTATTTTCCCATCTTCAATTAAATTTTCATTTATGTATTGTTTTACTTTAGGATGATTAAAAATCATCGCATTTAAATTTTTTCCTTGTTCATTTGCAAACTCACTCCATTTTGCCTTAGAATCATTTGTAAATTTAATAAGATAAGTACATTCCTCAAAATCTTCCTTTTTTAAATATGAGTCATAATCGTTAGTGTCACCATTCCATTTATGAACCTTAATATTGAATAAATCAGAGAAATTTTCAGCAAATTTCTCAGAATTAATATCTGCCAATTTGAAAACATCATCTTTAAAATATAAGTTAAGGAGAAACAATGCTCCCATAGCCCTGAGTAAATGTTTAATATTCCCTTTTGTTAAGTTCATCGTCCTATTGTGTTTTACAGCTTGGTAAGCTTTCTCCCAATCTGCAGCACTTGTTCCTCGTTTATTAGCTTTATTTAAAGGAGTCAATATTTTATTTTCCTCTTGCTGAAAATAAAAATTAGCCGATGAAACGATAATGACCTTTTTACTTAGCGTCCATTTATCCTCTAACAGGTTTAGACAATCCGTATCAAAGTATAAGTCTCTGCCTGAAGGATTTTTCCCTCCATTTTTGAAGTATAATTCTTTTGCAATTGCTTCAACTTCTACAACACATCTAAGTAACAATTCAGATATTTTTATGGAATATACAGTAAGTTGACTATCGTCAAAATGTATCTGATTAGATAAAACAACGACTTCTCGTTCTAAGTTTTTATATATAGGCCAATAAGGATTAATCATAATATATTAATTTCTAAATGTACAGTACGTTTTTTTAGTATGACCGCTAACAACAGCGGCTATGCACCGTGCAGGATTGCGAAGCTGCGTCCGTATCCCTTGAGAAGAAACTAAGATATGGGAACTGAAACTCGAAAATCTCTGAAACCCGCATGGCGTAAGAGCCTTTGTTGTTTGCTGGTGTTTATTTTTTATATTCATTCACTAAAAAATCAACGCCGCTTTTAAATAAATCATTTTGATTTCTTAAAGCATTGACATTTATTTCATATTGTTCTGGGAACTTACTGAAATCTTGAGCCATTCGTTTAATCCCTGCTGGACACAAATACGCTGGTGTATTACGTCCTTTAATACCTAAAGAAGAAATCTGTTCATCAAACAAATCTTCTGACACTTCAACACCAAATAATGTTTTAACAGCTTTCTTTGTCAATTGTATGAAATAGGGAATTCTCACAACCTTATATCCTAAATTCGTATACAAATCAGTATTCTTAATGTCTTTTTCAATTATATCAGGGTTTGTATAATGAGGAAGTCCATCAAATTCAATTATAAGTTTCAACTGCTCACTTCTATAATCTGGACGACTCCTATATAATGTATCATTTATTTTACCGAGTGCTTTATCATGAATCCAGTCATTTATGTTTGGAAAAATTACTTTTAAATAATCTTCCAGACCAGTCCTATGTAGTCCAGTATCTTTATCAATACCAGCCTTTTTAGCCAAGTCATTAGTTTCTCTTAAAAATCCCCATTTATTTTTCATGTAGTTTGATAAAACATTGTTGTTGTGCTTTGTAAAGCTGCCGCCAACTCATTTATCTACGAACTCTCAATAAATACACAACTAATTTACAAAATTTATTAAATCTTTCAAAATAAAAAAAATGCTTTTTCGCATAACCAACCAAAATATATAGTATTACATAAGAACGATGAACAATTGTAGCTACTTTTTTTAAAGTCATCCGATGACTACATTTGTATTTTAGAAAGCAAAAGATGGACTCCACTTTCCCAAGTGGAGTCCATCTGTCATTCAAATTTAAGCAAAGTATAAAAAAAGCAACGTAGTTGCAATTTGTTTGTAGAAAAATGAAATTAGAGTTAGCAAAACTCCGTAAGAGTGTCCTGTTTGTAGCATAGACCCGCTCTGTTTTCCAAGTCATACAATGACTGGCAGTCATCGTATGAGACTTAGCGTCAATTTACAACCATATGAAGAAAGCATACCTGCTCACTACATTCTTTTAGTGTCCGCAAATACGACTAGTGTAATAATTTATTGAAAACCTAATAAACATTTCTTGTCATTCCGAAA
>CAZCLJ010000116.1:0-13082 GCA_964499465.1 uncultured Hyphomicrobiales bacterium
ATTCTAAGCCATACTATCAACTTGTTGATCGTATGGCTTGCTTCTTATTTAGTTCTTTTTCTCAAAAGTAAATGTCTTCGTTTATATTCGCTTCAGAATGACACTTTAATTGTATCTTTAAATGCAACTTGGTGTTAGAGATTAACAATTAATAATTAATAATTAATAATTAATAATTAACAATTAATAAATAGTGGCTATACTAACATCAGCACCTTGTTTTAATTTAAGAAGATTTGTAGTAATTACAGTATCTCCGACAGCAAGCCCTTCAATAATCTGAACAGACTGTTGATTTCTGTTTCCGGTTTTTAATGGAACTGACTGGGCTTTACCGTCTTTTAATAAATAACATAAGTAGCCCTTCATAGTAGGGACAAGTGCTTCGCTTGGGATAAAAATTGAATGTTCATTTTCTTCAATTGCAATATTTACTTTAATTGAAGAACCGGGAACTAATTTTTGTTCACGGTTTTCACAAATAGCTCTAAGAAGTAGAGTTCTGGTTTTTAAATCGACATTTGGCTCAATCGCATAAATTTTTGCTTTGAATTTTTCGACAGAATAATCAGTAGTAAACTCGACCTCCTGCCCAATTTTTATGCTATTTGAATACATCTCGGGAACAGCAAAATCCATTTTAACCTGACTAATATCATTTATTGTGGTTAATAAAGTATTTGGAGAAACATAACTGCCTAAACTAACATTTCTAAATCCAACTCTTCCGGAAAAAGGAGCAACAATTTCAGTTTTATCAATTGCTACATTAATAAATTCAATTTCGGCTTTAATGCTGTTCAGTTTTGAAAGAATTTCATCGTAGAGTTGTTGGCTGCTCCCACCTTTTTCCAATCGGATTTTTTCACGTGCTTCTGTAGCACTGGCTAAAGTTTCTTCAATTTTCAGTTTTTTTAAATTTGCCTGCAAATCAGCGTCATCAAGTTTAAAAAGCAATGCTCCTTTAGAAACTACGCTTCCTTCTTTCATATAAACAGCAACGACTTTTTTGCTTATTTCACTAACTATATTAGCAGTTTCGTTAGGTTTTAGTGTTCCAATAGTAGAGATTTTAAATTCAACTGAACTATCTTTAACTATATAGCAATCCGTTGGAATAACTGCTGCCGTCTTAGCTTTTGCAGTTGTAATGTCGTGCTTGTCAATTACGAACAGTTTCAATAAAACTAAGCCGATTACAACAATAATTGTTATAACTAATCCAATTGTTTTTTTCATATTTTATTTTATAAATTTAAAAAAAATAATTTACAAATATTTTTTAAAAAAATAAAAAATTTTTGTTTATTATTATATAATTCACATATCTCAATTCAAATCTCAGAACTCCTGATGCCACGTAGTTTGCTATTTCGCATATTTTATAATAAGAAGTTAAATTTGACTAATGAATAATGACTAATACCAAACCACTAACAATAATGATAAAATAATCTGTCTTTCTGAAGTGCAGCGAAGAATCTCACAACTCCTTACTACCACAGACCTTGAGATTCCTCACTTCGTTTCGAAATGACATTATAATTTTGCATTATTAGTTAGCAGTTTGGTATAAAGTCTAATGATTAATGATTAATGATTAATGATTAATTCCTGGCAGCCGAAAACCATAAACCATAAACCATAAACCATAAACCGACAGAAATTCACAAAAAAACCAGTTCCATTTAATTAATTTGTCGTTCAGTAACTAATAATTTGCTATTAGATTTTATGGTATTAATTTTGCAATCAAAAGATTGTATTTTTTAAGAATTAGATATTAGAGTATAATTGACAAATGAAAAGAAAGAATAATGACAAAATACATAAGCAAAATCTTCATAATAATATTTCTATATATAATTTCAAATTTCACTTTACATTCCGAATCAAAGCATACTGTTAGATTAGGCATAGATAATTTAATCAAAAGCAATTTCGAGGTCCTTGCAGGAAAGCGTGTTATTCTTTATACGAATCAATCGGGAAGAACCTCAGACGGCACTTTAACAGCAGAAATATTCGCAGAACAAAATAAGTTCTTAACTCTTGCTTTCTTTACTCCTGAACACGGACTTTACTCAACCGTTCCTGCTGGCGAAGAAATTGCAAATGATAAAATCTTTGATATACCTATAATTTCTCTTTATGGTGGAAGCAAAAAGCCAACTGCAAAACAATTAGAGAACTGCGATGCTGTTGTAGTAGATATACAAGACATAGGAGTCCGTTCTTACACTTACATCAGCACACTTTATTACATAATGGAAGCATGCGCCGAGCAAAACGTAGAAATTATAATTTTAGACCGACCAAACCCAATTGGTGGACTAATAGTTGACGGAAATGTAGTTGAAGAGCAATTTAAATCATTCATTGGCATAATCCCTGTTCCCTATCTTCACGGCTGCACAATTGGAGAAATCGCTAAATTAGTAAATGGAGAAGGGTGGCTAAAAAAAGATGGAAAACCGATTAAAGCAAAACTTAATGTAATCAAAATGAGCGGATGGCAGCGTTGGATGAGCTGGGAGGATACCGGCTTTTCGTGGATTCCGACCTCGCCTCATATCCCATCAGTTGATGCTGCACGTGGTTACGCTACTCTCGGCAGTTTCGGAGAACTTGGAATTATTAGCATCGGGATTGGCACTACTTTGCCTTTTCAATACATTGGCAGCCCAACTTTTAATACTGATGATGTTTATAAATCATTTAAGAATAATAAAATTGATGGATTGGAAATAATTCCTACCCGCTACCGTCCTTTTTACGCAAAATATTCTAATACTGATTGCAACGGCTTCCTTTTACGCTTCAAGCTGAATAATCACTATGAACCATATACTGCGGGTTTCAGAATTATGCTTGCGGTAAGAAAAATTCATCCTGAAATTTTTGATATTAAAAACGTTAATGAAAAAGCAAAGCAGATGTTTTGCAAGGCAACCGGCACCGATGAACTTTTTTACGCCCTGTTCGATTTAAATACCACTGATGAAAAAGTTCTTCAACTATGCAATAAAGGTAAAAAAGAATTTTTATTGAAAAGAGCAAAATATTTATTATACGAGTAGTATTATAATAAAAATAATTTCTTTCGTCTTCTTTTATTATAATTTGTTAATTCTTATGAAAGGGGAAAAATGATTTACCAACTTCCAGAATTGCCATACTCAAAGAATGCCTTTGCTCCGATTCTTTCTGAAGAATCATTCGATTACCACTATGGTAAGCATCATCAGGCGTATATCAGCAATCTCAACAATTTAATTGCCGAGACAGAATACGAAAATATGCCTTTGGAAGATATAATTAAAAAAGCTCAGGCAGGTCTTTTCAACAATGCTGCTCAAACCTGGAATCATACATTCTACTGGAATTGTATTTCGCCAAATGGTGGTGGTTTGCCTAAGGGTCAGTTGCTTGATGCTATTAACAATAGCTTTGGTTCTTTCGATGCTTTCAAAGAGCAATTTTCTAAAGCAGCTGCCACTTTGTTCGGCTCTGGCTGGGCTTGGCTCGTTAAAAATCCTGATGGCAAACTTGAAATACTTGCTTTAAGCAATGCCGGCACTCCTCTTACTTTAGATAAAAAGCCGATTCTTACAATTGACGTTTGGGAACACGCCTACTACATTGATTACCGCAATGCCCGTCCTCAATTTATTGATAAATTCTGGGAAATTGTCAACTGGGACAACGCATTGAAACTCTTATAAATTATAAACTCCTGAAGTCTTGTAGTTTGTTATTTCGCAATCTTGTCATTTCGAACCCCACAATGAAGTAAGAACTTTATTTAAATGGAGATGACATCAATTTACATTGTCATTCTGAAGCGCAGCGAAGAATCTCACAAGTTAATGATACCAAAGTATTTGAATTTTAAAGATAAAGATGTCCTACATCTGCAAGATGTAGGACATCTGGTTTAAGAAGTTTTGCAGAATAAAAGTAAAGATGTCATTGGCAACCCCAAAATGAAGTAAGACCTTTATTTAAATGGAGATGACATAACGTAGCAAAAAGCTACAAACAAAATTAAGAACTCCAGATGCCTCGTAGCTTGATATTTCGCTCTTAAGAAAGTTCTGAAAAAAAAATATTTTAATAACACTGCAAACATATAACTCCCAAATAAATTTGGGAGTTATTCTAATAATTAGAGTAACTCCATAATTTATTATGGAGATTAAGAGCGAAATTATTCGTTGCGAGGCAAATCTTCTAACTCCTTTATTTTCTTTCTTGGGTCAAGAACTCTAAATTTATTATTTCCTTAATAAAGCAATCTCTATTCCGTTTTATCATTTTTGTAGTAAGAGCGTTTTTTAGTATTTTTGTAATTTGTTGAAAAACAATTATTAATGCTAATATAATACTAATGAATAAAGAAATCAGTAATAATACAATAATAAGTGGAGATTGTAAAGAGGTTTTAAAAGATTTTTCATCAAATTTGGTTGATTTAGTTATTACTTCACCTCCATATTTTCAACAAAGAGATTATGGCTTTATTGGTATAGGGAATGAAATATCTGAAAATGAGTATTTAGAAAATTTGTATTCAATTTTTAAAGAATGTATAAGAGTAACAAAAAATACTGGCACTATAGTTTTTAATATTGGAGATAAATATTTAGACGGGTCTCTTTCACTTATACCTTACAAATTTGCAATTGGAATTAAAGAAAGATTTAATTTAAAATTAATAAATAATATTACATGGTCTAAGCTTATACCAAGTTGCATTCAAAGATACATTTAAAGATGTCATTCCGAAACGAAGTGAGGAATCTCAAGTATCTTGGTAGCAATGACTTGTGAGATTTCTCACTTCGTTTCGAAATGACACAATATAATAAGTCTTTTAACGAATTACTACAATAGTATGACTTATTTCTTAACAATCACTTAAATAAAGAGAACTAATTAATAATTTTATTAAATTATAAACGTCTTTTATTTTTATATGTATTAGAAACAATTCAAAAAAATGAAAAAAATACAAAAATTTAATTTCATACTTTTATCTCTTCTTATCATTTTTAGCTTATCGGCAAAAGCAATTGAGCAAGAAGAAGTATTCCGGGCAATGCAGGACGAAATCACCCGCACACTTTCAGAACTTCATTTGGAATCGCTTCAAAAGCCATACTATGTGGAATACACTTTGCTATTTGAAAATGAATATTCTGCTAAAGCAGTGCTTGGGCATATTGTAGAATCTGATAACAGCCAAATCGCAACTATTAATGTTTCTGTAAGAGTAGGCGATTATAAATTTGATAATACAAACTTTTTCGATTTCGGATTAAATCTTTTTGGAAGCGGCGATGACGAAGAACGTTTTAAAAATCGTCAGGTTCCTTTAGAATTAGATTATTCTACGCTGCGCCGTGAGCTTTGGCTTGCGACAGATGCTGCATACAAGCGTGCTGCTGAAATCTACTCAAAAAAAGAGTCATCACTAAAAAATAAAATGCGCAAAGATACTATTGATGACTATACTCAAATACCACCTGAAACTTACATTCAGCTAAAAGAGTATCCAATTCCTTCAATGAACGAAATAGAACATATTTGCAAAAATGTTTCTGCAGTTTTTCGTAATTATCCCGATATTTTCAATTCCTCTGCTGCTTATCAGTTTTTACCTCAAACGGTATATTATCTGAACAGCGAAGGGCGGAAATATGTAAAAAATGAAATGTTCGCTGGTCTGGAGGTAGTTGCAGTATCACAGGCAGAAGATGGAATGCCTCTTTCAAATTTTTATTCAGTTTATGGGAAAGTTCCCGCCGATTTGCCAAATGTTGATTCACTTGTAAAAGCAACTGATGTAATGGCAAAAAACACTTCAAATATGTTAAAAGCTGATGTATTGGACGATTCTTATTCAGGACCAATCATTTTTGAAGGACAGGCAGCAGCAGAAGTATTTGCCCAAACGTTTGCACCTCATTTAGTTGCTCAACGCACTCCACTTACCGCTCAGGGTGTTCAAACAAATGAGCAGTATGGGGCATTTCAATCAAAAATTGGTGGAAGAGTTTTACCTGAATTTTTATCTGTAGATGCAAAACCATTGCAAGACAAATATAGAAATATTACTTTAACCGGAAGCTTTAATTTAGATGATGAAGGAGTTTTACCTCAACATATCAATTTAGTAAAAGATGGATATTTAAAGAATTTGTTATCTTCGCGCACCCCAATTAAACGTGTCCGCAAAAGCAATGGACATTTTCGTATGGGAGCGCCTATGTTTGGTGTGCTTGAAGTAAGTTCAGACGAAAAGCATAGTTTAAGCCAGAAGGAACTAAAAGGAAAAATGCTAAAACTTTGCAAAGACCGTGAACTTCCGTATGGGATAATTGTAAGAAAGGCAATGAATACAAATATTTTGTTTACAGGAATATATCGTTTGTCAGTTGGAGATTTTGCTTTCGGAAGGCAACCAAACACAATACCATTAGTAGAGGTTTACAAAGTATATCCGGACGGAACAGAAAAATTGCTTCGCGGTTGCGAGTTAAAGCAGATTACCCAGCAATCATTTAAAGATATAATCAATACATCAGAAAATAGTTACGTTTTAAATTATCTTGCACCGGCAGTAGTTTCTACTTTTGTTTCAGGCGGAAGAGCTTATCTTTCTACAAGTATAATAACACCCGACCTTCTTTTTGAAGATGGCGAGGTCAAACCAATTGAAGATGACTTCAATAAACCACCTTTTTTAAAGAATCCACTATCAATAGAAAAATAAAGAATGGAAAATCAAGAAAAAATTAAAGAAAAAATTGGTGATAAAGTATTAACCGAATTCGATTCAGTATATTTTACCGGATTGCTATATAAATATAAAATAACAATAATAATATTCGTTGTTATAACTACAATAGCTTCCGTAATAATTTCATTACTTCTGCCAAACTGGTATGCTTCAACAAGCAGTTTAATTCCACCCAAGCAAAGCGGCTCATTATTGCAGGGGGCTCTTGGTAATATTTCTTCTGCTTTAAAAGATTTTGGACTAACAAAGATGGGTGGCTCAGGTGGTGGTGCCGAGCAATACAGTTTTCTCGTGGTTATGGAAAGCAGAACAGTGAAAGACAGCATAATCAAATTATTCAATCTTTCTGAAAGGTATGAAATTGAAGAATATATTATGACAAATACCCGCAAGGAACTTGAGAGCAATATAGAAATAACTTATGAATCTGAAGGCAATTATACAATTACAATCTGGGATAAGAATCCTGATACTGCTGCTGCTATGGTTAAAGCATACATTGACATAGCAAATGGAGTTGGTAAAGACATTTTCAACAGAGATGCAAGAACAAACAGGATGCACTTAGAAAGAAGATTGGCTCAAACAGATTCTATGTTTAATGTGATTGCAGATTCATTACAAAAGTATTCAAAAAAATATTTAATTTTTTCTCCTGAAGACCAATCTAAAGCACTAAGTAATTCTTTTTCTGATTTAAAAGCCGAAAAAATAAAGCAGGAAATTATGCTAGATGTTTTAACCAATAAATATGGTTCTAACGACTCATATACAAAGATGCAACGAAATATTGTTGATGAATTGGAAAATAAATTACAGGCAATGACAAGGAACAGCGGGTTTGCTGGGAATTTTGCACTTGATGAATCAGCAAAAATTGCCATTGAGTATTTAAGAATGTACACTGAACTCGAAACATTTACTAAGGTAAAGTCATTGCTTCTGCCAATGCTTGAAGAAGCCCGTTTAGATGAAATAAGAAATCAGCAAACCTTGTTTGTTTTGGACGGTGCAACTCCAGCTGAAAAGAAAGACCTTCCAAAACGCTCATTAATTGTTGCCGGCTCAGCTATTGGCTCGCTTGCATTAATTATATTTATAATTGTTCTGTTTGAAAATTTTAGAACTATGAACAACCGTTATAAAAAAAGATATACAAATCAGGAAGATTAATGCAGGATAAACTACAGCGTTTTTGGATATATTTAATAGCAGCTTCATCATTTCTTTTCTTTATTAATAGCGAAAAAGGAATTTCTGCTGTTGATGTAATTATAGCTGTATTTTATAATGGTAATTTGTTTGTTTGGTTTTTTTGGCAGTTAGCAGTAAAAAGAAAGAAATTAGTTGACAATTACGCAGACTTGTCAATTTTTATATTTTTTATTTTCGTATTACTTAATCTGTTCATTTCACTTTTAAATGATGTAACTTTTTTAGATTGGCTACGTGAATTCACCTTGCTTTCAATGATTTTATATTACTTCCCAATCAGAGAATATTTTACTGAAAAAAAACACATACTCACTTTGTTAACATTCTTCTTACTTTCTACTCTTTGTATTGTATTTATGCAATATTACAGTTATTACCAGGTAACATTGAAAGGTTTAGAATATGCGTGGCAATTAATACACTCTAAAAGAATTAATTTAGCATTATTCGGAATATTAATAAGCTATGGAACAATATTTTTGCTATATCAAAAGAAATTATTGAATAAAATAATATTAATATCAATCGTAATACTTTCTTCAGGAGCGTTAATATCAACTTTTGCCAGAACATTTTGGGTAGCTGCCATAATTCTTTTGTTCATAGTATTTTTATACGTTCCAATTAGTCAAAAATTGAGGATGACAAGATATTCACTGATATTAATAGTAATAATTTTTTCGATGATAACATTGATTTTCAAAGGAAATGCTGAAATAATATTTTCGGCTATAGGACAACGTTTTACATCATCAACAAAAGGCACTAAAGATATATCAGTTCGAGCAAGAATTGATGAATTTAAAGTAATATATAAAAAAATTCAACAATATCCTCTTGGTGGGAGTGGAATGGGTAAAGAGTTCTCATTTCATGAACCAATTCTAAAATACGAGAAGAGGACAGATTTTATTCATAATGGTTATTTATTTTTTTCATATAGATTAGGAATACCAGTATTCCTTTTATTTCTTTATTCATTTATTTATTTCATAATAAAAGCAGAAAATTACTCACGTTTATTAAAAGATGATTTTTATAAATTAATCGCTCTTGGTTCATTGTGCTCATTAATTTTGTTATTGGTTTCCGACTTTTCTACTACTCAGTTTTTGCAGCGTGACGGAGTGTTTATTTTAGCCGTTTCTTATGCTTTTATTGGAATTATATCAAGAAAAGAAAAAGAAATTTAATCTTTTTTTTTGAAATGTTGTTTTTTATTCTTAACTTAATATTTTTATTTAAAATGAATTATTAAAATATATAAAATTTAATATTCTATTAATACATATAGAGGTAAAGATGGCAAAAGTATATGGTGATATCGTAATAGATATCGAAAAATGTAAAGGATGTGAATTATGTATAGTTGCATGCCCCGAACAAACATTAGGATTATCAGAGGTAATCAATAAGAAGGGGTATCGCTATTCAGTAAAGATTAATGACAACTGCACCGGCTGTGCAAGTTGTGCAATTATTTGCCCGGAAGCGATAATAACTGTGTATCGCAAAGTTGAAAAGAAAGCAGTGTAATTAATAACAAGGAATATTTGAAATGGGACAAAAAAAATTAATGAAAGGAAATGAAGCTCTCGCAGAAGCTATGATACTTGCCGGTTGCGATGCTTATTTCGGTTATCCAATAACTCCACAATCTGAAGTTCTTGAGTATTTAGCAATACATGCTACAAAACGGACAGGTATGGTCGTTTTACAAGCTGAAAGTGAAGTTTCAGCAATTAATATGATTTATGGTGCTGCTGGTGCAGGCAAAAGAGTAATGACTACTTCTTCAAGCCCCGGCATTAGCTTAATGCAGGAAGGTATTTCTTACATAGCTGGTGCAGAACTTCCCTGCGTATTAGCAAATGTTAACAGAGGAGGACCGGGACTTGGCACTATCCAACCAGCTCAGGGCGATTATTTCCAATCTGTAAAAGGCGGCGGACACGGCGATTATCACCTGTTAGTTCTTGCTCCTAATAGTGTTCAGGAAATGGTTGACTTCGTTAAACTCGGGTTCGAACTTGCTGAAAAATATCGTAATCCGGTTATGTTGCTTACTGATGGAGCAATTGGACAAATGATGGAAAAAGTTGAACTTTTCCCACAAATGGAACGTATTGACAGACATTTCCCATGGGCAACTACTGGAAAACCAAAAGACGGTGAAAGAAGATTTATTACTTCACTTCACATCGAACCGGAATTATTTGAAAAAATCAACCTACATATCCAGGCAAAATATAAACAAATGGAAGAAGAAGAAGTTCGTTACCAAACTACAAACATTGAAGATGCTGAATATATATTTACTGGTTTTGGACTTGGCTCAAGAATATGCGCAAAAGCTATGCAACTTGGAAGAGAAAAAGGGTATAAAATTGGTTTGGTAAGACCTCAGACATTATTCCCATTCCCCAAAAAAGTTTATGCTGAATTAGCACCAAAAATCAAAGGTATTCTTGATGTTGAAATGAATGCCGGACAGATGGTAGAAGATGTCCGTTTATCTGTTGAAGGCAAAACAAGAGTTGAGTTCTACGGCAGAATGGGTGGCGTGATTCCATCGCCAGATGAAATACTCGAACACTTTGAAAAAACGTTTATTAAATAAGGAGTATATAATGAATGAAAATATGATAAATGAAACTGGTTTGGAAGATATTCGCTTACCTGAATATTGCGTATATCAGAAGCCACAAACCCTTACTGAAAGAGAACTTCACTATTGCCCCGGCTGCGGGCACGGCGTTGCTCACAAAATTATTATGGAAGTTGTTGATGAGTTGGGAATTCAAGAAAACACTATTGGTGTGGCACCTGTTGGTTGCTCAGTATTTGCTTATCACTATATGAATATTGATATGCAGGAAGCTGCTCACGGTAGAGCTTGTGCAGTTGCTACTGCAATTAAACGAACTATGCCCGAAAAATATGTTTTTTCTTATCAGGGAGATGGTGACTTAGCTGCTATTGGTACTGCCGAAACTATACACGCTGCCAACCGTGGCGAAAATATCGTAGTTGTTTTTATTAATAATGGTATTTACGGTATGACAAGCGGACAAATGGCTCCTACTACTCTTCCCGGTATGGTAACAACTACCTCTCCTTATGGTAGAGATACTGCAGTTCAAGGATTTCCACTTAAAATTGGCGAATTGCTTGCACTTCTTCCGGGGGTTTGCTATGTAACTCGTCACGCTGTTAATACTGTCGCTAATGTCCGTAAAGCTAAAAAAGCTATTAAAAATGGCTTCGAATATCAAGGGAAGGGCTTAGGTTTTTCATTAATTGAAATTATATCTAACTGCCCATCAAATATGAAAATGACCCCACTTGATGCTAATAAATTTGTTGAAGAAAAAATGATACCCTTTTATCCACTTGGCGATTTAAAGAAACCGGAGGTAAAATAATTATGACAGAAGAATCAATCTTTTCAGGTTTTGGAGGACAAGGCGTCCTAACTATGGGAATGTTACTCGGCTACGCTGGCATTATCGAAGACAAAGAAGTTACATGGATGCCTTCTTACGGTCCAGAAATGAGAGGCGGCACCGCTAACTGTATTACAATAGTATCTGATGAACTAATTAGTTCCCCGATTATCTCTAAATTTGACACAGTCGTTGCTTTAAACCAGCCATCTGTTGATAAATTTGAAGCAAAAGTGAAAAAAGGTGGAAATATCATTTATGATAGCTCAAATATTCTTATTCCTCCTACTCGCGAAGATATTAATATTTATCCTATTGCTGCAAGTGATGCCGCTGTTAATTTGAAAAATACAAAAGTGATGAATATGATTGTCCTCGGTGCATTTATCGAAGCAAGAAAAGTTGTTAAACCAGAAACTATTTTCAAAGCTTTAGAGCAAGTATTGCCAGAAAGATACCATAAACTTATTCCTCTTAACAAACAGGCATTTGAAGTCGGAATGGGTTTAATTCATAAATAGTAAATCTTTATTGATAATCTTAAAAAGATTTTTTGACTAAAGTTCGGTTTATAATAAGGAAGCAGTATTTATTGCTAAATAATTGCTTCCTTTTTTTTATCGGAATCAATTCATCTGATGACAAATACCAAACAGCTAACTAATAATGCAAAATCATAATGTCATTTCGAACCCCCTTATAAAAGAAGACTTTTATTTAAATAGTGATGACATAAGGTTTAGAAGATTAGAAGGTTTAGAAAGTTTAGATTTATTTGAACTTTTGCAAAGTTAAGAAACTTTACAAAAGTTTATATCAGTTAAAAGCAATTGTATTCACCCTTGACAGAGTTTATTTTTCTTTCAACTCCGTAGGAGTATCCTATTTGTAGAAATAATTATGAAAAAAAAGAAAAGCAACGTAGTTGCGACCTATCTTTACTACAAACAGAACACTCCTACGGAGTTTTGCAAACTCAAAATACTTTTTCTACAAACAGTAAGCAACTACGTTGCTTTTTCTTGCACTTTGCGAAAGTTTCTTAACTTTCGTAAAGTTTTGCAGAATAAAAGTAAAGATGTCATTGGTAAACGAAGTGAGGAATCTCAAATTCTGTAGTAGCAATGACTTGTGAGATTTCTCACTTCGTTTCGAAATGAAACAATATAATAAGTCTTTTAACGAATTACAACACTAGTTAATGATAACAAAGTATTTGAATTTTAAAGATAAAGATGTCCTACATCTTGCAGATGTTGGACATCTGGTTTAAGAAGTTTTGCAGAATATAAGTAAAGATGTCATTGTCCCCCCCATATAAAGTAAGACCTTTATTTAAATGGATATAACATAACTTAAAATATCATTATAAAATATATAGTTTCAGAAACTCCCTGTCCCCCATTAAAAAAGCTAACGATTATACACATCTTTAAAACGTGCTGCTATTCTACTTATCCCGTTAGGGATAAAATATTTGTAACAATACTTTTTTTTGTTTTTATTATTCCGTAGGAATTAAATATATATGTGCTTTTTTAATATATAATCCCTACGGGATAAGCACAGTCAAGGATTATTCTTGTTACAAATATATAATTCCTACGGAATAAATT
>CAZCLJ010000117.1:0-13074 GCA_964499465.1 uncultured Hyphomicrobiales bacterium
TCTATATTATTTATATATTACAAACACTTATGTCAACTAGGAAAGTTGAGTTATTAAATTATAAAATCGTTACTGAGTCTAATCATCCGATGACTATTGTAATAATTTATTGAAAACCTAATAAACATTTCTTGTCATTCCGAAACGAAGTGAGGAATCTCAAGTTCCGTAGTAGCAATGACTTGTGAGATTTCTCACTTCGTTTCGAAATGACACAATATAATAAGTCTTTTAACGAATTACAACACTAGGAAGTCATCGGATGAATTATCCAAGCTAATTATTAATTTCTAATAGCCAATAACAACAAAATATTTTCAGATGGATTCTGACATTCTTCAGAATAATACATATTGTGATGTAAATTCTTTCAAATAAAATTATTATTTCATTTAAGCTTTCAGAAAGACATTTTGCTTTTACTAATTTTTTAGCTAACGGAAATTATCTTAATCCGCGTTTAATAAGTAATGGCTCAATACTGGGTTCTTTTCCTCTGAAATTCTTATAAAGAGTCATTGGGTCGTCTGTGTAACCTTTTTCTAAAATATTTTTTCTAAATGATTCCGCAGTTGTTTTATCAAAAATCCCTTTTTCCTTGAATGCCTGGAAAGCATCAGAATCAAGCACTTCAGACCAGATATAGCTGTAATATCCGGAGGAATAGCCACCACTGAAAATATGATTGAAATAAGTACTGCGATAGCGTGAGATAATTTGAGGAATAAGTCCTAAGCTGTCTAAAATTTTCTTTTCAAAATCTTCAATTTTAATATCCTGAGGTTTTAACATAGTATGGTAAGCCATATCCAAATAAGAAGCTGCAAGATACTCAGTTGTAGCAAAGCCCTGATTAAAATGCTGACTTTCTATTATTTTTTTTACCAATTCATCTGGAATAATTTGCTTGGTTTTATAATGTTTTGCATATACTTTAAGCATTTCTGGTTCGGCAGCCCAATTTTCCATAATCTGAGAAGGCAGTTCCACAAAGTCTCTTGGGACATTAGTTCCGGATAAACTTCGATAGGTACATTTTGAAAGCAAGCCGTGAAGTGCATGCCCGAATTCATGGAAAAATGTTGTAACTTCATCGAAAGTAAGTAGCGCTGGCATATCTGCTGTTGGCTTAGAAAAATTACATACAATAGAAATAACGGGATTAATCATTTTTCCTTCTTTTATGTATTGAGCTCTGAAATCACTCATCCATGCACCACCTTTTTTACTCTCTCTTGGAAAGAAATCCATATATAGAATGCCTAAGTGGGTATTGTCAGCGTCTAATACTTCATAAACAACAACATCATTATGATACTTCGGAATATCCTTACGCTCAACAAAGCTTAATCCATAAAGCTTATTGGATAAATAAAAAATTCCATCTTTTACGTTATTAAGTTCAAAATAAGGTCTCAATTCTTCTTCATCAAGATTATATTTTTCTTTTCTCAATTTCTCAGCATAAAATCTCCAGTCGAAAGGTTTAATATCAAAATTACTATTGCTACGGGAAGCAATGTCATTTAATTCAGCTAATTCCTGTTGAGTAACCGGAAGAGCTGCTGCCCATATTTCATTCAATAATTTATATACATTGAATGGTTTTTTTGCCATACTTTCTTCAAGAACAAAATCTGAATGACTTGAGTATCCGAGCAAATTTGCTTTTTTTAATCGAAGATTCACAATTTTATTTATTATGTCTTTATTATCTAATTCATCATTATTATTGCCTCTTGAAGAATATGCCAAAAACATTTTTTCACGACGGTCGCGAACATTAGAATATTGAAGGAAAGGCATAACGCTTGGATTGTGCAAAGTGAATAAATATCCCTCTTCCCCACTTTCCTTGGCTGCTTGCTTTGCTGCTTCAATAATACCAGTTGGAAGCCCGTCTAATTCTACATCAGAAGTTAAAACTAATTTGAATTTATTGGTTTCTGCTAATGTATTTTCACCAAATTTTAAAGTTAAAACAGATAATTCCTGATTGACTTTTCTAAGTTCTTCCTGTTGCTTTGGAGCTAAATTTGCTCCGGAACGAATGAAATTTTTATAAGTTTCTTCAAGTAATCTTGATTGCTCAGCATTTAATTTTAATTTGTCTTTTTGATTATATACATCTTTAACTCTGGCAAAAAGAAGTGGATTCAGCATAATATCGTCGCTGTGCTTAGAAAGCATTGGAGCAATTTCTTTGGCAATAGCTTGAATTTCCGGATTTGTGTTTGCCGAATTCATATTGTAAAAAACTTCAGAAACTTTATTCATAAGTTCACCGCTATATTCCAATGCTTCTATGGTATTGCTGAAACTTGGAACTTCTTTTTTATTAACTAAAAAGTCAATTTCAGCTTTTTGCCGAGCCATTCCTTCTTTAAATGCTGGAACGTAATGCTCAATTTTTATTTTCTCAAACGGTGGAACCTGATATGGAGTCTGGTACTCCTGATAAAATGGGTTTTCTTCTTTCATATCGCTTGCTTTTGCTGGTATTATTAATATTATTGATAATATAATAAGTTGTATTAATTGTAGTTTTTTCATATTATTTTTAAAATTTTTAAACATAACTTTCTATAAAATTTAAAGATAAGAAATATTTCTCAACTAACAAAGAACCATATTAAAAATATTTTTTTATTAATATAGTTAGCAATTATAATTAAATATAATCGTTATACAATTAAACGGAAATATTGATGTTATGTTTCCTTTTTATAAATATTTAATAAATTTATTTATGCAAAAATTGCACTTATTTTTTATAATAATATTGTTGTCATCTTCATCAGTTATTGCTCAAACTCAGGGAGTTTACCAGTTAGCTTTAGAAGCTATGAATAAAAAAGATTATTCATTAGCTATTGAGCAATTAAATAATACACTTGAGTTTTTAACAACCAACAGTGATGTTTATTACAATCGTGGTTTATGTTATTCTGAAATTAAAGATTATAAAAAAGCTATTGCTGATTTTAAAAAAGCTATTGAATTAAATAAAGATTTACCCGATTATTATTATAGCTGTGCTTTATCCGAGTCTTATTTAGGTTACTATAATGACGCAATAGCTCATTTAAATTCTGCAATCAAACTATCTCCAAATAATACTGAATATTACTATCTTCAGGGATTGATTAATTATTATAATAAAAATTATACTGATGCAATCAATAGTTATAACAAAGTATTAGAAGCAAATCCAGACGATTTAAGAGCAATTTATGGAATTGGAATTATTCATAGAATAGAAAAGAATTACAAAGATGCAACCGCTTATTTAGAGCGTTTTCTTAACATATCTCCAAAAGAAAATAATTTAAGGAGTGAAGCCGACCGGCTTTTAAAAGAAGTTAACAAAGAAATTTCAGAACAATAAAAATCATAAGAATGAATAATCATAACGCATTAAAGAACATACTAAATCAGGTAAAAATTTTTGGTGATAATCGTATCCTACCAATTAATGAGGATTTGAATATAGCTGGATTTGCTTTTATAGATAATTTCAGCTTTGAAAAAGGAGCTCAGTTTTTTACTTATTTAGCAGAAGCTGTTTTAAATAACTGCGATTTTGGGTTCATTGATAAAAAAATCGGTCAAAATGATATTCTTTCTCTTTGCAATGCTACTTTAAACGCTGATGTCTTTGTATTTCTTTTCCTTTATACCCCAAACCCAAACGATAATTTAGATGATTTAATTGCTACTTTTAATAAGATAATAAAACCACTTTCACAAAACAAACCATCAATAAGCTTAATATTTAATAATCAAATCTCTCCCGAACAAATAGATAGCAACACTATTCTTACTTTTAGCAACGATTCCCTTGAATCCATAGCTGCTTCTATCTTATTTTTGTCTAAAGAAAATCCCCTTGAAATAGTTGAACTTGATGAATTAAGCTATAGAAATTAATAGTAACATATCAGAAACTCTAAATAATTTTAAATACTTTTGAGTATCATATCGAACCCCAAGATAAAGCAAGACCTTTATTTAAATGGAGATGACTTAAGTAAAAGTGTAATGCTGACGGATGTCAGAATCCATCTTAAAAATAGTTTTTATAGGTCATTAGTCATTTGTTATTAGTCATTCGTATTTTACTAACAACTAATGACTAATGACTAAAATATTTCTTTGTCCATTCTCTTTAGGGAAAACCAAGATGGATTCTGACATCCGTCAGAATGACAAACTTCGATGTCATTGGCAACCCCACTATAAAAGATGACTTTTATTTCATTGGAGATGACAAATAAGCATATTTTATTATTAAAAGCAACTTTGTATAAGATGAGCGATGAAGCTCTTATTAGTATATTTTAATTTTTATTAACTCAATTTAACAGTTTTTTTTTTAAATTTATAGTTTTAGCAGTTGCTTTATGAACAATAGAATTATAAAATGAAAAAGAACTATTTTATATCAGATTGGGCAATAATAATTTATCTTGCAGTTTTTAAAATTATTTTTCATTTGCTGCTTCCGGAATATGGATACTTTCGAGATGAATATTATTACATTAGTATAGCCGACCAGTTTAGTTTTTCCAATTTGGATATGCTTCCACTTTCTCCACTTTATCTCAAATTAATTACATTTATTTTTGGTTATTCAATTAAAAGCATACATTTTGCTTCTTCTTTTCTTGGAGCATTGGCTCTTATCGTTACTTGCCTAATATCAAAAGAACTTGGAGGGAAAAAATATGCAATTTTCTTTACTGGTTTAGTTATAATATTTTCTGGATTACTCCCTTTCGGTTCAATTTTCACTTATGATAGTATTGACTTTTTAGTTTCAATAGCAACATTATACATTTTAATAAAAATATATAAAAGCAATAATCAAAATTTATGGTATTATGCCGGAATAATACTTGGTTTAGCATTAATGAACAAACTGACAATTCTATTCTTCGGATTCGGAATTTTAGTATCTATTCTTTTGGTTCATCATAGAAAAATGTTGAAATCGAAACAAATTTGGTTCGCTGGAATTATCGCTTTATTATTTTTAGTACCTTATTTAATCTGGCAATTACAAAATGATTGGTACTTCATTAATTTTGCATCTAATTATGCAGGGGGTATTTCCTATATTGCATCTTTTCCAGAGTTTCTTTGGAATCAAATCTTGCCGAATAATCCAATTACTCTGCCGGTTTGGTTAACTGGTCTTGTCACTTTACTATTTAGTTCAAAAAAAAAGAACTTCAGATTTTTTGGAATATTGTATTTATTATTATTATTTTTTTATTTTATTATTGGTGCTAAATACTATTTCTTAGTTCCGATGTATTCAGTGCTTTTAGCTGCTGGTGCAGTAAAAATTGAAGAAAGTTTAGTTAATTCGTTGAAAACAAAAATAGTAGTTCCAATTATATTTGTAATTTTGAGTATTCCATTAATTCCATATATGGTTCCGTTACTTAATGTTGAAAGTCTTACAAAGTATGTTAGTTTTCTTGGAGTTGATGCAGGAGTGAAATATGAAAATCAAAAATTAAATAATTTGCCACAGCATTTTGCGGATAGATTCGGTTGGGTTGAATTAGCAAGGGAAATAGCTTTTGAATTTAATCAAATTCCAAAAGAAGAAAAAAATAATGCCGGAATTATAACAAATAATTGGGGAATTGCAAGCGCTATTCATTTTTATAGGAATAAATACAATTTACCTGAGCCGATTTCTAACGCTGGTTGGTATTATTTTGAAGCATTAAAGAAAAATATTAATAGAAATTATTATATTTCAGTTGGAATTTCAGAACAAGATTTAAAAAACTTTTTTGAAAAAGTAACATTGAAAAGGATATTTACTAATCCATATTGTATGCCTCATGAAAACAATCGCCCAATTTTTTTCTGTGAAAATCCAAAAATTGACTTTAATCAGTTAATCAGAGTTGAAAGAAAAATAAATCCAGGATTTTATTCAATATTATTAAAAGAAGGTGCTAAAAAAGCGATTATGTTCTATGAAACTCAAAAATATTTTAATGAAAATATTTTCTTTTTTACTGAAGCTCAAATCAATCACATTGGATATGATTTTCTAAACGATGAAAGATTTGAAGATGCGATTCTCCTGTTTGAACTAAATCTGAAAACATTTCCAAATTCATTCAATGTTTATGATAGCTATGCTGATGCTCTAATGAAAGCTGGTAGATATGAAGAATCTGAAATTAATTATTTAAAATCTATTGAATTAAATCCAAATAATGAAAATGGGAAACATAAATTAAGAGAATTATCAATATTATTAAATAAGAAAGGATTTTGCAACTAATACCAAGTTGTTTTTAATAATAAAATATGTTTATTTGTCATTCCGAACCCCATATAAAGCAATTGCTACATTTAAATGGAGATGACATAAGTATAAACTTTCGCAAAGTTAAGAAACTTTACAAAAGTACTAATCTTATTACTTTGCGAAAGTTTCTTAACTTTCGTAAAGTTTAAAACAAAGATGTCAGTGGTAGTAAGGAGTTGTGATATTTCTCACTTCGTTTACCAATGACATCGTTACATTTGACCTTAAAAACTTTACTAAAGTTTTATAAAGTAGATGTCCTACATCTTGCAGATGTAGGACATCTTTATCTTATGTCATTACCATTTAAATGAAGCACTTGCTTTATCAGGGGGTTCGAAATGACACTTTAATTATATTTATGAAAGCAACTTGGTATAAATGTAAAATTTTAAATTTTCTCAAAATTTTTAGATGAAATAAATTCAGAATTCCTGATGCCACGTAGTTTGCTATTTCGCATATTTTACAATATAAAGTTAAATTTGAATGTAAATATTTCCAATAGGTCATTCGTTATTGGTCATTCGTCATTAGTAGTTTCATACAAATAACCAATAACTAATGACCAATGACTAATAAGATAATATTTGCTAACCGCGAAATTTTTATTTACGAGATAAATCTCCTAACTCCTTTATTTTCGTTATGGGGCCTGGAGTTCTGAAATCAGAAATATAAAGTTCAAAAAAAACTAAAAACAAATTGAAATGCAAAGTAAAATGATTTATAAAAACCATTTGTTGATTGAACTTTTTCCATATCAAATTAGCAATTATAAGCAAAAATTTGTATATTTGAAAAAAATTAAATTAAATTTTATGAAAAGAACTTTATTAATTATATTATTATTTATACTTGCATATTCAGATAATCTTTTATCGCAATCTGGAATAGATTATCCGGAATTTGAAAAGAAACTGCTTCCTTTTTTTGCTGAAGAGTTAATTTCCGATATTCCAAAGCAATTGCCGATGGGCAGTCGTTTTACTGTATGGGGCTGGGATGTTGGTGATTTTTCTGGCGATGAAGTGAATGATTTAGCTTTTACTGTTAAACTTGCTTTAGAAAAAAAACGAATTGTTCAGGTATACTTATTTGTCGATATTGATGGTTTCCTTGAAAAAGTATCTCAGTTTAATTATGAATTCTATGAGTTACCATTAGAAGTTGGCATTGTAATTAAAGATAATTCTTGTTTCGTTACTCAGAAAAAAAAGGAATTTAACTGGAAAATTGATGGCTATAGATATGAAAACGGCTCAATATTTTTAATTGATAATTTCTCAACAATTCGTTTAAATAATTATACAAGAGAAACATATCGCAATTATTATTCACTTTTAAATACGGATAAAATCTATTTAACTCGTAATGGCGAAGGTATTTTCCAAACGAATTACCTGACAATTCCTTCTTATTCCCGTGGCAAACTTCTTTATCATCCCTATAATACCGATGCAGTTGCAAATTCAATTGAATATGTCCACAAAGGTGCATATTACTGGAAAGGTGAAGATGATGCATCTTTTTCAGTAAAATCTGCTTATTGTGATGAGTACCTTTATTTTACAGTTGATATAAGAGACGACAAATTGGTCTTTCCTAAATGTGATACCTGCATTGCAGATTATCTTGAGCTATGGTTCGATTTGAATTTGCCGGATTCCATTGGTGGTCGTTTTTTTGATTTGAAAAAAGATTCGGTTTCTCTTAATAATAAAATAAAAAAAGGGATTTATTGCATAAAACTTTATCCCGGTAATTTTTATGACAAGCGCGCATTTGTTAAGGAAATAAGCACCTCTGATGATGTAGAAAGTTATCAGCAAGATGCAGTCAACAGTATAAAAGTAACATCAAGTTTAAAAGATAAAGGATTTGAACTAAAATTTAGAATTCCTTTCAATTTTCTTGGTTTCGAGTCGCTTCCTTTAAACGGCAAAAATTCTTATGAAATTGGATGTACTTTTGTTTATATTGATATTGACAGCGAATGGCGACCCGAGGAAGAAAAGCAAATTGCTACTTCTTCATTCTCTCAGGCAAATCCTTCTACTTTTGGCTCGCTTGTTTTAATTCCATTTAACAAATGGTATGGTAATGCCCATAATATTTATGTAAATGACATTCAAAAACACTTGATTGACTATGGATTTTAAAATTAAAACCCCGCTTTTCATTACATTTGAAGGTATTGATGGTTGTGGAAAAACAACTCAAATCAGGCGTTTAAAGAACTTTTTAACTGAACATAATTACGAAGTGCTTACTGTTAGGGAACCCGGTGGAACTGAAATTTCAGAGATGATTAGAAATATCCTCTTACATTCTAAAAATCAAATTTCACCAGTTTCAGAATTATTACTCTTCAATTCTGCCCGCTCTGTTTTAGTCCAAGAAATTATTAAACCAGCTTTAGAACAGGGAAAAATCGTTATTTGCGATAGATTTTTCGACTCTACTCTCGCTTATCAAGGATATGGACGTGGACTTAATTTAGATGATGTAAAAAAATGCAACCAAATTGCAAGCAATGGCTTAATTCCAGATTTAACTATTTATCTTTCCGTTTCTTTAGAAATTTCTAAAAGTAGAACGGACAGAACAGAGTTCGACAGATTTGAGCAAGCAGGAGACGAATTTTTTAAACGTGTAATCAATGGTTTTGAACAAATTGCAATAGATGAGTCAAACCGTATTTTCAAAATTTGCTCAGAAGAACCTATTGATGAGGTATCAAAGAAAATAATAGATATAATTATTAATTATTAATTGTTAATTGTTAATTGGTTATTAGGTTATTGGGTTATTAGCCATAAATAATTGTTTTATAATATGATTAGATAATTTGATTAATGTAAAAAAATATCACGATAGGGATTTTCCTCCTTCCCAAGTTGCACTTGGGAAGGCAACTTTCACAAAAGCTATGCTTTTACTCATCATTCAAAAAAATGTAAAGCACAGCTTTAAAAGAAATCTTCCTTCCCAAGTGAAACTTGGGAAGGAGTTCAAATTAATGATATATGATTAATGATAAGTGATAGCAAAACTAATGACTAATGATAATTATTAATTGTTAATTGTTAATGATAAGTGATATAAGATTTTTGAGTTATTAGGTTATTTTTGTTGTAAATAATAAAAAATATCCCGATAGGGATTTGATATTTGTAACAGAAATTGTTCTTAACTGTGCTTATCCCGTAGGGATTATATAAATGATAAGTGATTAATGATTAATGATTAATGATTAAAAACTATAAACTATAAACTATAAACTATAAACCATAAACTATAAACCATTTAAAACAAAAAGCTGACAGCCGATGGCTGAACGCTGAAAGCCGAAAGCTAAAAATGAAACAACTATACTTTGGAGATTGCCTTGATATTTTAAAGGAACTTGCTTTAAAACATCCTGATGGGTTCATTGATTTAATCTACATTGACCCACCATTCAATTCAAAAAGGAATTACAATATTCTTTTTGAGGATATTGATATGAGCGATGTAAAGGCACAAAAAGAAGCATTTTCCGATACATGG
Organism: uncultured Hyphomicrobiales bacterium; assembly: GCA_964499465.1. Lineage (GTDB taxonomy): Bacteria > Bacteroidota > Ignavibacteria > Kapaibacteriales > UBA2268 > JAAYJM01. The sequence continues at coordinate 9,893 of CAZCLJ010000117.1, forward strand.
AGCAATGTTAAGTATATAGATTCAATGAATGAACTTTTAGAACATAACCAGTTGGATTTGTATAACTTCCTTAAGTTAGTTGAGAGTGCCGACCATAGTGCAGCAGCGTATTTATCTACAATGGCTCACAGGATTTACTATATGAGAGCATTGCTAAAGGAAACAGGGAGTTTTTATCTGCACTGCGACCCAACAATGAGCCATTATTTAAAAATAGTGTGCGATTTTTTATTTGGTAAAAAGAATTTCAGGAATGAAGTTGTGTGGCATTATCGCCGTTGGACAAACGTCCAAAAACAATTCCAAAAAATGCATGATATTATTTTATTTTATTCAAAATCAAACTTGAATAAATTTAATAGTTTGCAAATTGAAATGTCAACATCACAACTTAAGAAATTTGAACGTGGATTTGACCAAAATGTCATTCATAATGAGAATGGGAAATATTCGCAATTAATTGTATATGATTGGGATAAAGTAAAAAAGTCAAAAATTGATATTGATAAATTCGATAAAATTATTGAAAGGGAAACACCTGTTGTTTCACAATCTGATGTAATTATTTTACCAGTAATCAATTCTCAAGCAAAAGAACGGCTCGGTTACCCTACCCAAAAACCGGAAACCCTCCTTGAACGCATTATAAAAGCAAGCAGCAACGAAGGTGATGTTGTTGCCGATTTCTTCTGTGGCTGCGGAACAACTATTGCAGTCGCTGATAAATTAAATAGAAACTGGCTTGGAGTGGATATTTCCCATCTTGCAATAAAGCTTATTTTAGATAGATTGACAAATCCTCTTGATGACAAAAGCAGAAGCGAATTGCTTTCTGAAATTGAAATAAATGGCTATCCAAAAGACATTGCATCGGCTCACGAACTTGCTCAATCAACAAAGAAAGGTAGATTCAAATTTCAGGATTGGGTTATTGAAGTGCTTATCGGTGGCGTCTCAAATGTAAAGAAAACAGCAGATAGCGGTTTCGATGGATATTTTACTTTCAATAAGAATAATAATGAAAAAGGGGTCGGATTAGTTGAAGTAAAAAGCGGAAATGTAAAAATAAATGACTTAACTTATTTAATCGAAACAGTTACGAGAAAAGAAGCAGATTTAGGTGTATTCGTTTGCTTTGAAGAGCATTTAACAGATGGTATGCTTCAAAAAGCAAAACAGCAAGGAAATTTTAAAGGATATAAAATTGATAAAATACAAGTACTTACTATAGAACAATTACTTTCCGGAAAAAATGTCCGTTTACCCGGCGGAGTTGCAAATACAACTTTCAAGAAAGCAGTAAACGGAAAGAAGTATGAAGAAGAATTATTAATTATTAATTATTAATTATTAATTATTATTGGATTATTCTTTATTCTACTAATAACTAATGTAAAGACTGACTATTTTATGTCATTCTGAAGCATAGCGAAGAATCTCACAAGTAATTGCTAATACAGAACTTGAGATTAATCACTTAATAATGATTAAAAACTATAAACTATAAACCATTTAAAACAAAAAGCTGACAGCCGATGGCTGAACGCTGACAGCCGAAAGCTAAAAATGAAACAACTATACTTTGGAGATTGCCTTGATGTTTTAAAGGAACTTGCTTTAAAACATCCAGATGGGTTCATTGATTTAATCTACATTGACCCGCCATTCAATTCAAAAAGGAATTATAATATTCTTTTTGAGGATATTGATATGAGCGATGTAAAGGCACAAAAAGAAGCATTTTCCGATACATGGAGCAATGTTAAGTATATAGATTCAATGAATGAACTTTTAGAACATAACCAGTTGGATTTGTATAACTTCCTTAAGTTAGTTGAGAGTGCCGACCATAGTGCAGCAGCGTATTTATCTACAATGGCTCACAGGATTTACTATATGAGAGCATTGCTAAAGGAAACAGGGAGTTTTTATCTGCACTGCGACCCAACAATGAGCCATTATTTAAAAATAGTGTGCGATTTTTTATTTGGTAAAAAGAATTTCAGGAATCAATTAATATGGAATTATTCTACTTTTCATTCAAGTAAGAAACAATTCAAAAAAAATTATGATGAAATATTTTTCTACTCAAAATCATTAGAGTGGAAATTTAACTGGGAAGATATAGCAGAAGAATACAACGCAAAGACAATAAAAAGGTATGATAAAGAAGATGAGTTGGGGATTTATAAGATTATAAAAGGAAAAAAATTTTATAAAGGGCAAGGAACACCTCCAAATGCTTGTTTTTACATACCTCAAGCACAAATGAACTCCGTTGAATATTTGGGTTACCCTACCCAAAAACCAGAAACCCTCCTTGAACGCATTATAAAAGCAAGCAGCAATGAAGGTGATGTTGTCGCTGATTTCTTCTGTGGCTGCGGAACAACTATTGCCGTAGCTGATAAACTAAAAAGGAACTGGCTCGGAGTTGACATTTCTCATCTTGCTATAAAACTAATTTTAGATAGATTAACAAGTCCTCTTGATGACAAAAGCAGATGCGAATTACTTTCTGAAATTGAAATAAATGGCTATCCAAAAGACATTGCTTCGGCTCACGAACTTGCTCAATCAACAAAGAAAGGTAGATTCAAATTTCAGGATTGGGTTATTGAAGTGCTTATCGGTGGCGTCTCAAATGTAAAGAAAACAGCAGATAGCGGTTTCGATGGATATTTTACTTTCAATAAGAATAATAATGAAAAAGGGGTCGGATTAGTTGAAGTAAAAAGCGGAAATGTAAAAATAAATGACTTAACTTATTTAATCGAAACAGTTACGAGAAAAGAAGCAGATTTAGGTGTATTCGTTTGCTTTGAAGAGCATTTAACAGATGGTATGCTTCAAAAAGCAAAACAGCAAGGAAATTTTAAAGGATATAAAATTGATAAAATACAAGTACTTACTATAGAACAATTACTTTCCGGAAAAAATGTCCGTTTACCCGGCGGAGTTGCAAACACTACTTTCAAGAAAGCAGTAAATGGAAAAAAATATGAAGAAGAATTATTAATTATTAATTATTAATTGTTATTGGGTTATTAAGTTATTGAGTTATTAGGTTGTTAGGTTATTCTTTCTTATACTAATGACTAATGACTAATGACTAATGTAATAATTTTTTGAAAACCTAATAAACATTTCTTGTCATTCCGAAACGAAGTGAGGAATCTCAA
>CAZCLJ010000118.1:0-3485 GCA_964499465.1 uncultured Hyphomicrobiales bacterium
ATTTACGCGCTATAAAAGCCAAAGTGGTTCATTAGGAACGAAGTGAAGAATCTCACAACTTCTTGCTACCACAAACTTTGAGATTTCTCACTTCGTTTCGAAATGACAGATTATATTAACATTATTGTTAGCGGTTTGGTATAAAAGCAATTGTATTCATTTAGGACAGAATTTATTTTTCTTTCAACTTCGTAGGAGTATCCGGTTTGTAGAAATAATGATAAAAAAAAAGAAAAGCAACGTAGTTGCGACCTATCTTTACTACAAACAGGACACTCCTACGGAGTTTTGCAAACTCAGAACTCCTGACCCCATAACGAAAATAAAGGAGTTAGGAAATTTGCCTCGTAAAGAATAGTTTCGCAGTTAGCAATAATATTTTATTAGTTATTGGTCATTAGTTTGTAACTACTAATGACGAATGACGAATAACTAATGACCTATTGGTAATACTTATGTTGAAATTTAATTTTATATAATAAAATCTGCGAAATAGCAAACTACGAGGCATCAGGAGTTCTGAAATTACTACTCTTTTATCTGCTATTATGTATCTACAATCTTTCTATTTTTTCAACAACACCATTGCTGATGTTATATGCAACCATTTTGCTTTTTTCATTTATTCCGTTTGACTGGATTATTGATTTAAGTATTGAATTAATTCGGGTACTTGTAATGAATGTCTGTGTTTTAAGCGATTGGAGATTATCAAGAACTGCAACGCGTCTGTTTATATCAAGCTCAGCAAACATATCGTCAAGCAAAAATACTGGAGTTTCCTTAGTTTTTGCATAAATAAAATCATACTCAGCAAATTTCAAAGCAATTAGCAAGGTTTTATGCTGTCCCTGAGAAGCAATGTCGCGGGCAGTTCCGCCGTTAATTCGTATACGGAAATCATCTTTTTGTGGGCCGAAAAGAGTTGTTGTTCTGCGATATTCTTCTTTCCTGATTTTTTCAAAAAATGAAAATAAAAAATTTGTAATTTCTGTTTTATTTGCTTCGCTTGATAAATTATTCGAAAGGCAATTCGGTAAATACTCAATATCAGCTTTTTCAATATCTAAAGAAATATTTTTATAAGAATCATTGAAAATGGGCTGAAAATCACGAATAAACTGCAAACGTCTAAAAATAATTTCAGCAGCAGTATTTATAAAAAGTTCATTCCAGGGGTTTAGCTGAGAATAATCGAAATCATACTGGTATTTTGCCTGCTGAAGTAAATTGTTTCTTTGCTTAAGGATTCGCTTAAAATCCATTAATTCTTTCAAATAGACTTTGCTGGTCTGACAAAGTATGCTATCAATAAACTGACGACGGTCTTGCGGCGAACCACTCGTTATTGGCTTAAAATCCGGATTCAAAATAACAACTGGGATTATTCCTATTATATCCTTTGGAAGAAGATTGTCGCCAAATGAAGAGTTAATTTGCTTTTTCTGTCCTCTTGTGTATTTTAGAGTAATACGATAATTATTTCCAATGTCATTTGTGCATTTTGCCGTAATTAGAAAATAATTTTGATTATTGTTTAATATTAAAGAATCTGATGCTGGAAGAAAACTTTTAGAGATTCCAGCATAAGAAATAGCTTCAAGAATAGTAGTTTTCCCGGCACCGTTTAGTCCGCAAAAGATATTCATTTGCGGGCTAAGCTCAATTATGCTGTGAATGTGGTTCCTTAAATTCTCAATTTCTATTGAATTTATAATCATTGAATATTATTAGATTCTGTGCTGTTCGGCACAATTTCGGTTTGAACATTTGATTTAGAAAAACTAATTTGCGGTATTTTTTTATGGAACAGAATCAGCAACGCTGCTCCGCAGGTTACGCAGGAATCGGCAACATTAAATACGGGGAAATGCGAATAATTTAACCATAAAAATGAAATATCTGGTATATCAAATTGAATGAAATCAACAACTCTTCCATAAAAAAGCGGACCTTCATTAAAAAGTATCCCATAAAAGCAACGGTCAATTAAATTTCCAGCAGCACCCGCTAAAATCAAGCTAAATCCAAGTTTAACTGCAAAATGACTGTCTTTAATTTTATAAATTAAATAAGCAAGAGCAGTGCTTGCAGCCACAGAAAATAAACTGAGCAGTATTTTGAAAACACCAAAAGTTATACCAAAAGCCATTCCTTCGTTTTCCACATAGACAAATTGCAGAAAATCCCCGATTACGGGGATTCTTCCACTTGCAATAGCATCTAAATTTTGAAATCCAAAAATATATGCTATACCGAAAATATCTTTAAACAGCAATTTTGTAAACTGGTCTAAAAGAATAAGCAAAGCAGCAAATACATAGAAATAATAGTATCTGTTTTTTTTATCGGTCATATTTACTGCTTACCATTTGAATTATTATTAGCATTTGGCTGCTCGATTCTATCAATGCCGTCTTCGGGGCATTTTTTATGAATTTTATAAGCAGCAGAAAGAGTAGTAATAGGAACAGCGAGCAATCTTTCTTTAGCAATCAAACAGCCGCAAACTCTACAAATACCATATGTTTTTTCTTTAATTCTTTGAAGAGCATCGTCTAATTTTTTAATATACTCATTAATTCTTTGGATTTGAGCATAAGTCTTTTCTTTTTCCAATGCTTCAGAACCCTGTTCAGCCATGTGCATAGAATAAATCATACTTTCTTCGGCAAAATCGTAATTTGTCAGGTCATCAAGGCGGTCGCGAAGCATCCTCAACTCTTCAATAGATTCTTTTCTAAAATCCTGAATGCGTTTTTCGAAAATGGCAAGGTCTTCGTCGGAGTAACGCACATTAGGTTTAGGTGGAATCGGAGTAATTTCAATGAACGCCTGCTCGGCTGCTTTCTCTTGCTTTTGCTTTTTTACTAAAGTAGCTTGAATAATAGCACTTTCATCTCTTAGAGGAATATGAGTTTCTTTAGGAACATCAACTTTTTTTCTGCCTCTTGTGATTTTCTCTTTAACAACTTCTTTTTCCGGCTTTTCTTCTTTTTCTTTGCGAGGTCTGCCACGTTGCCGCTTAGCATTTTCTAAGATTTTCTCCCGTTCTTCCTGAGTTAATACTTTGCGGGGACGACCACGTCCTCTTTTTCCATTGGAATCAAATTCCTGAGATTCAGAGTCGTCTAAATCTTCTAATTCATCTAAATCTTCTAATTCATCTAAATCTTCTAATTCATCTAAATCTTCTATTTCATCCAAATCATCAATTTCATCTAATATTTCAGTTTCATCTAAATTTTCTACTTCATCCAAATCTACTGGTAAAGCAATTATTGGTTCGTTATCAAGATTATCTTCAATAATTTCTGTTTTTTTAGCTTTTTTCCCTTTGCTTTTTGCCGGCTCTTTAGTTTCAACCTTTTCAACTACTTCAGAAGTAGCTTTGGCATTCTTGCCTTTTTTTGTTACCGGCTCTTTAGTTTCCACAACGGCTGCAACTTCAGAATTGACTTTGGCTTTCTTACCTTTTTTTTCTA
>CAZCLJ010000118.1:3585-12921 GCA_964499465.1 uncultured Hyphomicrobiales bacterium
CCGGCTCTTTAGTTTCCACAACGGCTGCAACTTCAGAAGCAGTTTTCGTGTTCTTCCCCTTTTTTGTTACCGGCTCTTTAGTTTCCACAACGGCTGCAACTTCAGAAGCAGTTTTCGTGTTCTTACCCTTTTTTGCAACCGGTTCAATAGTTTCAACTATTTCAGTTACCTCAGTAGTTTCCTGTGTTTTCTTTTTTGCCATTTCGATGCTCCATTTATTTTAATTCATTTTTTTCATATATAAAATAATAAAAGTGTAATATAATTAAACTTTATTTAAAAGAACAAATATTTTTTCATCATTTATTTCAAATTCTGTCATTTTTTCATTTAAGTCGACATAATCCATTAGTTCTCCAAGAACTTCGTTCATTATAAACTCTTTTTTTATTTCCAAAGCAGCTTTAAAACTATCGCTTGTATTGTATTTTATAGTTATTCTGTCAATAATTTCAAAATTACTTTGCTTCCTAAGGTTTTGCACTCTATTAACAAACTCACGGGCAATTCCTTCGTGAAGCAATTCCTCGCTTATGTGAGTATCTAAAGCCACTGTAATAACGCCATCAGTTTCAACGAGCCATCCTTCAATATCTTGGCTTACTATTTCAATGTCTTCGAGTGCAATACAGAGCTGCTCTTCCTGAACTTTTACTGAAATACTTCCTTTCTTTTCTATTTCTCTGATTTGCTCGTTTTTAAGTTCTTTAATAGCATTTGCAACGTTTTGAGTTAATTTACCAAATTTCTTACCAATTAGCTTGAAGTTTGGTTTGGCGCTACGGCGGACTATTTCAGTGTCGCCTTCTACGAATTCTATTGATTTTATATTTATTTCTTCTTTAATGATTTCTTCAAAATGAAGAATATCTCTTCTTTCCTGAATAGACTGGACTGGAATAAGAATTCTTCCAAGTGGCTGACGAACACGGATTTTCGATTTTTCACGTAAAAATCGCGTTAAAGTAACAATCCTTTGAGCTAATTCCATTTTACGCTCTAATTCTTCATCAATCAAATCATTGTTTGATTTTGGCAAATCTAATAAATGAACTGAAACCGGGTCGCTTTCCAATTTCAATTTCAAATATAAATCTTCTGACAAAAAAGGAGCAGCAGGCGAAATAATGCAGATTATATTCAAAAGAACTTCTTTTAAAGTCTGGTAAGCAGCAATTTTATCTTTATCGTTTTCACCTTTCCAAAATCTTCTTCTGTTTCTGCGAATATACCAGTTAGACAGTTCATTTATTGTAAACTCCTGAATTGAGCGGAGTGCCTTTGTCAAATCATACTCTTCCATATAGCGTGTATATGTGGCAAGCAAAGAATTTGCTTTTGAAATTATCCATCTGTCTATTTCCGGTCTTTGCGAAACTGGAATAATTTCTTCATTTCCAGTGAAACCATCAATATTTGCATACATTGCAAAAAATGAATAAATATTTGTAAGCGAACGGAAGAAATCAGAAATCACTGTTCTTGAAATATCTTCCTCATTGAAAAGAGTAGCTTTCCAGGGCGGATTATTGACAATTAAATACCAGCGGACAGCATCTGCGCCATACTTTTCCATAATATAGAATGGGTCAACAGAATTGCCCTTTGATTTGGACATTTTTACACCATTTTTGTCAAGAATAAGTTCATTCACAATAATATTTTTAAATGCCGGCTTATTGAAAAGAGCAACAGCAATATTATGTAAAGTGTAGAACCAGCCGCGTGTTTGGTCAATTCCTTCGGCAATGAAATCGCCGGGAAACATTTTTTCAAATAAGTCCTTATTTTCAAACGGATAGTGCATTTGAGCAAAGAACATTGAGCCGGAATCGAACCACACATCTATAACTTCAGTTACACGGCGGTATTCTTTCCCATTTTTTATAAATACGACATTGTCGACAAAAGGTTTATGCAAATCTATATCATAATTTCCTTCGCGAAGCAAAGTCCTTGTTCCATCTGGGTTTTCGTAGTAGCCGTCAAGTAGTTCTTCGATTGAACCAACGGCAAACATATCACTGCCATCTTCGGCGACCCAAATTGGAAGCGGTGTTCCCCAAAATCTATCGCGGGAAAGTGACCATTCTTTTACTTCTTCAAGCCAGTTCCCAAACCTGCCAGTACCGATTTCGGAGGGCTGCCAGTTGATTTGTTTGTTTATTTCAATCATCTGTTCCTTGTAAACAGGAGATTTAATAAACCAGGAATTGCGGGCATAATACATAACTGGATTTCCTGTTCGCCAGCAATGTGGATAGCTGTGAAGATAGTCGTTTGTTGCCCTATAAATCTTATCGGCTTTTTTCAGTGCTATAATAATATCTTTATCAGAACCTTCTTCTTCCCTGTCGGGATAAGTGAAATGCTTGATTGCTCTGCCAGCAAACTCGCCCATATCATCTGTAAAATGTCCGTTTGGAGTAACGGGCTGTTCAAAAGGCAGATTATATTTTTTCGACATTTGGTAATCGTCTTCACCAAAAGCGGGAGCTAAGTGAACTATTCCGCTGCCATCTTCGGTTGAAACAAAATCGCCAGCGTGAACAGTAAGAGCATTCGGATACTTTTTTTCGTCTAATGGTTTAAAACTAAAAATCTGCTCGTATTTTGTTCCGACAAGGTCTTTCCCTTTGAACTTAGAAAGTATTTCGTATTCTCCATCAAGCACTTTAAGACGTGCTTCGGCAAGAATAAGGAACATTTCTAATTCTGCTTCCTTTGTTTTTACTTTGTTTTTTACGAGGACGTAGTCAATATCTTCGCCAACAGCAAGGGCAACGTTTGCGAGGAGAGTCCAGGGAGTTGTAGTCCAAACGACAAGATGAGTATTTTCGGGCAAATCTAAATTGGATTTTCTTACTTTCAATTTCAAAAAGCAGTTCGGGTCGCGAACATCTTTATAGCCCAAAGAAAGTTCGTGCGAACTTAACGGAGTTTCAATAGTTGGTGATTGGGGAACAACTTTAAACCCTTTATATATCAATCCTTTATCGAAATATTGCTTTAAAGCCCACCAAACTGATTCAATGTAATTATTTGTGCAGGTAATATAAGCAGAATCAAGGTCCACCCAATATCCCATACGGGTAGTAAGATAGCGCCAGCCCTGGTCTTTTTCAATATTTTGATAAACGAATTTTTTACATTCTTTATTAAATTTGTCAATTCCATACTCAACAATTTCAGATTTATCTTTAAGCTGCAACTGCTTTTCCAAAGCAATTTCAACTGGCAAACCGTGAGTATCCCAGCCGGCTTGTCGGCGGACATAGTGTCCTGTTAGTGTTTTATATCTGCAAATAATGTCTTTCAGTGTTCTTGCCATCAAGTGATGGATGCCGGGCTGCCCGTTTACTGTTGGAGGTCCTTCGTAAAAAGCAAAATAGAGACTGTCCTTGCGGTTCTCTAATGTTTTTTCAAATACCTGATTTTCTTCCCAATATTTTAATATATTATGTTCTATTTCGGGATATGATAATTTTTCTGCTAATTCACTAAACATTTTTTTAATAATATTTTTTTTCTAAAACTTATGATAAACTACAAACTTAATGAAATTTCAAGAATTATCAAAGAAGTTTTTGATAATGATTAATGGTTAATGATTAATGATTAATGATTAATGATTAATGGTTAATGATTAATGGATAATGATTAATGATTAATGATTAATGGTTAATGATTAATGATTAATGATTAATGATTAATCTCTAACTCTCCCAATTTTACGTAATTGAAAGATTTATTTAGTAAAAAACGCATACATTTTTCTTACTGCTAGTAAAATCACCATAATAAATTATGGTGATACTCTAATTCTTAGATTAACTCCCAAATTTATTTGGGAGTTAATTTCCAATAAAGAGCGTAAAATCCTTAAACCATAAATACGTAATAGATTATTTGTTATAAAATTCAAGATAAACTGCTACTAATCTATATTTATTAAAAAAATAAATAAAGTAATACGTAAATTTGGGAGAGTTAGAGATTAATGATTAATCATTAATGATTATGGTTTTAAAATTCACAAAATTAACAATTTTTTCAACACCAATTAATAATTAATCATTAATCATTAATAATTAATCATTAATAATTAACCAAATTTCATTAATAATTTTGTTATCAGGTCAAGAGTTCTGAATTGATTTATTTTTTTCTCTTTTTTCTCTTTTTTGTTCAATATATTTTTTATCACAATCCAATATATATTTAGAAAGTTCTCCAATGTTTTCCAGGTCCTCTTCAAATAAATCTTTATTATAATGAAAATTGTAAATATAATTATCAAAGGTTTTATTAAAAATATTTTTTTCTGCATTAAATTCTGCTTCTGAAATGCTATCGGGTCTTTCCCATGAATGAATAAAATTAAAATTCCATAAATATTTGATTTGTTTGTATATTGCAACTCCTTTAAGATATTTTGTCATATAGATAAAATGATTATAAGTTTCGTCGCTTATAATATCCATACTTTTAAGGAAATCATAAACATAGACACTGCCCCATATAACAAGATAATATTGTTCAATATCTTCATTTGAATAGACACTATATTTATTAAGATATTTTTGAAATCTTTTAGGAGCTACTTTAAAAAATTCATCAGGAGAGGAATATTCTTTTTTAAAATTAAAAATATTTAAAGTATGTTCCCACATAAGTTCAGATAAATTAAATTTTATATTCTTTTCATACATATATTTAAAAAATTTTATCTTTACTTGAAATAAGAATAAAACCTTTTCTTCTTTGAATTGTTTTTGAAGTTCTTCTTTGTATAGTTTATCTTTAATTAACTCTTTAGCAATTCTAAGAGGATAATAACTTGTATTATCATTTATATCAGTTGGGAACAATTCTTTTATTTCAATAATGAAATTTTCTTTAGTTTTTCCTTTTTCATAAAAAGCTGTTTCTAATGTAAGTAATAATTGATAATGAAAAATTATAGTAATAAGTTCGGAAGAGAATTCTTTTATATCCGGAAATTTAGTAAATTTCTCAAAAAATTGCTTATCAATTATATCATAGTATTGGTAACAAATAAATTTTTCAATTTTATCTATATATACAAGCTGATTGATAATACGATATTTTAGGTAATTAGAAAAAACATTATCCAATTGTTTCTTGTCTTCAATATAAAAATAATAGTTAAGTAAATATTTATCTAAAATTTCATAATTTTCTTGATAAATACCAGGTTGTTTTTTTTCTATAAATTTGATAAATTCAAGAGCTTTTTCAAAGTCATTATTTTGAAATAGCTCATAAAGTAAACTGTAAATGATAGTCAAATAATCATAATTTTCAAGGAAATCTTTATCTAATTTTTTAGAAAAGAACTTACATATTTCATCATATTTCTCAGTAGGGTCTCCTATGCAAAAGAAATCCCAAAATTCTTCATTTGTCATTTTATTTTCTTTCTTGGTTTATGGTTAATTATTAATTATTTTATGGTTTATGGTTTATGGTTTATGGTTTATAGTTTATAGTTTATAGTTTATGGTTTATAGTTTATAGTTTATGGTTTATAGTTTATAGTTTATGGTTTATGGTTTATGGTTTATGGTTTATGGTTTATGGTTTATGGTTTATGGTCATTTGTCATTGGTTATTAGTCATTGGTTATTAGTCATTAGTCATTAGTCATTTTACGAACATCCAATTACCAGTGACCAATAACCCAATAACCCAATAACTTAAAATCACTTATCATTAATCACTAATCATTAATCACTAATCATTAATCACTAATCATTAATCACTAATCACTAATCACTAATCATTAATCACTTGTTCATACAGCATTTTTTGTATTTTTTTCCACTACCACAAGGGCAGGGGTCGTTTCTACCTACTTTGGACTCAACTTCAACAGGTTTTTGAATCTTTTTAACTTTATCTATATTTTCATCAAAATCATAGATTAATACTACATCATCTTTATCTTTATTTTTAATCGGCATAATTATGCGATTAATTTTTTCATGGAATTTCTTTTCTTTTCTTTTTCTCTTTTTTTGTTCAATATGAATTTTCTCACAGTTAAATATGTAATCAGAAAGTTCTCCTAAATTTTGTAGTTCTTTTTTAAATAATTTTTTTGCAGAATGAAAGTTGTAAATATAATTATCAAAGGTTTTATCAAATATATCGTTTTCTGCAACAAATTCTTCTTCTGAAATGCTATCTGGTCTATTCCATGTGTGAATAAAGTTAAAATTCCATAAATATTTAAAATGTTTGTAAATTGCAACTCCTTTAAGATATTTTGTCATATTGATGAAATGATTATAAGTTTCATCACTTATGATATCAATACTTTTAAGGAAATCATAAACATAAACACTGCCCCATAAAAGTAAAAAATATTTATCATCATCTAACTTATCAATATTTTCCCATTCTCGGAGTTCTTTCTGAAATCGCTTTGGACTTATTTTAAAAATTAAATCTGGTTCTTTTATTTCTTTCTTTATTGACCAAAGATTTCTAACAATCGTCCATACAGACCAACTCAAAGGCATTCCAACTTGTTTTTCATTCATATACTTAAAGAATTGAACCACCAAACGAAAATAGAATTTTTCCTTTGATTTAGAGAAATCAATTAATAGTTCTTCTTTACTCGGTTTTTCTTTAACTATTTCATTTATTATTTTTATGTAGAGGTTGGTTTTATTATTTTTGTCAAAACCATCAAAGGTTTTGTTTAATTCTTTTAGTATTGCTTTCTTATTATAACCACACTGAAAAACACAAACTTGAATAGATAAGAATGTATAAAAAAGAAACTTACTTGATAAAAAAACTTCTAACTTTTCTTTATCATCAGTTTCAAATATTTCTTGATAACTTTTTTCTGATACTTGTTTAAGCAAAGGAAGATAATTTTGATAATAAAGCATTTTATCAAAATTACTCATATAAAGGTAAGGATATTTAATTCTATTATTTATATATTTAGAAAAAACTAATTCACAATTTTTTTCATCATCAAGAAAACAATAATAGTTTATCAAATAACTAATTAATTCATCAAGATTATCTTGAAATATATTGGTTTGTTTTTCTTCCAACAGATTTATAAAGTCAATTGTCTTTTTAAACTCATTATAATGAAATAGCTCATTAATTGTGTCGAAAATGACTGCTTCATAATCATAGTTTTCAAGAAAATCCGCATCTAATTCTTTTGAAAAGAATTCACATATTTTTTCATATTTCTCTTCTGTGGTGCCTTCTTCACAAAAGAAATCCCAAAATTCTTCATTTGTCATTTTAAATACCTTAATTAGTTTAAAGTTTTTGGTTTATAGTTTATGGTTTTTAGTTTTTAGTTTATGGTTTATAGTTTATGGTTTATGGTTTATGGTTTTTAGTTTATGGTTTATGGTTTTTAGTTTATGGTTTATGGTTTACGGTTTATAGTTTAAAAGTTAATAGTTTTTAGTTTTTGGTCATTGGTCATTGGTCATTAGTTATTGGTCATTAGTCATTTTACGAACATCCAATTACCAGTGACCAATAACCCAATAACTTAAAATCACTAATCATTAATCATTAATCACTAATCATTAATCACTAATCATTAATCACTTATTCATACAGCATTTTTTGTATTTTTTTCCACTACCGCAAGGGCAGGGGTCATTTCTACCAACTTTGGGCTCTACTCTTACCGGTTTTTGAATTTCCTCATCTTCGTCAAAATCAAAATCATCTTCATCTTCATTTTCATCATAGAAACCTGTCCTATAACGATTTTCTTCTTCTCTTAATAACTGTAATATATTATCCTTTTTTTTATTGGATTTCTTCTTCTCTCTTTTTTTTCCCTTTTGTTCGATATATTTTTTTTCACAATCCAATATATATTTGGAAAGTTCTCCAATGTTTTCCAAATCTTCTTTAATTACATCATTTGAATAATGAAAATTGTAAATATAATTATCAAAGGTTTTTTCAAATATAATTTTTTCATTATCAAATTCTTCTTCTGATATGCTATCTGTTTTTTTCCATGTGTGAATAAAGTTAAAATTCCATAAGTATTTAAAATGTTTGTAAATAGCAACACCTTTCAGATATTTTGTCATATTTATAAAATGATTATGTGTTTCATCACTTATAATATCAATACTTTTGAGGAAATCATAAACATAGACACTGCCCCATAAAACAAGGAAATATTCTTCATTATCCTGTTTTGTTTCATAAAGTAATTTTTTAAGGCGTTTTTGTAATCTTCTGGGAGAGATTTTAAAGAATGAGTCTGGCGATGCATATTCTTTTTTATGATTAAATAAATTTATAGTATTTTCCCAGATATTATTAGATAAATAAAACCCAATATTCTTTTCATGCATATATTTAAAGAATTGAATCTTTAACTGGAATAAGAAAAACTCTTTATCATCTTCGAACAGTTTTTGAAGTTCTTCTTTGCTTGGTCGAGCCCTAATTAATTCATTTGCAATTCCAATAGGATAAAATCCAATATCTTCATTTTCATCTTTTGGAAATGCCAGCTCTATATCTTTAATAAATTGCTCTTTTGTATTGTTTTCTTTATAAAAAATTTTTTCAATTGTAATTAACATTTGATACTCAAAAAGAATAATCATTAGTTCCGGAGTTATTTCTTTTATATTGGGAAAATCTTTAAATTTCTCAAATAAATGCTTATTGATAGTTATATTGAATTGGTAATATATTAATTTGTCAATTTTTTCTAAATATAAATCTTCATCTGTTACATCATATTTTAAACAATTAGACAAAACTAAATCTAATTGTTCGGTATTACCAAGATAAGTATAATAGTTAATTACATATTTATATAATATTTCATAGTACTCTTCAGTTATAACTGGTTGTTTGGACTCTAATAGTTTAATAAAATCAATTGCTTTTTCAAAATCATTATTTTGAAATAGTTCATCAATTAAACTGTAAATTATAGCCATATACTCATAATTTTCAAGAAAATCATCATCTAATTCTTTTGAAAAGAACTCACATATTTCATCATACTTATCTTTAGTGTCTCCTACACAAAAGAAATCCCAAAACTCTTGATTTGTCATTTTATACTCCTTTATTAGTTAATGGTTAATGGTTAATGGTTTATAGTTTATAGTTTATGGTTTATAGTTTATGGTTTATAGTTTATAGTTTATTGTTTATAGTTTATGGTTTTCGGTTTTTGGTTTTCGGTTTTTGGTTTATAGTTTATAGTTTTTAGTTTTTGGTCATTGGTCATTAGTCATTGGTCATTAGTCATTAGTCATTAGTCATTAGTCATTAGTCATT
>CAZCLJ010000119.1:0-12911 GCA_964499465.1 uncultured Hyphomicrobiales bacterium
TCATTATTCCAACCTAAAAGATAATAAGCGCGTGGGAAAAATTCTTTTATCCCGCCAGGGATTGTATTATTGTAGAAATCAAATGTCCACAACTGCACTTATCCCGACAGGGATTATATTTTACGCTACAATAATTTAATCCCTATCGGGATAATATAAAAAAAAGGGTAAATCCGCTGCTACAAATATTTAATCCCTGTCGGGAAAAAGGACATTGCATTCTTCCTACTTTGCTTATGAAATATAGATGGACTCCACTTGGGAAAGTGGAGTCCATCTGCTCTTTTATTGCATTCTTCCCACTTTGCTAAAGTTTCTTAACCTTTCGTTAAGTTTGGAAAGCTTCGTATTTGCGGACTCCGTGCCGTTAAGAATGACTTACCAAGCCGGGGTGGATTGGTAAGTCGGAAACAACTTTTAATAATACTTAAATGTTTAATTTATAAGCATTGTGTCTCATACTTATTACATTTTTCTATTTTTCTTATTGTTAAAATTATTACTTCTTTCTTTTGCAATTCGTTTATTTCTTATATAATTAAATAAGCCCATACAATTAAAAATAATACAGAATAAAACTGGCATTATAATACCAACTTCTTTTAAAATTTCCCTATCAACAACAAATAGCCAATTAAATATAATTAAAATATATATAAAAGTAGTTGATATAATGAAAACTTCAAGTTCTTCATATTTAAAATCTTTGCTTTTATATTTCTGTATTATTGTTGGAAAATATTCTTTAAAATATTTAATTTCAGCCCATAATGCTGAAGATTTAATTAAAGGAAACAAGAATAGTATAGAATTTATAGTATTATATTCATGTAAACTTAAAATGCAAAATACTAAATAATAATATCCTATAATTTGAAAAAGAAATAATAAATAGTTTGAAATTATTATTATACAAACAGGCTTTTCTTGATTTTCTTTTTTCAAGAAAAAGAAATATTTTTTTATAAATTTTTTCATAAAACTCTTATATCTTTATTTAGATTCAAGTTTGTTTTGTAAATTCATCATATAATTTATAGTTTTGCTCGTTGCACCACCTGTTAATATTGAAATTTTTGAACCAAAATTGTTTGCATTATTACTTGCTTTAACCGCTCGTTGTGTTAAACCCCAATTTCCACTTTTTTCAGCTTTGGCTTCAAGTTTTGTTGCTTTATTCTTTAATGCAACGCCTTCAGGAGTTGCTTGTGCTGCTTTTTTTGTTAAAGTACCAGCTACATCACCTACTAAAGAAGATCCAACAGATTTTAAAGCATCTATTCCTCCATATTCTGATTTTTTTGAACCGACATTGCTTTTAGCAAGGTCTTCAGCAACATTGATAGTAGCATTAGCTGCTATTCCAGCTACTAAGTTAAGGCCATTTGTTAAACCAGTTAAAGCACCGGCGCCAGTTGCTATTAATATATCTGCACCATCAATATTATTAGTTCCAGCATCCCAACATTTATCTAAAAAGTTTTGCTCTTTTGAGTTATTAAAATTATCTACAACTTGACTAAGATATTCACCTCCGCCTCCCATTATTGCTCCAACTAAAGCAAGCATGCCTTCTTTACCTTCTTTATCAAATAAACTAACAGGATTATTCAAAGAATAATGGTAGGGAGTCCAACTATAATACTTCTCCCACAGCGGGTCTATGCTGGTGAAACGTCCGATTTCATCATCGTATTTGCGGACACCGTGGTCGGCATAGTTGCTTTCTTTGTCTTTTTCCTTTCCGATGAATTTGGTGCGGTTAATGTCTGAACCTTGATTTTCTGGATTAACCAGATTACTTGTTTGTTTATTTGTTACTTTTTAACAATGTTATTAATCAAGTAATCCTATAATCCATCTAATCAAGGTTCAGACAACATCGCCGTGGTCTTTAAGAATGACTTACCAAGTCGGGGTGGCTTGGTAAGTCGGGATTAATTCATTACATTGTTTATCAAATTCAAGTCTTTTAAGATATAAAAAATGTAAATAAATTCACAATGTTTGAGAATTTCATTTATGTACAATATCAAGAAATCTTTCAGGTATCTCAATAATTTCTCCATTGTCAAATTCAACAGAATAATAAAAAGTACCTTCAGATTGAGAATATTTATTTGATAAATACTCACAATCAATTTCGTTGACGAAGCATATTACACCAATTTCATCTGGTTTATATTCAACTGGTGCATTATTTTTTATTTTAACTAAATCATTATAATCAATCATAATAAAATATTATTTTGGTTGTGAAACATTTCTTATTGGAAGCCAAGGAGTTCCATCTGAGTTGGTTACACCTGGTACATGAGCATGAGGATTCCAAGCTCTTGAATCATCCGGATGTTTAGCACTTGGTGGATGTCCAGGATGTATTTGCTTTCCAGTTGATTCTTTTCCTTGTTTTACATCAACCCACTTACCATTTGGTGAAGTTTTAATCTGTTCACCTTTGCCTACTGGAATTGCATTTCCAGCTGGATCTACAACTGTTACTGGTTTATCAACAGCTCCTTCGTATGGATTTGTATTTCCTTCTCCATCTTTTAAAATAATCGGGTCTTGCGGAGATACCGACGTTGCATCGGTTTGTATTATATTTTCAGATGGATAATTTTCAGAATTTTCATAACCACCGTTAGATAAAAAATTATCTAATTGATTAACTTTTTCTTTAATATAATCTAATGATTTTTCGGCTGCTTTTTGCACTTGTGGATTAGTTCCAATAGCAACAGCCGCTGGACCAATTAATTTAGATACATCTTTTATTGTTTGTGTAAGAACTCCAGGTTGCATTCCATTACCATCTGTAAACATAACTGGATTATTGTAGCTGTAATGATAAGGTGTCCAAGAATAATCCAATTCCCACAGCGGGTCTATGCTGGTGAACCTACCTATCTCATCGTCATATTTGCGGACTCCGTGGTCTGCGTAGTTGCTTTCTTTATCTTTTTCCTTCCCGATGAATTTGGTGCGGTTTACATTTCCAAATAAAGGAATTACAGAACCAAACGGAGTATAGAAGAACTGTTTAACAACTGTTCCAGCAGTTCCATCTTTACGCAATACTGTTCTTACATTGCCAAGACGGTCATTGATATTGTAATATTTTTTCCACGTTCCATCAGAATTATACTTATAAGTCAGATTAATATTCGAACCATTTCCGTAAGTATTGTATTCTGCATTCCACATCAGCACCGTTCTTGGTCCAGGACTTGATATATTTGCAGTTCCACCACCAACGCAATTAATTGATTGCGTAGCTGCGTCATATTCCGCACCGTAATATACGGCAAATTGTTCATTATTCCAACCTAAAAGATAATAAGCGCGTGGGAAAAATTCTTTTATCCCGCAAGGGATTATATTATTGTAGAAATCAAAAGCCCGCACTGGTACTTATCCCGACAGGGATTATATTTTACGCTAAAATAGTTTAATCCCTGGCGGGATAACAATTTAATAACAGAAATTAATTACTACAATAATTCAATCCCTGTCGGGATAAAGAACTTTGTAATCTTTTACTTTGCGTTTAAAAGGTAGATGGACTCCACTTGGGAAAGTGGAGTCCATCTTTCCATACTTCAAAACCACCCACAGCGGGTCTATGCTGGTGAAACGCCCTATTTCATCGTCGTATTTGCGGACGCCGTGGTCGGCGTAGTTGCTTTCTTTGTCTTTTTCCTTTATAAGAATAGTGGAAGAATTAAATCCTTCCACTATTCACAAATTAATATAATATCATTTTGCTATCAATTCTTTTTTTACATATAACCCTTTAATATCATCAAAAACGTATACATTATCAGTAAAACTACCATTTTCCCAGATTATTTGCATACATGGAGGAAAACCAAAAGTAAAAGGCATTAAGCTATCAGGTTTACCTTGAACATTATAATTGTTATTACTTATTGATTTTAAACTATACCTTTCAGTTTTTAGTGAGTCATTCAATTTCAATAATACATTAAGAAATGAACCAACTGTTATAGTGGCATAATCATTTTCATTTTCTTCAAATTTATAATTTTTATTAGATACTATTATTTTTTCACATTCAAGAGAATCAGTTCTATTAAGAACTAAAAGATAGTAATCACAAAAAATTGTACTATCAATTTCAGAGACCCAATAGGTATTGTTTTTTTCACTTTTTGTTAATGAAAAAAAAGAAATAAATAATAATATTATTATAATAACATACTTAATTATTTTCATTTCTCCCTCTATTTTGATGGTCTAATTGGTTGAATTTTTAAAGGTAAAATAGAGCCAGTATTTTTATTAAACAATGGAGTTGAGCCATTAGGGCCAGAAACTTGAAAGTAGTTTACAAGTCGATCTCTGCTTCTGCCTTCACCATAAGTAACACCATCATTTTGTCTTGGGTCTAAACCCATAACTCTATTATGCATTGATTGTTGTATATCACGTGTATAACTATGAGCACCATTACTTTTAGCGCCAAAAAAGCCTTCAAGAATCTCATGAACAATATTTAAACCTGAAGAAGTACCACCAACTGCATTATGCCTTCTGGAAAAATCAATATTTAATGCCATTTTAGCATCAATTTTTCCTGTTGAATTGTTAACATCAGCACCACCATAAGCACCAGGTAATAAATAAGTACTTTCACCATTCATACTCACTGCTGCTGCTGTTTCAAGAAAAAGATTAACATCTACTTGTGAATCATTCATGTTGCTTAAAAATTCAGTTTCAATTGCATTTTTTGGTATATAATTGTTATCTAAGTTTAATTTACCGTCTGAACCGTAACTAAAATTGGCTCCTGACATCTCATTATTTAAATCATCTATTGCTTTATCACATTCCTCTGGTGTTCCGACCAAATAATAATCCTTTCCGTTCCCATCTAAAAAACTCACTGGATTATTTCCTGCATACTGATACGGTGTAAGCGAATAATACTTCTCCCACAGCGGGTCTATGCTGGTGAAACGCCCGATTTCATCATCGTATTTGCGGACGCCGTGGTCTGCGTAATTGCTTTCCTTGTCTTTTGCCCTGCAACCAGAAATTAATTCTAATTGCAAGGCAAAAGAGGCTTATAACTGATGTTTATTCATATTAATTACAGTTTTTCCAAAATTTTACAATTCCTTCTGTTGCTTTTTTTATCCTTTCAATACTTAATGAATCTAAACAATTCTCAATAAATTCAATTTTAACTTTATTCCTAAATTGTGAAATACTATCTGGCAATTTATTAATTTTACATTTATCAAACATTAAATTTGTAAGTATTGGCATTTGTGTGGTTACATTAAATATACTATCAAGATTTAGTGTTTCGTGCCCATAAAATGCAAGATATCTTAATGATTTATGATTTATAACAATTTTAGGCAGATAAACGCTATCCTGAACTATATTAACATCATCAACTTTATCAAAATTACTTTTATAATCCTTGTCAGTTATACTTGAAGCAAAAGACATCAAGCTATCACTTGAAAAAATATAATCTGGTAGTTTTATTGGTTTAGCTGATTCGATAGTTAAAAATCCTAATTGTTTAAATAATGAAATACTTATTGGAACAATTGTATCATTTAAGTCTATAATAATCAGTTTATATAAATCTGGTTGAAATTTATATATTTGTTCGAAAAAATAATTAAAATCATATTTATTATTACAGTAAACATAAAGTGATTTAACATCTTTTATAATTCTTGCTACATTATTTAAGTTATTTCTGCTGGTATCTAATATTGTAATAAAATAATTAGTAATTTCTTTTAATTGGGTTTTATTACTAATAGTATCGAATTTGCCTTGGCTTCTGACAGTGATAATAAATTTTTCATTATCAAAATCCAAATCTTTTAAAGTTTCTGTGTTCATAGACAAAAATAAACAATATAAATATAATATTAATCTCATTTTATTCACCTATACCTACTATTTTGTTTATTATATCCATACCTACGCTACCAGTTTGCCTTTGAGCATTATAAAAAATCATTGTTCCATAAGGTTCGAAACTTGCAGTTTTATTAATAATAATTCCTTGTTGTAAAAAATTTCCATTAGCAACATTATTAGATAATTGTAATGCAGTTCTGTTCGCATTCGTTACATTTATATCATTTTGATTAGCCCAACTATAATCAATGCCAAGTTGCTTATTTGAAGGTTGATGTGAGTGAATCAGTATTCTTGGACTATCCCCTTTCTGAATTAAATCATTAATTACTTCTGTTGGATTAACTTTTCCTGGTATAGTTCCTTTTACTGCTTTTGATGGTTCACCCTTTTGTCCTTCTGCTACAACATATTCACTTTCAGTGTCATTTAAATCAAATTCACTATTAACTGCTTCAATTGTTGCTTTTGAAGGAATTAAATTTTCCTGAGCTTTTGACCAATTACCTGAATTCTTAGCTTCATCAAAAATATTTCCATTTGTTATATACTTATCATTTTCAGTTTCAGAGTTACCATCTGTTCCAATTAAAAAGCCGAAAGAACTATAGTAGTACGCAAATCCATTCCCATCCAAAAAGCTCACTGGGTTATTACCTGCATACTGATACGGGGTGAGCGAATAATACTTCTCCCACAGCGGGTCTATGCTGGTAAAACGCCCTATTTCATCATCGTACTTTCTTACTCCATGGTCGGCGTAGTTGCTTTCTTTGTCTTTTTCCTTCCCGATGAATTTGGTGCGGTTCACATTTCCCAATAATGGAATTACAGAACCAAACGGAGTATAGAAGAACTGTTTAACAACTGTTCCAGCAGTTCCATCTTTACGCAATACTGTTCTTACATTGCCAAGACGGTCATTGATATTGTAATATTTTTTCCACGTTCCATCAGAATTATACTTATAAGTCAGATTAATATTCGAACCATTCCCATACGTATTGTATTCTGCATTCCACATCAAAACCGTTCTTGGTCCATCGCTTGTTATATTTGCAGTCCCACCACCAACACAACCAATAGTTTGTGTAGCTGGTTCATATTCTGCACCGTAATATACGGCAAATTGTTCATTATTCCAACCTAAAAGATAATAAGCGCGTGGGAAAAATTCTTTTATCCCGACAGGGATTATATTATTGTAGAAATCAAACACCCGCACCTGCACTTATCCCGACAGGGATTATATTTTACGCTGCAATAATTTAATCCCTGGCGGGATAATATAAAAAAAGTGGAAATTTATTGCTACAAATATTCAATCCCTGGCGGGATAAAGAGTTTTGCAATCTTTGTACTTTGCAAAAGTTTGAAAGGTAGATGTCCAACATCTTCGAGATGTTGGACATCTTCCCAAAACCCACAGCGGGTCTATGCTGGTAAAACGCCTTTCTATAAAAGCAATCAAGTAATCCTATAATCCTTACAATCAAGGTTCTGACAACAACGCCGTGTCGTTAAGAATGACTTACCAAGCCGAGGTTACTTGGAAAGTCGGGAAATGCTATTTAGTTCTATATATCAAATATTTTATTTACATTGATATATTCTATCTTAAAGCAAAATACAATAACATATATTTCAACAAATTAAGAATTAATATTAGACTACTCTTTTTTTAACCATAATTTATCTACTTTTCGATAGAAATACAAACCTACAGAAAGCATAAATATACTATAAAAGAATACTTTAATATATCCTGCCATACTAATTTTTAACCAATCAATTAAAAAAATCAAATTAAAAATTATTAACATCCAACATAATATTGTTGAAAAAAAATATACTTCAATTGGTTTATAATTTAGTTCTTTTGCTTTATATTTTTTAATAATTAACGGAAGGAACTCTTTTATTAAATATAAATCATAAACTAATAAAATAAGTTTGAACATAGGTAGTGCCAATAAATCATAATTTTCTTGGAAAAAGTCATCTTTATTAATGTTAGTAAAAAATAAATTGTAGTAACAAAGTAGAGTATGACAATAAATAAGAATATTTGAAATAATAGCCATATTTAAAAATTTTTTTATATTATCTTTATTAAAATAAAAAAAATACTTATTTAAGAATTCTAACATTGATTTTATTCTCCATGATCTATTTCTAATAACATACCTGTTGATGTTTTTACTGCACCTCCAACAATTGTACCAGGAATGTCTCCTAATTGATTAACTTTAATATTGGCTTTTTCTACAGCTATTCTGTTTCCATTTGTTTGATTTTTATTAAAGATTCGTTCAGCTCTATCTAAATCATTCTGGAGTATTTTCCCTTCTGAAGACTTAAGATTTATATTTTTTACTATACCATTTCCAATTTCACCCAATCCTGTTGATAATAATGATTTACCTACATCACTCAAAGTAAATTCTTTTTTATCAATAAGAGCTTTTTTTGAATAGTCTTCTGCTAAATTTAAACCAGCATTAGCAGAAACACCTAAAAGTGTAGAAGCCCCAAGAGTCAAACCACTTAAAAACCCTGTTCCAGCTGATATCCCAATTTTTTCTTTATTTATATTTTTAGTACCAGAATCAATAATCTTGTTAAGCAAATTAGGTTCATTTGATTTCTGAAAATTATCAATAGCTTGATTAGCATATTCAAAACCTGCACCAATAAGCCCACCTGCAAAAGCAGCTGCCCAATTAATTACTTTTCCATCGCTATCAATTGAACTCACTGGGTTATTCCCTGCATACTGATACGGTGTGAGCGAATAATACTTCTCCCACAGCGGGTCTATGCTGGTAAACCTACCTATTTCATCGTCATATTTGCGGACACCGTGGTCGGCGTAGTTGCTTTCTTTATCTTTTTCCTTCCCGATGAATTTGGTGCGGTTAATGTCTGAACCTTGATTTTCTTGATTAACCGATTACTTGATTGTTCATTTGTTATTTTTTTTTACAATGCTATTAATCAAATAATCCTATAATCCTTCTAATCAAGGTTCAGACAACATCGTATTTGTGTACGCCGTTTTGTTAAGAATGACTTACCAAACCGGGGTGGCTTGGTAAGTCGGATTAAAGATAAATCATATATTATATTGCTTTATTTGAAGTCTACAAGCTATCCGATGACTTTCATGTCAAAGGATGATTAATTCAGGTTAACTTAACAATATCAATTATTTATGTTTCATCAGTTTCTTCTATCAAGTCTTCTGGTACTGCTATTGAACTTCCATCGCAGTATTCCACTGTATAAATAACAGTATTTATTTTCCTCTTAAATGATAAAGAAGCTGCTAATGTATCTATTTTATCAATCATACAAATTGATACTAATTCGCCTGGTTTATACTTCTCATCAGCATTACTCTTTATTTTCGCATTATCACCATAAGTCAAATTCATAATTACTCCTATATTATTTTGGCTGTGAAACATTTCTTATCGGAAGCCAAGGTGTACCGTCTGGATTTGTAACTCCAGGAACATGACCATGAGGTTCCCAACCTTTTGGATCTGGATGTTTAGGACCAGGTTTATGACCTTGATCGATTCTTTTACCTGTTGGATTACCTTCACTATCTTTTACATCAACCCACTTTCCATTTGGTGAAGTTTTAATCTGTTCCCCTTTGCCGACTGGAATTGCATTTCCAGCTGGATCTACAACTGTTACTGGTTTATCAACAGCTCCTTCGTATGGATTTGTATTTCCTTCTCCATCTTTTAAAATAATCGGGTCTTGCGGAGATACCGACGTTGCATCGGTTTGTATTATATTTTCAGATGGATAATTTTCAGAATTTTCATAACCACCGTTAGATAAAAAATTATCTAATTGATTAACTTTTTCTTTAATATAATCTAATGATTTTTCGGCTGCTTTTTGCACTTGTGGATTAGTTCCAATAGCAACAGCCGCTGGACCAATTAATTTAGATACATCTTTTATTGTTTGTGTAAGAACTCCAGGTTGCATTCCATTACCATCTGTAAACAGTATTGGATTATTGTAGCTGTAATGATAAGGTGTCCAAGAATAATCCAGCTCCCACAAAGGATCAATACTGGTAAACCTTCCTATTTCGTCATCATACTTTCTTACACCAAAATCACCGTAGTTGCTTTCTTTATCTTTTTCCTTTCCGATGAATTTGGTGCGGTTAACATTTCCCAATAAAGGAATTACAGAACCAAACGGAGTATAGAAGAACTGTTTAACAACTGTTCCAGCAGTTCCATCTTTACGCAATACTGTTCTTACATTGCCAAGACGGTCATTGATATTGTAATATTTTTTCCACGTTCCATCAGAATTATACTTATAAGTCAGATTAATATTCGAACCATTTCCGTAAGTATTGTATTCTGCATTCCACATCAGCACCGTCCTTGGTCCAGTGCTTGTTATATTTGCTGCCCCACCGCCTACACAACCAATTTCACATGAAGATGTGGGATATTCCTGACCGTAATATACGGCAAATTGTTCATTATTCCAACCTAAAAGATAATAAGCACGCGGGAAAAATTCTTCTATCCCGCAAGGGATTATATTATTGTAGAAATCAAAAGCCCGCATTGGTACTTATCCCGCCAGGGATTATATTTTATGCTACAATAATTTAATCCCTAGCGGGATAAGAAAAGAAAAAAGAAATCCATTACTACAATAATTCAATCCCTGGCGGGATAAAGAACATTGCATTCTTCCTACTTTGCGTTTGAAATATAGATGGACTCCACTTGGGAAAGTGGAGTCCATCTGCTCTTTTATTGCATTCTTCTCACTTTGCGAAAGTTTCCCAACCTTTCGGAAAGTTTGGAAGAGTTGAGCTTAGTATTTGCGGACACCGTGCCCTTAAGAATGACTTACCAAGTCGGAGAGGCTTGGTAAGTCGAGAAAATTAATTCATATATTACATTGCTTTTTTGCTTAAATAAATTCTATTGGATAGAATGTATTTGTTAAAAAGCTACTTCTATTCCTTGAAAATACTTTTTAATATTTTCTTTTGCTTTGCTTGTTAATGGATTATCCCTAAAATTTATTTCTCTTAATTTAGTTGGTTTACAAGTTCCAATGTACTCAAAATTCTCAATTTTATTCTCGACAATACTTATAAATTCTAAATTTTCTATTTCTATCAAAATCATAGGAAATTCATTTAACTCAGTGTAATCTATACTTAAATCTTTGAGATTTTTTAAATTTAAGATATTTTTATTAATATTACTAATTTTGCAATAATTTAAATAAAGTGTTTTAAGAGTTACTAATTTGAAAATGCAATCTGGAATTCCAGAATTTCTGAAATCTACACCACTTATATATAAATCTTTTAAACTTTGTAAATCTTTTAATTTACAAAATGAATTAAAATCAAATAAGTTTGCATCCAGTAATCCATTGAAACTCATACCAAATTTTTCAAGTTTAGTAATCCTTTCAATATTAACAGGCAACTTCTTAATTGAGTCAACCAATGCTATTTCCTTTAACAATGTGCAATTCTGAATATCATCTGGAAATGATAACAAATTTGATTCTATGGTTCTAAAAAGAGTTAGTGTTTTGGGTAAACTAAAACAGATTTTAAATTCATTTATATGCTGTAAATCAATAAAATCTAATTGGTTAAAAAAGGCAATCTCTTTCGGTAATATTGTAAAATTCATATACGCTAAAGTTATAACTTTTATTGAACAATTACGAGATAAAAATTCTAAAAATTTAGGCAATTTATCAATATTATGATTAAGAATTTGAATACCTTGTATTTTCTTTAAATTATTACTTTTAATCGGTATGCTATCAAAATTACTATTAGCTATAATTATATCAGGAAACTCATCTTTATATTCAATCACACTATCAAGAATGAAATAATTAGTATCATTAATAATTATATACTCGTTTGGATTTCGATACCAATAGTTATCAGAAATATATTCAGAAAGAATATCTTTTGCATTTAAATTTATAATATTTAAAATAATTATTATAAATGCAATAATTAATATTTTATGTTTTTCCATTTTATTTTGTTGTTTGTTTAATAGCATTTTGTATTCCTATAAATACAGATATTGGTATATGAGCAGTTTGACCGGCTCCATTATAAAAAACAGCGCCTTTATTATTAGCAGCAATGCCTGGAACACCTTTATTTCTTGCTGTTTGTATATCGCCACCCAAAATTTCTGAATTTGATGGCATAATTGAACCAGTTGATTGAAAAGGATGTGTATGTAATGTATATGAAACATTATGCCAACCACCTGCTTTGCTAACTGCTTCTTTTACAAATTCACTAGCGTCACCTTGTGCATCAGTTCTTTGAGGTTTTTCTGATGTCCAGCCACCTAATATCCATTCACTAACAACTTGTCCATCTTTTACAGTCATTTTTTCAACACCAGCACCTTCTGCATGAGATAAACCAGGATGAACAGTATTTCTATAAATTTCATTCATAAAACCAGCAATAACAATATCAGAAGGCATTATAAAACTATTTTGTTTTAATGCTTGAAAATCATAATTGCCTTTTTCATCTTGAAAATCATTTGCGTTTGCATCATCATTAAGAGCATATCTTAAGCCATCATCTACTCCATCATTAGCAAACTCTCCTTGTCTGTTATAATAAATAGCTAAACCTGTCGGATCCAAAAAGCTCACTGGATTATTTCCTGCATACTGATACGGTGTGAGCGAATAATACTTCTCCCACAGCGGGTCTATGCTGGTAAACCTACCAATTTCATCGTCGTACTTTCTTACGCCGTGGTCAGCGTAGTTGCTTTCTTTATCTTTTTCCTTCCCGATGAATTTGGTGCGATTTACATTTCTTAATAAAGGAATTACAGAACCAAACGGAGTATAGAAGAACTGTTTAACCGGCGTTCCAGCAGTTCCATCTTTACGCAATACTGTTCTTACATTGCCAAGACGGTCAT
>CAZCLJ010000120.1:0-12737 GCA_964499465.1 uncultured Hyphomicrobiales bacterium
GTTAGGGGGAATACGTAAGTTTAGATAATAATTTTGTGTCTTTGAAATTTATTCCTTAGGAATTATATATTTGTAACAGAAAGAACCCTTTACTGCGCTTATCCCGTAGGGATTATATATAAAAAAGCAACTAAATATTTAATTCCTACGGAATAAAAAGGCACCCCAAAAAAACATTGTTACAAATATCATATCCCTAACGGGATAGGTTGAATAGCAGAACGTTTTAAAGATGGTGTAATGAATATCGCTAATTTTTACTACGTTACAAATGACATCTTTGCTTGTTGGTCATTCTGAGGCGAATATAAACGAAGACGTTTACTTTTGAGAAAATGAACTTTTTAGTCATCGGATGACTGCCAGTCATCCGATGACTTCCTCTTACACATTAATTCATTATAATTATATGCAATACATATAGTTACGTGTTAAAAAATCCGAAGTTGTTCATTAGGAGTTTGAGATTCCTCACTTCGTTACCAATGACATCTTTACTTTTTTCGGTCATTCTGAGGCGAATATAAACGAAGACGTTTACTTTTGAGAAAATGAACTTTTTAGTCATCGGATGACTGCCAGTCATCCGATGACTTCCTCTTACACATTAATTCATTATAATTATATGCAATACATATAGTTACGTGTTAAAAAATCCGAAGTTGTTCATTAGGAACGAAGTGAAGAATCCAGATAACAGTGGCATAAAGATATTTTTCTGGATTCTTCACTTCGTTCAGAATGACCGTGTAAAAATATCACATCTCCTTTTAAATAAAGGTCTTCCTTTATCGTGGGGTTCAAAATAACAAGACAAAGAATAACAATTAATAATTAACAATTAACAATTAAAAAGATGCTTGACGATGCAACGATAAATATTCTGACTGGAAAATTCATAGTAGGAATTCTGATTTTTATTAGAATTCTTGGAATGTTTGCGTCTGCACCGTTTTTTCGTCAAACTGCGATTCCAAATAAATTGAAAGTAATGTTAGCTGTAATACTTGCAACTATGTTTACAAGTGCATTTTGGGATGAGCAAACCGTAATTGATTTTCATTTATGGTATTTAGTTCTTTTAGTTCTTAAAGAATTTTTGGTAGGGGCAGCTATTGGCTTTGTTGCAAATACTGTTTTTTGGGCTGCAAGATTTGCAGGTGGTATAATAGATTTTGAAATGGGTTATCAAACTGGTATTATGTTTTCTATGGAAGATACCCCAACGCTTGTCGGCGAAATCAAAGATTTAGTTACGTTAATGATATTTTTATTTATAAATGGTCATCATTTTTTAATCGAATCCCTTTTTGCAAGTGTGCGGGCAGTTCCTGTAACTTATTTTGAAATAACAGAATCTTCGGTTACAATGCTTATTAGGGTAGCAACTTCAGTACTGATTATCGGAATAAAAATAGCAGCACCTGTGCTTGTTTCCTTATTTTTAGCAAATCTGGGGCTGGTGCTTATGGCTCGTGTTGCACCTCAAACAAATATATTTGTTTTGAGTTTTCAACTAAAAATTATAATAGGAATTTTGGTGCTGATGGCAT
Source organism: uncultured Hyphomicrobiales bacterium (assembly GCA_964499465.1). Taxonomy (GTDB): domain Bacteria; phylum Bacteroidota; class Ignavibacteria; order Kapaibacteriales; family UBA2268; genus JAAYJM01. The sequence continues at coordinate 1,554 of CAZCLJ010000120.1, forward strand.
CAATTCCTTTATTTGTTATGGTTACAAAATACTCTTTACAAAGTGTTGAAACAGAATTAATGAAATTTATTATGACACTCAACCCAGCAAGGGTTCCATAAATTTGAAGAAGAATGGCAGAAAATAAAGACGGTCAAGAAAAAACTGAGAATGCGACTGCGAAACGACTAAATGAAGCCCGTAATCGCGGTCAGGTTTCTAAAAGTATGGACGTTACAACAGCAGCAGTTCTGCTCGTTGGTGGCTCTGCTATTTTTATTTTTGGAAATAAGATGTTTGCTGATTTACAACATTTTATGAAATATATTTTCAGCAATTCTACAAGCATAGTCGTTACCGAACAAAATCTTTCTCATTATTTTTTCGAAGTTATCGTAATAATAGCTCAAATTCTTTTGCCAGTGCTTTTAACTATTTTTGCAATTATTTTTGTTTCTGAAATAAGCCAGGTTGGATTAAAAATAGCAACTGAAAAATTTACTAAAGGTCTGAATTTCAAGCAAATCTTTAATCCTTTCAGTGGGATGAAAAGAATTTTCTTCTCTGGTCGTTCACTGTTTGAATTGGCAAAAGGTATAGCAAAACTACTTATTATAGGATACGTTGTTTATGATGTCCTTGAAAGCAAAGCCGAAAAGATGATTACCTTGGTAGAGGTGCCCTTTGGAGATATTGCAAATTTCATAGTTGATATGAGTTTTGAGCTCATTCTAAAAGTAGGAGTAATATATATTCTAATAGCTGCTGCTGATTTCTTTTATCAACGATATCGCTTCAAAGAAGATATGAAAATGACAAAGCAGGAAGTCAAAGAAGAAGGTAAGCAAGCAGAAGGAGACCCAAAGGTTAAGGCAAGGATTCGTGCTTTGATGAGAGGGCGAATTAGAAGATTGATGCTGAAAAATGTTAAGCAGGCAGATGTAGTAATCACAAACCCTACGCATTTTGCTGTCGCACTGATGTATAAGCAAGGGACGATGTCGGCACCCAGAGTAGTTGCAAAAGGTGCAGATTTTTTGGCTTTGCAAATCAGAGAAATTGCACAAAAAAATGATGTTCCTATTGTAGAACAGCCACCTTTGGCACGTGCTTTGTTCTATTCTGTTGAAATTGAGCAGGAAATTCCTGAAGAATTGTTCAAAGCAGTTGCTCAGATTCTTGCTTTCGTCTATAATTTGAAAAGAAGGGCATAATTTTATAAATGGCTAAAAGACAACAAATGGCTTTAACGGGTAACGTTGCTACTACTTCTTTATGGAGTAGAATTGCACCTTATCTGGCAAAAAGTCCGGAATTAATACTCGCTGGTGGTATCTTAATGATTCTGGGACTTTTGGTATTGCCTTTGCCGCCATTCCTTCTTGATGTTCTTTTAGCTTTAAACCTTTCTATTTCAGTGTTGATTATTATTGTATCAATATATTTAACAACACCGCTTGATTTTTCTTCGTTTCCTACTATATTGCTGCTAACTACGATGTTCCGTCTGGGACTGAACGTTGCTTCTACCCGTTTAATTTTGGGTGAAGCCGAAGCAGGTGAGATTATTCAGGCATTCGGTACTTTTGTTATTAAAGGAAATTACGTTGTCGGTATTATTATATTTTTAATCCTTTTAGTAATTAATTTTATTGTAGTTATCAAGGGTTCTACAAGAATTGCCGAAGTGGCAGCCCGCTTTACTTTGGACGCATTGCCGGGCAAGCAAATGAGTATTGATGCTGATTTAAATGCCGGTTACATTGACGAAATAACAGCTAAAAACAGACGCGAAAGTTTAACGAAGGAATCGGATTTTTACGGAGCTATGGATGGTGCTGCCAAGTTCATTCGTGGTGATGCCATAGCCGGACTTATTATTACTGCAATAAATATTCTCGGTGGATTTACTATTGGAATAGCTCAGCGTGGAATGGATTTCACTGAATCTATTTCACTTTATACAATATTAACTATCGGCGATGGTTTGGTTTCACAAATTCCTTCACTACTAATTTCTGTTGCTGCAGGTCTCGTTGTAACCCGTTCTGCTTCGGCAGACAAGTTGGACGTTGAATTAGTGAAGCAATTTAGTTCAAAGCCACGAGCATTAGGCATTGCCTCGGCAGCAATGCTTGCTTTTGCTCTTATTCCCGGTTTCCCTGCTTTTCCTTTCTTACTGCTTGCATCAGTAACAGGAACTATATCATATCTTAGAAATAAATCTATAAAAAAAGCGGAAGCGATGGAGCAGGAAGTCGAAATGGCTGAACTTACAAAAGAAAAGAAACCGGAGGAGCAGCCGGTTGAAGAACTGCTTAGGGTTGACCCTGTTGAAATTGAACTCGGTTACAGTTTGATTTCGCTCGTTGATGAATCTCAGGGGGGCGATGTTTTCAAACGCATAACAAACGTAAGGCGGCAGCTCGCAATAGAACTTGGAATCATATTGCCACCTGTTCGCGTCCGCGATAATTTGCAGAATGAACCGGAGGAATATGTTATCCGCATACGAGGCAATGAAATTGCAAGAAATGTGCTTCATCCTAATATGCTGCTTGCTATGAATCCGGGAACTGCTGAAGGCGAAATAGGTGGAATTAAAGTAACTGAGCCTGTATTCGGGCTGCCGGCTACCTGGGTTACTTTTGGTGAAAGAGAAAATGCAGAAATTTTGGGCTATACCGTTGTTGAAGCTGCTACTGTGCTTACTACTCATCTCACTGAACTGCTCCGCAGAAATTCTGACCGTCTGCTTACGCGACAAGACGTTAAGCAGCTTGTTGAGAATTTAAAAACGGATTATCCTTCTCTTGTTGAAGAGGTTACGCCCGACAATCTGCATATTTCTATTTTACAGAAAGTACTCCAAAATCTTTTAAAAGAGGGTATCCCCATACGCGATCTTGCTATTATAATTGAATCGCTACTCGAATACGTTAAAGTAACGAAAAACGTTGACGTTCTTACCGAATATGTCCGCCATAATCTTTCTGAAACGATTAAGAAAATGTATCAGGATTCAAACGGGGTAATTCACGCTATTTCTGTTGAACAGCAACTTGAACAAACGATGACTACCTCGCTCCAGACAAGTTCGCAGGCGAGCATAAGTCCTACGCTTGGTTTATCAATTGAAGTGATTAGAGGAATACAAAAGAGTATTTCTGAGGCAATTGACGATGCTACTATAGCAGGTTACCTGCCGATTATCATCTGTTCCGCTCAAATCAGACCTTATTTCTACAGAATGATTCACAATCAATTCCCAATGGTCAGTGTAATCAGCTACACTGAACTCCCATCAGACACCGACATAAACATAGTTGCATCGGTGAAGTTGTAAACACTGAACTACTTTCTTGTAGTAGGAGCTATATGGTTTAGATGGTTTAGATAGTTTAGATTTTCAGCTTTCGCAAATTTTCGGTCGTTAAAAGCAGCGATGTCATTCTGGCGTATGTCAGCAAATGTCTTGCTTTTTAGTCATTAGTCATTGGTTATTAGTTATTAGTAAAAATACTAATGACGAATAACTAATGACGAATAACCAATAAAACTATTTTTAAGATGGATTCTGACATCTGTCAGAATTATACTTTTTCTTATGTCATTTCCATTTAAAAAAAATTCTCATTTTTTTTGGGGGGGTTACCAATGACATCTTTGCTTTTTAACACCCAAACTTTACGAAAGTTAAGAAACTTTCGCAAAGTTAGAAGAAAATACTTTCGTAAAGTTTCCCAACTTTCCGAAAGTTAAAAAATCTAAACTTTCTAAACCTTCTAATCTTTCTAAACTTTATGTCATCTCCATTATAATAAAGCACTTTACCAATGACATCTTTGCTTTTTAACACCCAAACTTTACGAAAGTTAAGAAACTTTCGCAAAGTTAGAAGAAAATACTTTCGTAAAGTTTCCCAACTTTCCGAAAGTTAAAAAATCTAAACTTTCTAAACCTTCTAATCTTTCTAAACTTTATGTCATCTCCATTATAATAAAGCACTTTACCAATGACATCTTTGCTTTTTAACACCCAAACTTTACGAAAGTTAAGAAACTTTCGCAAAGTTAGAAGAAAATACTTTCGTAAAGTTTCCCAACTTTCCGAAAGTTAAAAAATCTAAACTTTCTAAACCTTCTAATCTTTCTAAACTTTATGTCATCTCCATTATAATAAAGCACTTTCTTTATCAGGGGGTTCGAAATGACAAGACTGCGAAATAGCAAACTACGAGGTATCAGGAGTTCTGAATTAGCACTATAAATAAAAATAACTTTCGGAAAGATGTTCTTTCCGAAAGTTCAATTTTAAAAAAAATAGAATTATTCTATTACTACTTTATTATTGTAAATAATATCCTTTTGTTTAATTTGAATGAAATAATTACCTTTGGGGCAGTTATTCAATTCAATAGAAAATACATTGTCTTTGAGCAAATCAACTTCATTTGTCGAAAAAATTGTTTCGCCTAATATATTGAATATTGAAATTTGAGCATTATTATAATCTTGGTTAGCCAGAATATTAATTTTATTTTTTGCAGGATTAGGATAAACAGCAATATTTGAATTGTTTATAATATCATCAACGCTTGAAATCTCGAAGTAGAACAATTCAGATAAGTTAGAAATACAGCCATTTTCATCAGTAAATTTTACTGAGTAGTAACCTGTTTCAAAAGGTGTGTAATACTGTGATGTTGCATTAGTTATTGGAGTTTGCTCATCAAAACCGAAATACCATTGATTTCCAATAACGAAGCTAGATTTAAGGGAATCACCTTCCCGAGTTATTACAGGAGTTTCTGGTTTAGGATTGATTTGCACAGTAATTGAACTTGAATCAGTGCAACCGAGAGAAAAAGCTACTTTTTTTAATTTCAATGTGCCTTCACTTATATCATCCCAAATAACTTTAACTTCTGAATAATCAGTCGCGCCATCAATTGTGCCTCCTGTTACTTCCCAGTTTATATCAGCTGTTTCACTGGTAGTAGAATAGGTTGTAAGCAGTTGGGCGCAAGCAGTTAGCTCGCCATTTATTGTAACATCTGGAAGTGCGACAATGCTAACCGGTAATAGCAAGGAATCAGCACAACCACTAATAGTAGTTTGAGTTAACATAATTGAAGTATTTTGGAAATCGTTCCATCTAACAACAACTGTGTCTGAACTTATTTGCTCAATAATTTCACCCCCCTGAACAGTCCATTTGTTATTATATCCTGCAATAGGAGAAGCAGAGTACACAGCAGTAGAATACTGACAAAAATACGAATCTCCGTAAATGGCTGGGGTTGGTAGTGGATTAATTATAATATCTCTTCTTACTGTATCTTTGCAGCCGGTAGGGTTTGTCTGAATAAGAGTAACAAGACCTTCCTCCCCACCATTCCAGAAAATCTCAATTTCATTATCAGAAATGTGGTTAGTAATCTCACCACCTTGCACTAACCATACGTTTGTATTGCTATTAGCAGGGGTTTTATAAATTTGGTAATTGTTATAGCATACATTGCTTTCTCCAATTATACTGGGATTCGGTTTTCTTTCTATGATAATATTCAGTGTTTTGATACTTGTGCAGGAAGCATAATTTATTTGCTGTATAGATATTTTGCCAGTTCCGGGATTTTCCCAAAAAACAGAAACTGTAGAATCAATTTCTGAATCAATTATAGTTCCTCCTTCAACAGTCCAAAGAAAGCTTAAACCTTCGCCGTGAGTTTTGTAAATTTCAATGGAATTTTCACAAACAATTTCTTTCCCATCTATTTCCGGGTACGGATATGAGGCAACATCAATCAATAAAGTATCTGTTGCTATGCAACCATTATTACCTTGATTAAGTATAATTTTAGCTTCTCCAGCTATAATCCAGTTGATTGTAATTGAGTCGGTGCCAACTCCACTAATAATATTACCACCTACAACAGTCCAGGAGTAATCGGTTGAGCTATTGTCTGCTGCAAAATACACTTTTTCATCATTTACACAAACAACTTCCTGACCAACGATTAATGCGGTTGGTTTGGTAGAAACCTCAACGTCAAGATATGCTGAACTTGCACAACCAAGCAAAGTTTCATAAGACAATGTAATATTGTGATTACCCGTGCTATTCCAATAAACAGAGACATTTTGTCCGTTTGCAACTCCTACTATTTGTCCACCGCTTACCGTCCAAAGTAAAAACTCAGTTGAGGCACTTGCAGAATATACAACAGTATCGCCTAAACAAGCATAAGGATTGCCACTGACTGTAATTAAGGGAAAATTGTCTATAGTTATATCAAATCCATTGTCAGTTCCTACTAATTCTGGTTCACTGCTAACAACTCTTAACCTGTAAAGCGTTCCGTAAGTATAAACTCGTGGAATTGTGATTGGAATGTTCACCTGAATTATTTGTGGTTCAATATTCGAGTATGCTAACGAGCCGACAGTATCCGGTATAGTAAATTCTCCATTTACATCAGAGAGTTCTGCATAAAATATATTTCCGGATAAAAAGTGTCCGCTTGCGGTTGCTGTTAGCGTGATGTTAGCCCCCGGACAAATAGTATCGTTATTTAATGGAGAAGTTAATATATAATCTTCTCTTGTTTGAGATTGCAAATTGAATGAAATCAATAATAATAATAATAATACATAGTAACGCATTTCTAATTCCTTTAATTTATTTATAACATATTATTTTATATCAAAATCAACTTAATTAATTAACACAAAAATAAAAGAAAGTTACTTATTTTATCAATACATTAATAAGTTATTTCAAGCAAGAAAAACAGCAAATGTCTGATGCTAAATGTATAAGTATAATTTCATCTGCAAGTTAATTGATAATTTATTTAAGAGAAACCAAAATACTATCATAATACTTTTTGAGATAATAAAATACCTAATTCTTTAATTTAGGAAAAATTATTGAATTTACAATATTTTTTTTAAATTATTTTGAATATTAAGCTACGGAACAAATTTGAATAAATATACCATGTTTAACTAAACGAAATAATTTGCTATTTGAGATTCAGTACCCAAAAATGAAGTAATAACATTATTTGGATTGATTTGATATAAGGTCAGAACTCCAGACCCCATAACGAAAATAAAGGAGTTAGGAGATTTGCTTCGTAAATAACAATTGCGCAAATTACCCTGAAAAGTTGTCATTCTGAACGAAGTGAAGAATCTCAAGTTCTGTGGTAGCAATTAGTTGTGAGATTCTTCACTTCGTTCAGAATGACAAGATTGCGAAATACCAAACTACGAGGCATCAGGAGTTCTGATGTTGAAATTTACTTCATATTATAAAAAATGCGAAATACCAAACTACGAGGCATCAGGAGTTCTGATATTGCTAATACTTATATAAAAGTCATACGCTCAACAAGTTTATAGTATGACTTTTATAATCATTTTAGCCATACTATCAACTTGTTGTTCGTTTTGCTTTTTTTTGATAAGTATTGTTTTCAAAAAATAAAGGTCTTCCTTTATCGTGGGGTTCAGAATGACACTTTTAGTGTATCAATGGATGCAAGTTGGTAGAATCTATTCATCTGATGACTTCCCAGTCATCAGATGAATTATTCAGGCAAATTATCTAAATCCAATCTGATGTTAAGCAATCTATGTTTTCCATTACTCCGATTGTATTGCCAATTATATCAATTACATTCAATAAATGAATAATGTCGGTGCTTTCAAGCGGAAATCCGATTTTCTTCCTTTCCTTTAGCCATTTGTCCAATACTTTATAGCCGCCAATCTGGAAATTCCAAATATTTTCAGGAACATTATCAAAATATCTCTGCTTATTGAACCAAAGCTTTTCTTTACTATATTCTACTTTTTCTACTTTGAAATTATTGCCATCGCCAGAAAAATTGCTGATACTTTCCTTATTTTCTATTTGTAATAAGTGATGTTGAATAAGTTCAGTTCCTATTTTAGAAAGATTTGCAAACATTTGCTCATCGTCAATAAACTGAATTCGCGGGAAATCAATCCTTAGAAAATCAATGTATTTCGTTCTAAATGTTGGGCTGTGCAAAATTGCATAAATATAACCGAGGATTTGCTCTGGTGAGTATGTATTATTATATTTTTTTGAGAATAATTCTAAAAACGAATCTTTCAGATTTGCAGTTTTATTCAATTTATAATCAAATAGTTTACCATTTTCTGCCTGAGAGTAATAAGCAATTTCCTGCTCATTTGCCTGAAAGAAAATTTGCTCAGCTCCATTTGCAAGAAGATAAAGAGGAAAAGAATATGAGCTTGATGCTGTATTAGCGGCAAGTAATGCAGCATCGTGAAGTGAATTTGAAATAAAACACTGATGAAATGACATATATTTTACAATTCGTGAACTTATTAAGCTAATATTTTCTTCCTGCATATTTAGCATAATTGCTTTTCTCATTCGTTCAATTAATTTATCATCATAGAAAATGAAGCGATAATCAAAAGGACGGTATGCGATTTTAATAAACTTGCTTTCCAATTCCTGTTTTGCATAAGAACTTACTAGCCTTCTGCTGTTCGTCAAATCGAATTTGGAATTATTTTTTAAATTGTATTTATTTGTAATGTCTTCATTGGGAATCTTCAAATCTCTAAATTCGTTTATTCTTTTTTTCAATCTGTCTAAATTTGTGTCAATAACGAACTCATCTCTTGATGTTACAATGCCAACGCTGTATTGCTTGAAAATCTCATTTAAAGAAATGCCTTCATTGTATTTATTTAAAAGTTTTTCGCTTCTTGGTTTGAACAGATAAAATGGCGAACTGGGTTTGATTGCGTCCCATTTTGCTTTGCTTAAAATAGAATCGTTCAGTTCCATATATTTTTGCTGTCTTTTCCCAAAGCAATCTAAATGAAAAACCTTGCAATTTTTGACTTCTCTGTTCTTTTTGAGGAAAATGGAAATTGTTGTTCCCTGCTGAATATCGAAAACATTTTCATCTTTCGAGCCGTCTGGTGCAGTTTCTTTTTTCTTTACGTTTCCGTGCAGGTCTAAAATAAAAATTTCATCGAAGGAATTCATCAGAGATTGCCTCATACCACGAAAAGTAGGATTATCCAAAAAGCTGTGATTCGAAATAATTCCAACTATGCCACGCTCAACTCTATCCATTTTCCACTGAGCAAAACGTATAAATTTAACGTAGTCGTCTTGGAGCCATTTCGGATTTTTTTCATCTAAAGCAACCCCATCTACTTTATAGTATTCACTTAATTCCTTGCTTATCCAGTCGCCTTTATTTGCAGAATGGCCAGAATACGGAGGATTGCCGATAATTACCAAAATGTCTTTGTCTTTTATTCGGTTGGCTTCCCTTCCTTCTTTTGAAAGAATTGGCATACCGGGAATAGTCTGTGCTTCCTGATGCGTCAGTGTATTTGTCAGTAAAATATTGATTCTTTTATCTTTATCTATTGAGTAGCCCAGCTCTTTTAAATATTCTGAAATTTTAAGATTTGCAACGATATAAGGAGCAACAAGCAGTTCAAAACCATAGAAATTATTCAGCATACTCTCGTTCAGCAAACGGTTTGCAAGCACCTTGTCGCCATACTTGGAGCAGCTCTCCAATGCAAGTTTGAAAACGTGCAGTAAAAAAGTTCCTGTTCCGCAGGCAAAATCCAAAACTGTTACCCGCTTATCAAGAAAACCATCGTGCAGTAAAAATTTTTCTTTGAGTATTTCCTCAACTGAACGAACGATAAAAGAAACGACCGGCTCCGGAGTGTAGTAAACTCCTCTAATTTCTCTTTGAGTTTTATCGTACTCTTTAAGAAAATCTTCATAAAAATAAACGAACGGGTCGTTAAAGCCATTTTCAGCACTGCGGTATTTAGCAAATTCCTGCTTGATAGCAAAAAAATCCACTGCTTTAAGCACACTTATAACTTCATCAACTGCCCAGACAACATCAGTCGGAAAATCATCAAGTCGGTGAAATAAATCCTTGATTAATGGAAAATTACTTGGAATAAGAGAATATGAAGTTACTTTGTTTAGTTCAGTTCTGGGTGCGTTTGTATTTAAGGCAGCAAGGAAAAGCCCGTAAGCAATGGTTTGAGCGTAAATATCAGCGAAATATTTTTTATCCATAAGTGGCAAAAGCGATTCTTTAAAAGCTCCATAAATGGAATAAAGCAAATTCATTTCGTCATCAGTATTTTCCAACTCCTGAAATGCAAATTCATTTAAAAACCTTGCTTTTCGTGATAGCTTAACTGCTAAATCATTTGTTGTAAAAATTGGTGCCGGCTCTGATTCAAAGAATTGCTGAAATAGTTTCGACATTTCCTCAATTCTTGATTTTTCAATTTTAAAGCGTTTTTTTTCTAATTGATATTCTGAAAAAAGTGTTGCATCAAAAACAATTTCACCATTTATCAAGAGGAAAAAGGAGAGGTAATCGGTTAAAATAATATTTTCCGAAAGCTCATTGTATCGTTCTAATTGTTCGGAACTAAGGAGCTTGCTAAGCTCAGTTCCAATTTTTTTTGTTTCGATTAAACCAATCGTAAGTTGAAAAGTCGTAGTAACTTTGAAATCCGGACGGCTTTTTGTGGAATGTGCTGTTGGCTCGTGTTTTATAATCAACTCGCGATTTGTCTTTTCAGTTACAAAGCGGCTTAGCAGATTTTGCAAATAAGTTCTGTATGAATGTTCTGAGCTGTCGCTATCAGAAAGGTAATCTCTTTGTATATTTTCAAAATATTCCTGAAACATAAAATCAATTCTAAATTTATTATTTTAAACAACATAAAATTAAGAAAAAAAAAGGAAATAGTTTGAATTTTTTACTTTTTAAAAGTTGAGAGCTTATTATGGCTCGTAGTTTACTATTTCGCATTCTTGTGTTTTTCAGTCATACTATCAACAAGTTGATAGCATGACTTTAAATCTTTTTATTGTCATGCTATCAACTTCAGAACTCCAGACCCAATAACTATAATAAAGGAGTTAGGAGATTTGCCTCGCACCGAATAATTTCGCAGTTAGCAAATATCATTCTATTAGTTATTTGTCATTAGTCATTGGTCATTAGTTGTTAGTAAAATACGAATGACTAATAACGAATAACGAATGACCTATAATACCAAGTCCATTCAAAGATACAATTAAAGTGTCATTCTGAAGCGCAGCGAAGAATCTCACAACTCCTTGCTA
>CAZCLJ010000121.1:0-12707 GCA_964499465.1 uncultured Hyphomicrobiales bacterium
TAATTGATAATTGATAATTGATAATTGATAATTGATAATTGATAATTGATAATTTGTCTTGTCGTTCTGACGAATGTCAGAATCCATCTTAAAAATTAGTTTTTATAGGTCATTAATCATTTGTTATTAGTCATTAGTCATTAGTATTTTTACTAATAACTAATAACTAATAACTAATAACTAATAACTAATAACTAATAACTAATGGCTAATGGCTAAAAAGCAAGATGGATTCTGGCATACGCCAGATTGGCTAAAAAGATGAAATATAGAACAGCACAAAGAAACCCCCTGCCCCCTTTGAAAAAGGGGGTAAGACAAATCCACCTTTTTCAAAGGGGGCAGTGGGTTTTCTGAAACTATATATTTCATAATGATCTTTTATACTTATTTCATCTCCATTTAAATAAGGTCTTTCTTTATCTGGGGGTTGAAATGACACTTTAATTTTATCAATGAATGCAACCTGGTATTAGACAATTTAATTAAATTTGTAATTATTTTGGATTGGAAAATAGAATTTAATTATGACAAAAATAACCTTAAAAAACATTTCAAAAACATATCAAAATAATAAATTAGCAGTCAGCAACCTTAGTTTTGATGCAAATGAAGGGGAATTTGTAGTTCTTGTAGGACCTTCCGGATGCGGAAAAACAACAGTTCTTCGTATGATTGCGGGTTTAGAAGATATAAGCGAAGGTGAGATTTATTTCGACAGTATGAAAATTAACGATGTAGAACCTAAGTTGCGTGATGTTGGAATGGTTTTTCAAAACTATGCCCTTTATCCTCATCTTTCTGTTTTTCAAAACATAGCTTTTCCACTTTCTATAAGAAAAGAAAAAAAAGATAATATCAAAAAACGTGTTCAGGAAATTGCAGAAATACTTCAAATAACAGAGCTTTTGAATTTAAAACCCAAACAAATTTCCGGCGGTCAACGTCAGCGTGTTGCTCTTGGAAGGGCTATAATCCGAAAACCGAAATGCTTTCTATTCGATGAGCCGCTATCAAATTTAGATGCTAAATTACGTGTTCAGATGAGAACAGAAATTACAAATTTACAAAAAGAATTAGGCATCACAGCAATTTACGTAACGCACGACCAGGTGGAAGCTATGACTATGGCTGATAAAATTGTTTTGCTTAATGATGGGATTGCAAGCCAAATCGGGAGTCCGGCTGAGCTATATAACAAACCGAATAATGTTTTTGTCGCTACTTTTATTGGTTCTCCTCAAATTAATCTGTTCGAGGGAAAAATTGAATTGGACAAAAAGCATTTTTTCATTGATAAAAATAAAAATAAATTTCCACTTTCTGAAAACTTAGTAAAATCAATTGATAAACCTAATAATATCAGTATATTAGCAATTAGACCAGAAAATATAAAGCCAACAAGCAACGATAATAATTCTGAATACACTTTTACTGCTATGGTAAAAAATATAGAATACATTGGGCATGAAACTTACATTTTCTTTTCAAGTGGAAATGACTTAAAATCCTGTAGAATTACTTATCTTCCTCAGGGAATTGGAATTGGCAAGCAACAAAGATTTGAGATAGCCGAGCCGATGAAGATGCTTCTGTTTTAACCTATGCAGAAAATCTAAGCGATTCAGAATTAGAGAAAGAAAGTTCAACAAGTTCAGGGACATCAATAATCATAATGACTTTACCATCGCCGAGAATAGTAGAGCCAGCTAATCCCTTTATACTGCCAAGGTACTCACCGAGAGATTTTATTACAATTTCCTGTTGTCCTAGCAATTCATCAACAATTAATCCAACTCTGAGCAATCCAATACCAACAACTACAATATATTGGTTCTTATTATTTTTTGGTTGGTTTTTTAAATTTAAGAATTTATCCATTTTGACAAGAGGAAGAATATCTTCGCGTAATCGAATAACGTCTTTATGATTGATTGAGTATATGCTGTTGCCATTAAGAGCGACAACTTCAATTACTGAACTCAATGGAATAGCAAAAGTATCATTTTCTACTTTGACAAGAAGGCCTTGGATAATGGCTAAAGTTAAAGGTAATTTAATTGTAAAGGTAGTGAACTTATCTTCTTCTGATTCAATATCAATAAATCCTTTAAGCTGCTGTATATTAGTTTTTACAACGTCCATTCCAACTCCTCTTCCCGAAACGTTTGTAACTACAGTTGCAGTGCTAAAACCGGGCTTAAAAATCAGTTGAAAAATTTCACGCTTAGTCATTTGAGTTGCCTGTTCTTGTGTAATAAATTCTTTCTCAATTGCTTTAGTAAGAATTTTTTCAGCATCTAAACCTTTGCCGTCATCAGTAATTCTAATTACAATAGCATTTCCTTCCTGCTCTGCATCTAAAATGATATTACCTTCTGGCGCCTTACCTTTTGCAATTCGTTCTTCAGGAGATTCGATTCCGTGGTCACAGGAATTTCTAAGCAGATGCACCAAGGGATTATTAAGTTCTTCTATTATACCTCTGTCTATTTCAGTTTCTTCGCCTTGAACAATAAGATTTATTCTTTTGGAAAATTCTTTAGATAATTCACGGACAATTCGTGGAGCTTTTTGGTATAATTTAGCAATGGGGACCATACGCATTTTCATTACTGCAGTCTGGATTTCAGAAGTAACGAAGTCAATTTGTGCTGTTGCTTCTAAAAGTTCCCGAATTAAGTCTTTATTGCAATTTTCCGATTCAACTGCATCAGATATTTGAGATAAGCGATTTCTTCCAAGGACTAATTCACCAGACAAATTCATTAATGCTTCTACTCTGTTAACATCAATTCTAATAGTATCAGATGTCGATTTAGATTCAGTTGCTACTTTTATCTCTGATGAGTTTTTTACATCTTGTAAAGCTTTATTCCCATTAATAAATTGAGTATTTTCGTTATGCTTATTTTGATTAGCAACGCTATCGTTTTTTTCAGTTTCTTGGATGTTATAGTTATTTTGGTTGGTTATATCTGATATTTTTTCACTTTCTTTTGCTTCTGACTTAGTTTCATTTAAATAATTTACTTCAGTTATCATATCTAAATAGAACTGCTTGTTAACTTCATCAAAAGCGCTATCAATCAAATTAATCTCTTCATTAGTAAAATCGCCTGGTTTTTTAAGCATTTCCGGATTATTTAAAACTTTCTCAAGAGCGCTTTGTTGTTCAGCTAATTGGTTGTTTTCATTGATTACATTGATTTTGTTGCTTATTACTTTAACTTCTTGATTGGGTAATTCATCTGAACCTGAACAATTATTTAGTTTTTCCAAGGTTTCAATAGTCTTGGAATAGTCAACAGGTTCGAAATTATTTGTTTTCACCCTGTCTAAAAGCAATTTTAACCAATCGTGGACTTCAAGTAAAACATCTATTATATTTAGATTGGCTTTTAATTCAGAACGTCTCAATTTATTTAAAATATCCTCTGCATGATGAGTGATATTAGTCATAGAATCAATGCCAATAAAAGAGGAAGTTCCTTTTATTGTGTGAAAACTCCTGAATAATTTATTTAATAATTCAATATCATCGCAATTATTCTCTAAAACCATTAAGTCATTTGAAATTGCTTCAAGAAGTTCCTGGGTTTCAATTAAAAAACCATCAAAAAGTTCTTGCATCTCTTTGTCTTGTTCTGAAATACTCATAAGATTGGATTCAATAATTAATTTTGTCAACTCTTTTCTTTTCTTAGTCATACTATCAACAAGTTGATAGCATGACAATAAAAAGATTTAAAGTCATGCTATCAACTTGTTGATAGTATGACTTTTCATTGAATTTATTCTATTTTCCAAAAGATATATTTATTATTTCCCAAAAATAGCATCAATATCATCTTGAGAAAATTGTTCTATATCTTCAGGAATATTTAAAACTTTTTCGCTTATTTCTTCAGTAACCTTGTCATTAGAATCAGTTATATCTTTTGGCGCAGCATCATCATCATAATCATTATTGGTTTCATCATCAATATTTCCGTTAAGATGCATTTTAATTAAATCGTCAACGTCATTTTGTCTTGTTTCTTTAGATGAAATCGAATCAATAGCATCTGGGTCGAAAGCAATATTTCTATGCAATTTTGCAACATTAGTTTTTTCTTTAATATCCGGTGCTTTAGTAACAAGTTGATTTATGTCAGAAGTCTGGAATTTTTTAAGAATTTTTTCTAATTTAGTTTGAATTGTTTCTAAAAGATGATTAACAGCAGCAATTTGTTGTGAAGTTATATCCTGAACCTGTAAAGAAATCATAATAGACATAGAATCATCTTTAATGCTCTGCAAAATACCTTCCGTATGCTCTAAAACATCTTGGGAATTTTTATCTGGAATAACAGAATTTTTATCACCTTTTAATTCATTGATGGTATTGGAAATTTCAGGCAGGACATCTTGAACATCAACATCATCTTGAATGGCTTTGTAGATAAGTTCAAGAATTTTAAAATGATTGGCAACTTTAGTAGGTGAGGTGCCAATTTTTTTAATATTAGAAGAAATAATATCAACTTTATAAGAAAGCCCATCTACAATGTCCATAATTTCAGTAGTTGCAGTTTCAGTAGCTTCAGAGACTTTAGTTAGCTGTTTAGAAGCATTGGGCATTTTTTTCAGGTTTTCCTCAATAGAAATATTAATTTCGTCAAGAAGTGGTTTAATTTCATTAACGAACATAAAAATTTCTTCAAGGAAAGGTATAACTCGCTGTCCAAGAATAAATAGTGCTCTTAATTCTTCAGCTTTTTTTAAAACATCTGTAATATCCATTTCTTTCATATAAACTCCAAAATAAGTGAAAAATTAAGCACCTTGGACTGCTTTTAAAATAGCATCAATTTTTTCCTTAAGCACTTGTGGTGTAAATGGCTTAACAACATAATTATTGACTTTGGCTTTGAGTGCTTCGACTATATCTTCTTTCAAACCACGGGTAGTAACCATAAGGATGGGCAAATGCTTAAGTGAATCAGTTGTTCGAATAGCTTTAGTCAGTTCTAATCCAGTCATAACGGGCATATTCCAATCAGTAATAACGAAATCAAATTGGCTTGAATTCAATTTAGCAAAGCCATCTTGGCCATCTTCAGCTTCGACTATATCAGTGATACCAAACGTTTTAAGGGCATTTATAACAATGCGGCGCATTGTTGGAGAGTCATCAACTACTAGATATCGCATATTCCTATCCTATTTATTTGTTTATTTATTTTTCAATTTAAATATTTTGATACTTCGTACTGTATCCGTTTTGTATTAAATGGCTTAATTAGATACGAATTGGCTCCGGCTGCCAAACCTCTTGAAATATCTTCATCTTTTGATAATGAGGATAAAATTATTATAGGTAGCTCCCTGTAATCCGGATGAGACCTTACTGTTTTTATTAATGTAAATCCGTCTATGTTGGGCATATTTAAATCTGTTATCAGTAAATCTACTTTTTCATTAGGTAATTTTTCCAAAGCTTCCATACCATCTTCAGCAGTAATTATTCTATGCCCCAAAATTTTTAAAGATATTGTTATAAACTTTCTTATTGAGTGCGAATCCTCAGCTACTAATATTGTTTTTGACATTTATTTATTTTATTTATTTTTAAAATAATAATAATTTACAAATTTTTTATATTTCATACAATTTTATTTCTTTAATTAGCTGTATGTAATCAAAATTATTCTTTTTTGTATGCCATTGCTTTTGGTAAATGGATTAATTTAAATGCTTTCGATACCCCGTGTAAAGATTCAGAATAGCCAATTAGCAAATAACCATCTTTGTTTAATGAATCATACAAAGAAGAAATAACTTTTTGTTTTGAATTTAAATCGAAGTATATCAATACATTACAACAAAATATGACATCGCATCCGGTAATTGTCCTCATTTGTTGAGTATCAAACAGATTAATATTCATAAATCTGACTAATTTTTTTACTTCATCGTTAATTCTATAGCTAATACCTTCTTTTTTAAAATATTTATTTAAATAATAAGCAGGTATATTCCTTATAGCATAATCCTTATAAAGTCCTTGTCTTGCAGCATCAAGGACTGCGTTATTAATGTCGGTGCCAAGAATTTGAAAATGAACATTTGGATTACTTGGTTTTAACTTTTCTAAAACTAATAGAGCAATAGTATATGCCTCTTCACCTGTTGAACTTGCAGCACTCCAAATTCTAAAAATTGGATTGCTAACACCTTGCTTAAGTTTTATTAACTCTGGAGCAATAACTCTTTCGAATACCTCAAATTGCTGCTCGGCACGAAAAAAATATGTTTCGTTAATAGTTATAACCTGAAATAAACTGTTTAGTTCTACTCTATTGTTAAAAGAAAGTAATATTTTTATATAATCTTTATAATTTGTTAAATTATTTGCAACAAGACGCTTTGCAATTCTACTTTCTAATAAATATTTTTTACTTTCTGAATAATAAATTCCACTTTGTTGATAAATAATATCTCTAATCTGCTGAAAATCTTCATCGGTCATTTGGATTTGATAATCAGCAGTCTTTGTCTGAAAAGGAATCCTTACAGTTTCTTCCTGTTTAGAAAATGGAAATTTAAATAAATCGCTCATATATTACAATTTTAATTAATCATAAAAGTTCATTTAAAAACAGGCGTTCTGCAATTTCGCGTATCTCCTGCTTTTCTTCTTCTGAACCATTTAAAGAGTAAGTAATTAGTTCTTCAATCGTTTTACTATAATTTATGCTAAGAAGTATTTCTAATATACTGTCAGAGTTCCCTTTGCCAAGTATAATAATCAAACGAACCATAGTTTTTATTAATCTGTCAATGTTTTCCTGACGTGCATAATCAATAAACAGAGGTAATAATGATAAGAATTCAACATAGGAAACTATTGGTTTCTTTTGGTATAACAAACTGATAAAAAATTTATCTACAACTGTAGTATCAGAATTAGCCAGTAAATTAAATAGAATTTGTTTTTGAGAATCAACTCTGTCATACCTTATTTCGTTTAATAAAGCATTTATATCTTCAATAAAGAATGAATCACCTAAAGCAATTAAACCTGCTGCTCTTGTGTCCGGGTCTTCATCAAATAATGCTTTTCTTGCAATATTTCTATATTCTAAAGGAAGCTCGGGTTTAATATTATTGCGAAAACTAATAGCAAAAATAGTTTTTAAAATTATTGGCTGAATCTCCTCGGGAAATGATGTTATTTCCTGCATCAATTTATCAACGATGAATATTCTGTCAGATATTTGAGCAAGTGCTTCCAAGCAGGCAGTCTGAATAAAAAAGTCTTCTTCAGAAAAAAATTTGCTAATTATAAAATCCTGAGCTTCATCTCCTCCAATTTTACCTAATGCTTCGATTATTATTGGCTTAAAATCTTCATTCTTTTCATATAATGGTAAAAAGTACTTAATACTATCAACTGCCTTCAATTTACCTAAGCCATCAATAACTGAGGCAACAATATTTGGATTATTTTCCTGTAATAAATTTATAAAAGCAGTGATTGATTTTTCGGTTCCTATAGCCCCGAGAATATCGGCAGCAAATTGTTTTACATCATCATTATCGAATTGTAAATATGTTAATAATGGGATTTCAGATGATTTTCCTATTTTTAATAAAATATCACCGGCTAAATTTCTTAGCTCTATTTCATTACTGGTAATAAAATATGAAATATGCTCTGCAATTTGCTCAGCAAATTCAATTGGAGGATTTGATAAAGCGCGATAGCAAATATCTTTCAATCCGTAATCTTTTTCTAAAATACCCTGGATAAATGCATTGATAATATCTGAATTATAAATGCCTGTTTCAATCAAACTGATAGCAGCCCCCCGCCTTAACTCACTATCACTGTCGTATTTTAATATATTAATATATTCTTTTATATCCATATTTATTTATGCTATATTTTATAATAGAATTTATCTAATCTTTTTAATTTTAAAAAATATTTTTAAAAAAAAATTAAAATTTAATATTATTTTTATTTTAAAAAACAACAATCATAAAATTAATTTAAAAAAATAGAAAATAATAAAATAAATAATCAAATACAAAAATAAAAATGATTTATCGGAAGGATTATTATGATATATTTTTTCCACTAATATTAATACCTAATTGTTCAATCCTGTATCTTAGTTTAGCTCTTGATATTGCTAATAATTTTGCTGCTTTAATCTGATTACCATTAGTAATATTCAAAGTTTGAATTATTAAATCCTTTAATACATTTCCCATTTGAACACCTTTATTTGAGATTTGAAGTATATGCTGATTTTCCTTCAGGTCAATCGGTGCCTTAGCTGTTATTGCCATTGGTGAACTTGATTGCATTGAAGTATCTAAGAAATTTAAAGATTCTTTTGTTACAATATCATTTGCTTCAAGAAGTACTAATCTTTCTATAACATTTCTCAATTCTCTAATATTTCCTTTCCAATGATAATGCTGCAATAATTCAGCTGCTTCAGGAGTGAAACCAGTTACATTTTTAGCAAATTTCTGGTTAAATTCATTAATAAACGAAGAAGCTAACTGGATTATATCTGCTCCTCTATCGCGAAGTGGAGGTAAAATTATTCTTGCAACATTTAGTCGATAAAAAAGGTCTTCGCGGAATTTTTCTTCCATTACTAATTTTTCTAAATCTTTATTCGTTGATGCAATAACCCTTACATCTACGCTAATTTCTTTTGACCCACCTAATCTGTAAAAACTTCTTTCCTGCAAAACACGGAGTAGTTTAACTTGCAGCTCATGGCTTAGCTCAGCAATTTCATCAAGAACAATTGTGCCATGCTGTGCCTGCTCAAATTTTCCGTGTCGCACTTTTTCTGTTGCTCCAGTAAAAGCCCCTTTTTCGTATCCGAACAATTCGTTTTCAGCCAGTTCGCGAGGGATTGCTCCGCAGTTAATAGTTACAAAAGGTCCTCTTGCGCGGCTCGAATGGTTGTGGATATATCGGGCGAACAGTTCTTTACCTGTTCCTGACTCGCCCAGAATAAGAACAGTAGTATCAGCACGAGCAACGATTTTTGCAATTTCCAATGCTTTTATCATTCCTTCCGATTCGCCTAATATTTCATCTGGTTGCTCGCGCTGGAGTTGCTCGTCCAATAAATTTACACGACGACGCAGGTCGTAATTATGCAATGCTTTTTCAACTGATATTTCAAGCTGTTCTATGTCAAGTGGTTTTACGATGAAATCTTCTGCACCAAGTTTCATTGCCCTAACTGCCATTTTTATATCAGAAAAGGCAGTCATCATTATTACAGGGGCTGTTAGTCCTTGATTACGAAGGTTTTCTAAAATATCCAAACCATTGCTATGCCCTAAAAATATATCTAATAGTATTAAATCCGGACCTAATAAATGCAACTCGTTCTGTGCTTGAATGGCGTCCAAATAAGCTACTACTCTTTTATACTTCGCTGCCATTATATCTTTTACTGTCTGATTGACTAATGGGTCGTCTTCTATTACTACTATAGTATAATTTTGTAATTGCATTTCGTTTCTTGCATTTATTCCTAATAAGCAAAATTAATCAAATTTGTTGATTTTTCTAAAATTTAATTATAAATAAATTCATTTTTATTGAAATTATTTATTTTTTTTATATTTTTTAGTAATTTTAATTTTTTGGAAATTGTAATAATGCAAAATAAAGTTTTTATATTAAGAATAAAATTATTAATAATCATATTAGCCACGCTTTTTTTCATTCCATATCTTGGAACTGTCCATTTATTCGATTGGGATGAAATAAATTTTGCTGAAGCTTCCCGCGAAATGATTGAAACAGGCGATTATTTAACTGTTCGTATTGATTACCAGCCATTTCACGAAAAGCCGCCTTTTTTCTTCTGGATGCAGGTCGCTTCTATGAAAATATTCGGCGTTAGCGAATTTGCTGCACGCTTCCCTAATGCTGTTATTGGCATTATTTCACTCCTTGTAATTTTTTCTATAGGAAATAAATTATTCGATTTTAAATTTGGACTACTTTGGGTTATTGCCTATCTCGGCTCTTTTCTGCCGCATTTTTATTTTAAAACCGGAATAATAGACCCAACCTTTAATCTCTTTATTTTTGTCGGTATTTATTTCTTATTCCAATTTTCTTTTAAAACTTCAATAGAAAAGACAGAGCGTTCCAAATGCTTCAAAGATTTGTTCCTTGCTTCAGTTTTTATTACTTTAGCAATTTTAACCAAGGGACCTGTCGGATATCTTCTTGCTGCTGTTGTTTGGATTTGCTATGAACTTTTTAACAAAAATATTAGTAAATTCCCTTATATTCCATTTTTGCAGTTTACTGCGATGACAGCAGTTATTCCAATAGCTTGGTATCTCATTGTTTTCCTTTCAAACGAACATAGCGTATTTGAAGAATTTATATTATATCATATTAGATTACTAACCAAAGAAGATGCCGGGCATGGCGGACCTATTTATTATCACGCAGTAATTTTGCTTTTGGGCTGTTTCCCAGCTTCAATTATTATGCTGCGTGGTTTTAGAAGCTATATTCAAAACAATTTACTGCAAAAAAGCATAAGATTAATGATGATTGTTCTGCTTTCTGTTGTTGTCGTAATCTTTTCAATTGTAAATACAAAAATCATTCATTATTCATCTTTAACTTACTTCCCAATTACTTTTCTTGCAACTCTAGCTATTTATAACATTTCATATCAGGAACTTACATGGAAGAAATCTACTACCTGGCTACTTTCTATTTTTGGTTTCTTTTGGGCTTTTGCTTTAACTTTACTCCCGATTTTATTAATCAACAGTGATGCAATTCTTCCCTATATAACTGATGAAATGACCAAAGAAATACTTCAGGTTAATGTAAAATGGATGGGTAATGAGTGGCTAATCGGTGCTTTTTATTTTGCCGGACTGATTTTATCTGTTTATCTGATTTTTAAGAAAAAATTTATGGAAGGAATAGCAACTATTTACACAACAACAGCATTAGTGATTTTGATTATTCTGCCCTTATTGGTCCCCAATATTGAGAAACAGGTTCAGGGAGCTCCTATTGAATTTTACAAGAAACAAATCAGCAAAGACAACTACATTTACACGCTTGGTTTCAAAAGCTACGCCCATTATTTTTATTCTAAGAAACCCTACTATCTTTCTGCAAAAAATAAAGAAATTCCACCTGACATTTTTGAAAATTGGCTCTTAACAGGAAATATTGATAAAGCTGCTTATTTTGTATGTAAAATAAACAATTACAAAGAATATGCGGACAAATACGATTTAACGTTCTTATATACAAAAGGTGGTTTCGTTTTTTTAAAAAGAGAGCCGGAATAATTGGTTTAGAAGGTTTAGAAAGATTAGATAGTTTAGTTATTAAACTTTTGCAAAGTTAAGAAACTTTACAAAAGTGCTAAACTCTTCTTACTTTGCGAAAGTTTCTTAACTTTCGTAAAGTTTTGGGAAAAAGAAATAGCGATGTCATTCTGATCCCAATGATAAAGGAAGACCTTTATTTAAATAGAGATGACTTAAATTACCACTGTCATTCTGAAGCGCAGCGAAGAATCTCACAAGTCATTGTTACCACAAAGCTTGAGATTCTTCGCTCCGCTCAGAATGACAGATAAATGTAGCGATGTCATTGGTAATCCCCAGATAAATGAAGAACTTTATTTAAATAGAGATGACTTAAATTACCACTGTCATTCTGAAGCGCAGCGAAGAATCTCACAAGTCATTGTTACCACAAAGCTTGAGATTCTTCGCTCCGCTCAGAATGACAGATAAATGTAGCGATGTCATTGGTAATCCCCAGATAAATGAAGAACTTTATTTAAATAGAGATGACTTAAATTACCACTGTCATTCTGAAGCGCAGCGAAGAATCTCACAAGTCATTGTTACCACAAAGCTTGAGATTCTTCGCTCCGCTCAGAATGACAGATAAATGTAGCGATGTCATTGGTAATCCCCAGATAAATGAAGAACTTTATTTAAATAGAGATGACATAACGTAGCATAAAGCTACAAACAAAAATAAGAGCTACTGATGTCTAGTTGTATGATATTTCGCACTTAAGAAAGTTCTGAAAAAAAAATATTTTAATAAAACTGCAAACATATAACTCCCAAATAAATTTGGGAGTTATTCTAATAATTAGAGTAACTCCATAATTTATTATGGAGATTAAGAGCGAAATTATTCGTTGCGAGGCAAATCTTCTAACTCCTTTATTTTCGTTAAGGAGTTAGGAGTTCTGAAATTATACTAAAAATTTTGCTAAAATAACAAAGTTTTGGGGAGTAATAGTATAATGTGAAATGTTTTTTACAATTTAATACACTTGGTATAATTTGTGAAAAAGAAGGAAAGCTATTTATTAAGTTTTGATTTATATTTTTTATTTCTGATATAAATAAATATTCTTTTGGATTTATTTATAATTTATTAAAATTGTGTTGATTTTTATTCATACTTACTATTTTTAATGAAATATATTATTTTACTAATTTTGAGTAAACTTACAATTTATTCATTATATTTTAAATATTGCATTTATAATAATTATTTGTACTTTGAAAATATGAACCTAAGCAGTTTTAATGCTTCCAAACGAGTGGACGATGCTTCCAAACGAGTGGACGATGCTTCCAAACGAGTGGACGATGCTTCCAAA
>CAZCLJ010000122.1:0-3719 GCA_964499465.1 uncultured Hyphomicrobiales bacterium
ATTATGGAGTTATTCTAATAATTAGAGTAACTCCATAATTTATTATGGAGATTAACTGCGCAATTATTCTTTACAAGGCAACCCTCCTAACTCCTTTATTTTCGTTATGGAGTCTGGAGTTCTGAACTTCAGAACTCCAGACGCCTCGTAGTTTGCTATTTCGCTTGCTTGTCATTCTGAACGAAGTGAAGAATCTCACAAGTCATTGCTACCACGAAACTTGAGATTCTTCACTTCGTTCAGAATGACAACTTTTTGCTATAAACTGCGCAATTATTCTTTACAAGGCAACCCTCCTAACTCCTTTATTTTCATTATGGGGATAAGGAGTTCTGAACTTATATTCAACTCTACTTCTCAACTTTCTTCATTAGTTCCTTAACCTGTTCCAAATCGGCTTTATTTATTAGTGTTGAGTTTTGGACTTCTTTCGATTCGATTAATGGTTTGGCGTCAGTGAATTTTCTTTCGGTTAGCAGGGAAACAGCAAGTATGAATTTTTTAAAACCTTCGCGGTTTTCGTCTTCACTTGTAAAATTAAGGTATCTGCGTAAATCAGTGAGATTCCCTTCTTTTAAAAAGATTTGTCCCAAACGAATGCGGATAATTTCCTTTTGTTGTTCTGACAAATCAATTGAATTGTAGATATTTTGAAAGATTTCTTTTGCTTTGGGCAGATTGGAAGCAGCAAATTCGGTTTCGGCAAGATGATAAAGCGTGAAATCGTCTTTTTCGTTCAAAGACAATTCTTGCTCAAGAAGTTGCTTGTTCCGTTCAATTTTTTCTTGACTAAACTTGGAATAGCCAAAATGGTTAAGAAGTATATCCGATTCTGCAATAGAAAAACCAGCAATTTCAACAGATTCACGGATTTGTTCGTGAATGCGTCCAGAAAAAAAGATTTTTGGGTTATTCCTGAAAAGCCGTGTATATCTATGTTGAAGTATTTGACTGTTTTCCTGAATAGTTAATCTGTTTTGAATAATCAGATTAATTCCGCCAATATTATCATTTTCAAGCAGGTACGCTTGATTAACGAGAGAATCAATGACTAATTCCTCATCAGCATCAAGCGAAAGTATCCAGGGACGGCGAGCAAATTGAATTGCATAATTCCTTGCGTCCGAAAAACTGTCGTTCCACTTGAAAAAGTGCAATTCGCAGCCAAATGAAGCAGCTATAGGGCAGGTCTTATCGGCTGAACCAGTGTCCACAACTACTATTTGACTGCAAATTGGTTTAACAGAATTTAAAGCGGTCAGCAAATTGTGTTCTTCATCTTTCACAATCAGCACAACCGTTAATAATTCTTTGATTTTATTATATTTATTTGACATAGTCCAAAAGTATTTCAGAAATATCTTTTACCTGAATATTATCAATTAAATCTTTTGCTTTCACTCCGTCAGTAACCATAGTCAAACAGAACGGGCAATTGAGAGCAATTGTTTTTGTATGTAAATCAAGTAGTTCTTCTGTTCTTTCAATGTTAATCCGCTTTCCTTCAGTTTCTTCGAGAAACATTTGTCCGCCGCCAGCACCGCAGCAAAAGCCCTTATCTCCTGAACGTTTGGGTTCTAATATACGAACACCTTCAATTGCTTCCAGAACTGCTCTGGGTTCTTTGTAAACGTTGTTATATCTGCCGAGATAGCAGGAATCGTGATAAGCAATGTCGCGAACAGAAAATTCTTCTGCTTTTAGCTTTAATTTCTTTGTTTTGATTAATTCGTTAATGAACTGGGAATGGTGCATTACTTCAAATTCAGCACCAAAGAGTGGATACTCGTTTTTGAAAGTATTGAAGCAATGCGGACAGAAAGTAACAATTTTCTTTACGTTATAGCGAGTTAATGTCTCAATATTAGTTTTAATCAGCATATCAGCCAGATACTCATTTCCGGCACGGCGGGCAACATCTCCGTTGCACATTTCTTCGCTACCAAGAATAGCAAAATCTACACCAGCTGCCTGCATTATTTTTGCAAATGCTTGCGTAACCTTCTTAGCTCTGTCATCGAAACTTCCAGCGCAACCAACCCAGAAGAGTATATCAAATTGTGGATTTTCAGCAGCAATTTTTATATTCATACCTTCAGCCCAGTCAGCACGTTCAGCTGGTGAAAATGCCCAGGGAGAACCATTGTTTTCTAAATTGGCAAAACTGGTTTGAAGAAGTGATGGGAAATTCGATTCCATCATAACGAGTGAACGGCGCATATCGACAATAGCTGGCACGTGTTCGTTCATCACTGGACATTCCTGCATACAAGCACCACAGGTTGTGCATTGCCAAAGTGCGTCAATGTTTTCGTAATCGCCGATAAATTTCTTCTCTGATTCAGATGGCTGTTCTTCGGTTTTATTTTTGGTATTTAACTGCTTTGTTTTGTCGTCTAAACGCTTGCGCATTTCTACCATTATTTCACGGGGGTCAAGAACTTTACCGGTAGTATTTGCCGGGCAAACGCTTGTGCATCTTCCGCAGTGGGTGCAGGTTAAGCTGTCAAGTAAGTTTTTCCATGTAAAATCTTCGATATCAACTACACCAAATTTTTCAACGCCTTCTTTTTCAAAATCAATTGGTTTCAGTTTATTGACCGGTGTTAATGATGAAAAGTAAACGTTTGGAATTGATGTATAAACGTGAAAATGCTTGGAAAAAGGCAAATAATTCATAAAGTAAAAAATCACAAGGATATGTAGCCACCACGAAATTTTATAAAAAGTATAGACGCTTTCCACTGGAATAATGCCCGCAAGAATAGAACCAATCGGATAAACTCCCCAGCTATGCTCATTCAAAATGCTTAAACTCGCATTATGGAAAAGTAGTGCTGTTACGATTACAAATATTGAAGCTAGTACTATTGTAGCATCTTTTTTCTCATCTGCATCTCCTTGCAATCTTTTCACTTTAAACACGAAACGGCGTAAAAATGAAAATATAATTGCAAAAACTATTCCCAGACAGAATATATCTGTTAAAATAGTAATTACAGAGTAAATTAGTCCTAAGAAATTATAGGAAAAACTTGAGAAAATTCCTTGAAAAACTGCTTCAGAAGCAGAGAATAGCAAAACGAGAAAACCCCAGAAAATGCAAACGTGAAGCAATCCGGCTGGCTGTTCCCGTAAAATTTTTGATTGTGCAATTGCAACTTTGAAAGTATGTTTTAAACGCTCGAAAGGTTTATCGAATCTATTTTCTGGTTGGGCTAATTTTAAAAATGCCAAGCGTTTTCGTAAATTTGTAACTAACAGTAAAATAGCTGTTAGAAATATTATTATAAAGATTAGTTGTTCCATAGCTTTCTTCTTAATTTTTTAACTTTTGAATAAATTAATCGTTATTAGGTTATTGGGTTATTGAGTTATTAGGTTATTAAGTTAGTTGTTATTGGTTATTAGGTTATTAGGTTATTGGGTTATTAGGTTATTAGGTTATTGGGTTATTAGGTTATTGGGTTATTGGGTTATTGGGTTATTGGGTTATTGGGTTATTGGGTTAGTTATTACTACATTTTGCAAAAATACTAATTAATATAAGATTAATTTTTTTTTCAAGAGATATTGGACTTTTCACTACTCTCAAAATGACAATATAAGCACTTCTATTTATAACCCAATAACCTAATAACCCAATTACCTAATTACCTAATTACCTAATTACCTAATTACCCAATAAACTAATTACCTAATTACCCAATAAACTAATT
>CAZCLJ010000122.1:3819-12663 GCA_964499465.1 uncultured Hyphomicrobiales bacterium
ACCTAATTACCTAATTACCTAATTACCTAATTACCTAATTACCTAATTACCTAATTACCTAATAACTCAATAACCCAATAACCCAATAACCTAATAACCAATCATTTTAATTGATCATTCAAATACTTAATGTAACCATTTAAAACTTTAACGATATGAAAAATTTCTTTTTTCAAATCATTTAATTCTTTTTCTGAAATATATTTTTCATCGAAAGCACAAATTAAATGCTCTAAAGTTTCAAATAATGACCCTCGTGCTTGTCTGCAAAACTGAATATTTTCTTTAAAATGAAATCTTCCAAAACCTTCAGCAATATTTGCAGGAACTGACCTTGACGATCTTAACAATTGAGATTTTAGAATATATTTTTCATTATTAGGAAATCTTTTGGATATTTCAGATACTTTTATTCTTAATTCTCTTGATAATTTCCACACATCTAATTCTTCAAAAGATTTAAATGATTCATTAATCATAGATACCTCAAAAAATTATAACCCAATAACCCAATTACCTAATAACCTAATAACCCAATTACCTAATAACCTAATAACCTAATAACCCAATTACCTAATAACCTAATAACCTAATAACCCAATTACCTAATAACCCAATAACCCAATTACCTAATAACCTAATAACCTAATAACCTAATATTCCCTACTTAAATCCTAAATTTGTCCTGACAGTTTGTTCCAATTCACTGAATAGTTCTTTATTTTCAACAAAAATACGTTTTAAGCTTTCGCGTCCCTGAGCTCTTTCTTCTTTGTATGTAAACCAGGAGCCGCTTTTGTTGATATAACCAAATTCGACAGCCAAATCAATCATATCACCGATTTTGGAAATACCTTCGTTATAAAGAATATCAAATTCGACTTCTTTAAAAGGTGGGGCGACTTTGTTTTTTACTATTTTGACTTTTACGCGGTTTCCAATGCTGTCCTGTCCTTCCTTTATAATTTCTTTTCTACGAATATCAATTCGAACAGAAGCATAGAATTTTAAGGCATTTCCGCCGGTAGTGGTTTCAGGATTTCCGAAGAAAGTGCCGATTTTACTACGTAATTGGTTGGTAAACATAACAGTTGTGTTTGACTTTCCAATAGCAGCATTTAGTTTGCGCAGTGCCTGAGACATAAGCCGTGCTTGAGAACCCATTTGAGCATCGCCCATATCACCTTCAATTTCACTTCTTGGAGTAAGAGCAGCAACAGAGTCAATGATAATAACATCAACGGCGCCGCTTCTAACCAAGGTTTCAACTATTTCGAGGGCTTGCTCGCCGAATTCAGGTTGAGATAAAAGCAAATTATTCAAATCAACGCCAAGGCGCTGGGCATAATTAATATCTAAAGCGTGTTCGGTATCGACAAATGCAGCCATACCACCTTTTTTCTGTGCTTCAGCAATTACCTGCAAACAAATAGTAGTTTTACCAGAAGATTCGGGACCGAAAATTTCGATAATTCTACCGCGAGGCACGCCGCCAATACCAATAGCAGCATCTAAAGAAAGGCAGCCGGTAGAAATTGCATCTACCGCCACAACTACGTGGTCATTAAGCATCATAATTGAACCTTTGCCATGTTGCTTTTCAATTTGCTCCATAGCAATTTTAATAGCTCTCATCTTTTCATCTGGAACTTTTTTTTCTTCAACTACTTCTTCTTTTGTATTTTTCATTTTAACTCCATTTATTATTAATTATTTTCATCATTATTTAAGGGTATATTAACTATAAAAGTAGTCCCTTTGTTGATAGTGCTTGTAAAATTTATAGAACCGTTAATAGCATCAAGGAAATTTTTTACAATAGGCAATCCCAAACCAGTACCTGGTATATTTGAAATATTCTTCCCCCTGAAAAATGGGTCAAAAATTTTGTCAAAATCTTCCTGATTAATCCCAACACCTTCATCGGTAATAATAAATTCAATGCAATCATTATAAACATTGACATCAAATTTGATTGTAGAATTGTAGGGAGAAAACTTAATCGCATTATTTAATAGATTATCAAGGACTTGCCTTACAATTTTTTGGTCTATACGTGCAAGACGGTTACCATTTTTTAAAGTTAAATCAATTATGCACTTTTCGCCTGCAATAAACTGCATTTCGCGCACAAAGGATAAGATAAATTGTTCAATATCAATGAAATCATACTCAATTTTGATTTTTCCTTTTTCAACTTTATTATATGAAATAATGTCATTAAGGAAATTATCCATAGTTTTAACAGATTCTTCAATCATATTGAAATATTTAGAACGATTGTCCAGAGATATTTTATCACCATAATTTGAGAGCAATTGAGTTGACATCATAATCGCTTGTAATGGAGTCCTGTATTCGTGAGATACCATAGCAATAAAGCCGGATTTTAAATCATTTAATTCCTGTTGTTTGATTAAAGCGTTAAGAATTTCTTCTTCAGATTTTATTCTAAAAATAGCAAGAGATAAGACGGTGGCTAATCTTTCTAAAATAATCAAATCTTTTTCAGAATAATCTTTCATTTTATTAGCAAAAGCAATAGCACCGAGCATTTCATCTTTATATAGCACAGGAGCAGAAATGAAATTTTTTAATTGAAAATGTCCTTCTGGAACACCAATAGACCTTTCGTCTGCTTGAGGATTATTTGATATTATTGATTTTTTATTTAGTAAAACCCAACCATAAAGTCCTTTTGGTTCTTCAAAAACCATATTATCGCTAACTGTTAATGGTTCCATAACAGCATTAGGAGTATATGCTACTAAATTAAATATATTAGTAGTTTCACTATAAGTGCCAACATAACCAAAAGCAGAATTAGTCAATCTCTTACCATGCTCAAGAATCATTTCAGAAATTTTCTGGATTGACATTTCAGATAAAATTGCTTCTGATAATTCAGCCATAGCCGAATTCAAACTTGATTCCCAGAAAAGTTGCTCCTGAGCCAGTGTCATCTCAGTTATATCAAGAACGATTCCTACAATACCAGCTACATTGCCGTTTGTATCTTTATATCTTGACCTGTAAATAATATTATAATGTAATTTTCCTTTAGAATCGAATATGCTGTCTTCATACCTTTGAATACCACCTTGTTCTATAAGCTCCTTATCTTTCTCTTCATAAATTACTGCAGATTCTATTGGATATAAGTCAAAAACAGATTTTCCAATAATATCATCTTTTGTCTTATCAAAATAGTTCAGAAAAGCTGTATTGCAACCAATATATCTTTTCTCGACAGCATCTTTATAATAAATAGGATTAGGAATTGTGTCGATTAGTGATTGCAAGAAATTGAACTGAAATTCCAATTCTTTTTCAGCATTCTTCCTGTCTGTAATATCTTCGATTATACCATCAGTAAATATTGGATTATTATTCTCATCTAAAATAGTTCTGCCAGTATCACGCACCCAAATTAATTTTCCATCATTTCTTTTTAACTCGATTTCTTCTCTTACAATATCTCCGGTAATTCTTTGTTTATTTATAAAATTATCTCTAACGTTTTCATTTAAATAAAAGTTATGAACCTTTTGCTTTTTCAATTCCTCTTCATCATTAAATCCGAGAATATGAGCAAGTGCGGGATTCGTTTGCAAAAAGCGTCCATCAATTGTCGTTCTGTAAACACCGAGAGGCAACTGATTAATTAAACTTCTGTGTTTATTTTCACTTTCCTTTAATGCAAATTCGGCTTTTTCTCTTTCAAGCATTTCAAGAGTTAATTCTCTGTTGATTTGCCCTAATTCTTCGTTTGCAGTCTCAAGTTCAATAGTTCTTTCTTTAACTAAATGCTCCAAAGAACTATAAGCATCTTGAAGTTCTTTGTCGTGCATTTTCTTTTCAGTTATATCTCTATTGTATGAAATAACACATTCATCGCCAGCAACATCAATAACAGCGGAAGAAACAAGAATATCTTTAATATAACCTTTTTTTGTAGAAATTTGTGCTTCAAAATCCAATGTCTGATTTTTGACAGACATTTCTTTGTTCCAAGCTTCTCTTTGCTCTTTATTAATCCAAAAGCGAATTTCCTGAACTCTTTTGCCAACAATTTCTTCTTTTTTATAACCGAATTCTAATTCAAATTTTGGATTTACATCAATAATTACGCTGTCGCATTTACGAGTAACAATAATAGAATCCTGGCAGACTTGGAAAGCATTACTGAACTTCTCTTCACTGGATTTTAAACTTTCAATGAATTCTTTCCTCTCAGTAACATCATGAATTACACTTGCAAGCCAGTATTTTTTGTTATGCGGTATTAAAAACCCTTCCTGCTCAAAATGTCTGATTGTGCCGTCTGGTCTTTTAACCTGAAACTCATTTCGTTGTTTGAGCCAATTACCACCTCCAGTTTCTAAAGTATTAAGAATTCTTTGTTTAATATCTTCAGTTTGCTCAGTAGAATCTGGCTTGTTGACTAAATATTTCGCTTGTATATCCCAATGGTATTGCCCGATAGCATCTTCTTTTTTCAATAAAGAAATCTTTTCCATCGCATTATTCCATTCGATAATCCTGCCTTCCTCATTAACCAAAAGGATGGCATCGGCGGTATGAGAAATTATGCTGTCGTGGCGCTGTAAAGTATATTGCAATTCTTTTTGTGCAGCCCGTTCCTGTGAAACATCGCGGAACACAATCACGGCGCCAGCGACAGAGCCACTTTCTCTAAAAATTGGAGCAGCACTATCAGCAATTGAATACTCTTTTCCATCTTTGGAAATCAAGGCAGTATGATTGGCTAATCCAACTATAACACCTTCTTTTACTACTTTATTGAAAGGATTTTCAGCTTTTTTCCGGGTAATCTCATTTATTATTACAAATACATCGTCAATATGTCTATTGTAAGCATCTTTTAACTGCCAGCCAGTAAGTATTTCAGCAGTATTATTTAATTTTAAAATTCTTCCTTTGTCATCAGCAACAATTACAGCATCTCCAATTGAATGAAGAGTCAGATTAAGAAAATCTTCACTACTTTTTAATTCAGAGTTTAATTTATCATATCTTCTTAATATATAAGAAATGTAGAAAGCATATATAAAAAAAACAAATGCAAAAGATAACAGAATAAATACTTCATCTGGTTCAATATTAAACAATTCACTAATTACATTATCGGAATGAAATATTGATGCATCTATTATCGAATGAATTACCCAAAACGAAATGATAGCTAAAAGTGTTATTAAAAATACTTTAATCGTAGTTTTCATATTATTGTATATTATTCCCATTCTATTGTAGAGGGTGGCTTACTTGAGATATCGTAAACTACCCGATTTATACCATGAACTTCATTTATTATTCTATTTGATATTTTTTTTAAAACGTTATGAGGAAATTCGAACCAATCAGCAGTCATACCATCGGTGCTTGTAACAGCTCGGATAGCAGCAACATTTTCGTAAGTTCGTTCATCTCCCATAACACCAACACTTTTCACAGAAAGTAAAACAACAAATGCCTGCCATATAGCATTATATATGCCAGTATTTTTTATTTCCTGAATAAAAATGTCATCTGCTTCTCTTAAAACTTCTAATTTTTCTTCAGAAATCTCACCGATGATTCTTATAGCAAGCCCCGGACCCGGAAAAGGATGGCGTTCGATAAACCATTCCGGTATATCTAATTCCCGTCCTACAGCCCGAACTTCATCTTTAAAAAGTTCCCTAAATGGCTCAATCAATTTCAAATTCATTTTTTCCGGCAGTCCGCCAACGTTATGATGCGATTTTATTGTTGCCGATGGTCCTTTCACTGATACTGATTCGATTACATCTGGGTACAGTGTCCCCTGTGCTAAAAATTCCACTCCATCAATTTTCTTTGCAGCTTCTTCAAAAAGTTCAATAAATGTATTACCAATAATTTTCCTTTTTGTTTCAGGGTCAGAAACTCCTTTTAACCTTGACAAAAATGGAATAGAGCCATCAATGACTTCAATTGGAATATTAAAGTTTTCCTTAAATAGTTTAAGGATTATACTGCTTTCATTTTTCCTCATCAGTCCGGTATCAATATGAATGCAATGCAATTGTTTACCTATTGCTTTATGCAAAAGCACAGCTGCAACAGTAGAGTCCACTCCACCGCTTAAAGCACAAATTACTTTTGAATTGCCAACTGTTTCACGGATTTTTGCAATTTGTGTATTTATAATTGATTTTTCGTCCCATTTTTCTTTGCATTTGCAAATGTTACGTAAAAAATTTTCTAAAATCACTATACCATTAATCGAATGATGAACTTCGGGATGAAACTGGACACCATAAATTTTTTTATTAAATGAACGAATAGCAGCAATTGGTGAATTAGAAGTTTTAGCGATTACCTCAAATCCATCTGGAATTTTCTGCAAGGCATCTCCATGGCTCATCCAAACTGATGTAGAGCCATTCAATCCGAAAAACAAGTCGTTATCGTCAAGAATTTCTAATGTTACCTGGCCATATTCTCTTTTAGCTGAATTATCAACTTTTCCATTGAGAAAGTGAGCAAATAATTGCATTCCGTAGCATATTCCAAGTATTGGAATATCAAGTTCAAAAATATCACGAACCGGCACCGGAGCATCAACTTGAAGGACGCTCGAAGGACTACCAGAAAGAATTATAGCAGTAGGATTGATTTCTTTAATCTTTGATATGTCTATATTGTATGGATGTATTTCTGCAAATACTTTACAACTTCTTATCTTCCTTGCTATTATTTGTGTATATTGTGAACCAAAATCTAGTATTAATATTTTCTCAGTAATGACTATTTCTCCAAATTAATATAATTATTCTAAAATAAAATAAATTTAAAATTAATAAATTAAATTTATAAAAAAAAGTTTAATTTTGTATATATTCAGTAATTCGTTTTGATTTTTTGATTTATACTATAAATAAAATGAACGAAGAAAATATTAACAATGATAGCACTTCAGAATTGGAAGTGATTGACAAAAAAGAGCAAAGCCAAAAAAATTTTTTTCAAAGAATACCGTTGGCTGTAAAAATAATTGCAGGTGTAGTTCTGGTTTTCTTTATTGCTGTTGTTTTTTTACTATTTATCTCATATCAGCAGGGGAGCACCGATAATTACGTTCCTCCTGAAGTTGAAGAAATGGTAGACCAAGACCAAGCTGAAGATGATTTAAACCAGCTTTCCTCTGCAATCGAAGCTTATTATGCTCAAAATCTTGCTTATCCTTCAAGTTTAGAGGAATTAGTGCCGGATTTTATCGACAAACTTCCATTAGACCCAAAAGCAAAAAAATCCTATCTCTATGAAACTGAAGGTGATTCATATATCATTTCTGTTGTTGACCCTAAATTGTATAATTGTGAATATTTTTATTATGAAAATGGTTTCCTTACTAAAGAGTAAATTCTTATTTATTTTTATATTTATCTTGCTTTGTTATTCTGAGATGAATTCTAATTTTCAGAATTCTTCTCAATTAGAATTGCAAATTCAAAATGTATTAAAAAGAATTTACCCCAGAAATCCAATTACTGTAAAAGTAGTTGCTAATCCATCTAATACTTATGATTTAAAAACACTATCTGTTAAAATAGAAAATATTAGAGATGGTCTTTTTTCAATAGATATTTTCACAATTATTTTTCAAAATCCCAAACTTGATTTCAATGCCCTTAAAAAAAATACATTAAAAATTCTAAGTGCTAACTCTTTTAAAGCAAATGTGTTTCTTTCTCCACAGGCATTAGAAAACTACATCCGTGATAAAGCAAAATCATTAGGAAGAAAAAATATAAATGTTTCTATTAATTTATCTGATCCTTTTGTAGAAGCAACTTACGATGTTCCTACATCACAGATTAGTAAAGAAAGTCAAAGTATTTTAAGCAAATTCATAACCAAAAGTTTAAATGGCTACGCTGCTTTTACTTTTAAAATCAGAAATAATGCCTTATCAGCATACTCCACTAAAGTCATCTTAAATCATTTCCTCTTGCCTGAACAGGTATTAAAATACTTTACATCTAATCATAATCCATTTGAAGAAGTTCCCCAGATTTATCCTTTTAGCTACAGATTAAATAACGTAACAGTTCAAAAAAATTATTTACATCTTTCCAATTAATCTATTTTGAAAAATACTCTTTAGCCATACGATCAACAAGTTGCTCGTATGGCTTGGAAATATTTTAAAAATTACAAAACCTCCTTCCCAAGTTGCACTTGGGAAGGGTATTTTCACAAAAGTTTTACTTTGCTTCATTTAGAAAATCAATCAACAAGCATAAAAGGGATTCGCTTGGTTTTCCAATATTAGAATAATTTTAAAGTAAAACTTTAAAGAAAGCTTCCTTCCCAAGTGCAACTTGGGAAGGAGAAACCAAGAATTTTATAAAGTCATACTATAAACTTGTTGAGCGTATGACTTGTGTATAAAAAGATGTAAAATAAATAGTTAAGGAGTTGTTAAGAAATAAGCCATACGATCAACAAGTTGATAGTATGGCAGGTAGCATAAAAATCTAAATGAAAAAACTATCAGATATTGATTAAACCAATGGTTTAAGAATTCAAAGAAATTTAAACTTTAAATTTTGTCATACTATCAACTTGTTGATCGTATGACTTATTTCTTAACAATCACTAAGTGCTAAAAAGCCAAAGTGGTTCTTTAGAAATAGCAGCGAAGAATCTCACAACTCCTTGCTACTACAGAATTTGAGATTCCTCACTTCGTTTCGGAATGACAAGAAATGTTTATTAGGTTTTCAATAAATTATTACACTAGTATATCGTTTCATTAAATTCTTGACATATTAACAATAATTTCTTATATTT
>CAZCLJ010000123.1:0-12535 GCA_964499465.1 uncultured Hyphomicrobiales bacterium
CTATAAACTTGTTGAGCGTATGGCTTATATTAGTATTTGTTATACATATAGTTACATGCTAAAAAAGCCAAAGTGGTTCATTAGGAAGCGCAGCGAAGAATCTCACAACTCATTGTTACTACAGAGTTTGAGATTCTTCACTTCGTTTTGGAATGACAGACAATCATATTTTATCGTTAAAAGCAACTTGTTATAACACAGAACTTATTAATAAAAACAAAGATGTCCTACATCTCGGAGATGTAGGACATCTGGCTTTTTATTAACTTCAGAACTCCTGATGCCTCGTAGTTTGATATTTCGCATTTTTTATTATAAGAAATTAAATTTGAATGTAAATATTTCCAATAGGTCATTCGTTATTCGTCATTTGTTATTAGTAGTTACAAACTAATGACCAATGACTAATGACAAATAACTAATAAGATAATATTTGCTAACTGCGCAATCATTCTTTACGAAGCAAATCTCCTAACTCCTTTATTTTCGTTATGAGGTTTGGAGTTCTGAACTTGTGAGATTCTTCACTTTGTTGTCATTAACATCGTAGTTCGTTATGCTTGCAGGTGCCAGAATACATCTTGGTTTTCACTAAACAGAACGGACAAAGAGGTTTTTAGTCATTAGTCATTAGTTGTTAGTAAAATACTAATAACTAATGACTAATGACCTATAAAATCTATTTTTAAGATGGATTCTGACATCCGTCAGCATTACACATTTTGTCATTTCCATTTAAATGAAGCATTTGCTTTATTGAGGGGTTACAAATGGCAGATAAACATAAATATTTCATTGAAAACACATAAGAAAGCCAGTGTAAACCTACACTGGCTTTCTTTATTAATATCAATACTTTCCAAAATCATTTTCATCTAAACTTATGATTTCCTCTGGCTTCATTCTTTCTCTAACTTTGCTTTCACCGAGCAAATTTGATTTATAAGAATTACCTCTTATCATTTTTGATGAAGAGTAACTTTTGCTGTCAAAATCAGAAGAATAATCAGATTTCATTCCGCTTTTTAATTTGAAGCGTGAAATCATTTGCATAAGCTGATTAGCTTGACCTGAAAGCTGTTCAGCAGCAGATGCACTTTCTTCGGCACTTGCAGTGTTGGTTTGAGTAACTCTGTCAATTTGGGTTAATCCCTCATTAATTTGGGCAATTCCCTGAGCTTGTTCGTTAGATAAAGTAGTAATTTCGCCAACAATGTCAGCAGCTTTTATTGAATTATTCTTTATTTCTTCGAGAGCATCGCTTGTTTTGGTAGCAAGTCCGGCTCCTTTTTCAACTGTTTTAATACTGTTTTCTATCATTTCAGAAGTTTCTTTAGCAGCAGTAGCACTGCGGGCAGCAAGATTCCGAACTTCTTCAGCTACAACAGCAAAACCTTTTCCGTGGCGACCAGCGCGGGCAGCTTCAACAGCAGCATTTAGAGCGAGCAGATTAGTTTGGAAGGCAATTTCATCAATTACCTTAATAATTTTAGAAATGTTTTTGCTTGATTCGTTAATTTCAAGCATTGCATTATTAAGCTGGTTCATTTCGGTATTACCTTTTTCAGCTGATTGGCGTGCATCTAATGTAAGCTTGTTTGCCTGGTTTGAGTTTTCGGCGTTTAACTTCGTTTGCGAACCAATTTCCGTCATAGAACTTGTAATTTCTTCGAGAGAAGCTGCCTGCTGAGTCGCTCCCTGAGAAAGAGCTGTGCTGGCATCAGAAACCTGCATTGACCCTCTGTTCACTTCCTCAACGGTAGTTCTAACCTGAAGTAATATTTCGTGCATAGATTCAATGCTTTCGTTAACGGCATTTTTCAGTGCTAAGCTATCGCCTTTATATTCATTAACAATTTTATTCGTTAAATCTCCATCAGCCATTGATTGCATAACCTGTATAGTTTCAACAATCGGTTTCACGACAAAAGCTAAAGTGGAATTAATACCTTCGATTACTTTGCGGAAGTCTCCTCTGTGTTTATTAACATCAGCACGTTTTTCCAATTCACCGTCTTCTGCAGCTTTAGCAAGCATTGAAGCGTCATCAGCCAGTAATCGAATAGCTTCAACGGCAAGTTTTAAATTATCAAATATTTTTGAAAAGTTTTCAAATTCATTTTTTGTGTATTCATCAGCAGGAGCAATATTTAAATCAACCTTTAAATCACCGTGAGCAATCAATTGCAGATTTTTTGCCAAGCGTTCCACTTCATTTGAATTATATTTTGCAATTCTTGATTCTTTAGTAACATCAGTAACAATTTCGATGTGTCCGGTATTCTCACCTTTGGCATTTTTAATATAGTGTGTATCAACCTTAAAGTCCTTATCCATTCCGGGCTGAGTAAAGAATGAAGTTGCTTTTCCTTTCCTTAAACCGGCAACACCGCATTTCTCCGTGTTGCAGATGTCTGCGCCCCAATTATTGCATTGTATTCCTACAACATCTTTCCGCTTTTTATTAATAACTCCTTCGGTAGCTTTATTAATAAACGTCCAGTTCATATCTAAATCGGTTACTGATAGAGGCCATGGGATTGAATCAAGTAATTGTTCATACCAGAATATTTTATCAACAATAGTATCTAAAGTTCCGTTAATTCCTTCAATGATTTTTCTGAAGTTGCCCTGATGTTTAACAACATCTGCCCTAACTTCAAACCTACCGGCAATTGAAGATTGGGAAAGCATTAGAACATCATTAACCATAAAAGTAACAGCATCAACGCATTGATTTAGATTATTCTTAATTTCGTTGAAATCTCCTTTGTAATCATCTGTAATTTTAGGAGGTAAATCGCCTTTGCTAATTCTGTCAACATATTCCGCAGCCATATTGAGCGGGTTAATAATAGCATCTAAAGTTTTATTAATCCCAGCTACCATTTGATTGTAAGCACCTGATAGTTTGGAAGCATCAGCTCTAACGTCTAATTTACCTTGAAGAGCAGCATTATTAAGGAGTTCTACTTCGTTAACGACGCTAAGTAAATTATTCTTCAATAAGTCAATTTTTTGATTTGCAATGATTTGCTTGCCCGGCATCTTTTCTAAAGTAACAGAAAAATCTCCTTCCCCATATTTTCCAACAACTTCAAGAAACTTTAATATATTCTTGACATGACCCAAAACGCCATCATTAACTCCTTCAGCCATAACCTTATATATACCAGTAAATTTATCAACGTTTATATAAACTTCAATATCCCCGGCTTTTTGCTCATCTGACATGTGCTTCATTTCAGAAATAAACAAATTTAAAGTATCAATGAGTTTATTAACATTATTCTTTATTTCATTGAAATCGCCTTTGTATTCATCAACAATTTTTGGTGGAATATCGCCATTACTTATTCTATCAACGTATTCAGCAGCCATATTAAGTGGTTTAATAACAGAATCAAGAGTATTGTTAAATCCACTGATTAATTTGTTATAATCACCTTTGTATTTTGTTGCGTCTGCTCTAACATCTAATTTCCCGTTGATTGCAGCTTCGCCGAGAGTATTTGCATCACCTACCATTGAAGAAATGTTAGTTGCCATTTTAGACATTGCTTCCACTAACATACCAGTTTCACCTTTGCTCTTAGTTTTAAAGGTAACATTAGTATTGCCCTCAGAAAGTTTATTTGCAGCTTCAACACATTCGTTTACTGGTCTTGTAATGCTTCGGATAACAATATAAGCTGAACCCAGCGAAAGAACGATTATTATTATTCCAATGATAAGAGACATATTTAGAGTTTCAGCTGCTGCATCAAAAGCCGCCTGACTTTCATTTTTAGCTGAATTGTTAAATCTGTCGTTTAAAACATTCGTTGCTTCAAATAATTCAGTTTGTTTACTTCTAATATCACTGAATAAATACAATATTGATGCTTTTTGGTCGCCAACATTATAAAATTCATAAGATTTTTGGAAAGCTCCTCTATATGCTATATTAGCATCTTTCATCCTGTTTAACATTCCAATACTTTTAGGGGTTGTTAGCAAAGAAGTAAGGATTTCAAATAATGAATCAACGGATGCCTGCGATTTTTCTAATCTAATTCTTTCTTTAGTAATTATATCATTATCATTAATGACTTGACCAAGCATAATATTTCTTATACATCTCGCCTGGATATTCACGTTACTGATAATTCCCTGCGTTAGCTCAATTTGAGGCAGCTGGTCTGTAACTACATCTTTAGTATTTTCTTCAATAACGCTTACTAAATTATTAGTTATCAATACCTGCACGGCAATTAGAACTGAAATAATTCCAAAAACCAACCAAAGTTTGAAACCAATTTTCATAAGAACTCCTTATTTAATTATTAAAATTTTTTTAATTATATTCATTATTAGCAATTATTTTCAATTTAAGAAAAAGATTTATTTTAATAATTTAATTATGGTAAATTTTCTAAATCATCAAGGTCTTTAAAACGCCCTGATGTTTTTTTATTTATTTTTAAATGTTCCAAAGAGATAATGTTAATAGGTATTTCCTGATAATCAAAAATTTCTCTATTTGTAAAACACTCTTTAAACTCAACTCCAGAAATCTTATTAATAACCTCAATTCTTAAAGGAGAATTGCCCATTCTTATTATCAAACCTTTTTTAAGGAAATCATCTTTATTTAGATTTGGTGTTACAAAACCAAATTCTAATATAGCTTTAGTAATCTTTTCTGCATTATCTTCTGATATACTAATAAAAAAATCAATATCTCCTGTATATCTTGGATAACCATAATAACCTACAGCGTATCCACCTACTAATAAGTACTCAACTTCATAGAGGTTTAATAATTTCAAGAACTCTTTGAATTCTTGACTCAAGTAAATTTTGCCCATGGTTAAGAACTCTGAAATATTCAACAAATTCAAAACATTCTTCTTTTGATTTCGACCGCCAGTATTCTTTATCAGAAGTATTATCAAATCCTTCAACAACTGAAAATGCAGTTTTGTCAAATTTTTGTATTTCCATTTTTTTTAAATTTGTTTATTAACTTATGATAAAATTTTATGTTAGCAATTTAGTATTCACATTTATTTCGAAATTTTATTTATCAATGTATTTAATTCATTTGAAAAATTTCTTCAACTGATATTTTTTCAATTTCATTGATTTGCCATAGTTTTTTATCATTAGTAACCAATATCAAATTATAAGAATAAGAAGTTGCACATATAATGGCATCAGGCAACTTTAAATTATATTTTTTTCTCAAAAAAAATAGTATTTTTTATAACTAATTCATCAATATTAATTCTGCCATCTTTGTTGCAAAAAATTTCAATACTCTTAATTTCTGCTTCAGTTAAAAACTTATAAGATAAAAGTTCAAGTTCGGTTATGATTGAAAAAAAATACGTTAAACATTGTAACGGTCTTACATCTCTTAAAATACTTATTATAGCATTTGTATCCAAAAGATATTTTAATTCCATTCATCATCTCTCAATTCTCTTTGAAAATTAACTGCATCAATTGGCAAACTTTCTAATTTATCGTAAACGCTTTCATTTTTATTAAATAATATTCCTTTAGGTAATTTATTTTGATTGAAATAAATTGAATTATTTATATTACCATCGGAATCCCAAATAATATAAATTTTGGAATTATTTGGTATATTCAAATTTTCAATAATTACATTACCGTTATTATAACTCGCTTCACAAATCTTCAACATAGTTTCACCTAATATATTAAAAAAACAGTTATTTACAAATTTTAGTATTTGTAAGCCAATCCCTCTCCACATAAATTATATTATGATATTGTCATTCTTCACTTCGTCGCCAATGATATCTTTTTTATAAAAACCAATGAAATACAGAACAGCACTAAGAAATCCCCCCAACTCCCCTTTTTCAAAATAAAGATTACACACATCTTTAAACGTGCTGCTATTCTACATATCCCGTAGGGATAAAATATTTGTAAAAATGATTTTTTTAGTGCCTTTTTATTCCGTAGGAATTAAATATTTAACAACTTTTTCAATATATAATCCCTATCGGGATAAGCACAGTAGAGGTTTTCTCTTGTTACAAATATATAATCCCTATCGGGATATTTTTCTGTCAGAACAACTGTCTTTTACTTTGCGAAAGTTCAAAATAATCTAAACTTTCTAAACCTTCTAATCTTTCTAAACATTATGTCATCACTATTTAAATAAAGGTCTTCCTTTATCTGGGGGTTAAGAATGACAATTTGAAAGTTTACATCTAATTAAATCATTCACTAATGTTGTAATTCGTTAAAAGACTTATTATATTGTGTCATTTCGAAACGAAGTGAGAAATCTCACAAGTCATTGCTACCACAGAGTTTGAGATTCCTCACTTCGTTTCGGAATGACAATAAATGTTTATTAGGTTTTCAATAAATTATTACACTAATCATTAATCACTAATCACTAATCACTAATCACTAATCATTAATCATTAATCATTAATCATTAATCATTAATCACTAATCACTAATCACTAATCACTAATCACTATTTAATTACTTCCAGCGCTTTATTTGTAGCATTGATAATTGGGTCAACGGAAATAACTTCGCCAACGGCACCTTTCATCCATGCATTTGGAGTAATCCAGCCCTGAGTAATCATTCTTTGCATTTCTTCACCGAGAATTTTGCCCTGAATGTATTGTTCCATTTGGAATTCAATCAGATGTCCGATTGGATAAGCTGAAAGATATAGAGGATAGTCAATCATATGTGAATAGATTGCAAGGATTGGAGCGTCTTTCACGCCAAAAATATCAGCATAGTATTTATTCCAAATTTCTTTTGAAATTGAAATGACTGCTTCTTTTAGCTGTTCGGCATTTGCATTTGGATTTTTATAGAGCCATCTCCAAACGTTAATATCAACGAGGGAAACGCCCATAATTTCGAAGCAAGACCAGTAATTATCTAATGCCAATAAAAATTCTTTGTCTGGATTATTTTCTTTAATACCGAGCAAATCAAGGTCGCGTTTCTGAAAAACGAAAGCCCATGCTTCAGTGAATGCGGTATTTGGAACGCCACTTAAAAGGAAATGGTCAACATCCTGAATGTTTATTGTTTGTTCTACGTTATGCCCAAATTCGTGGCAGGCAATATTATAACCTTTGTAATCCATACCGACTCCGGCAAGACGAGTGCGAAGGTAAGACTGCA
This sequence comes from uncultured Hyphomicrobiales bacterium, assembly GCA_964499465.1. Lineage (GTDB taxonomy): Bacteria > Bacteroidota > Ignavibacteria > Kapaibacteriales > UBA2268 > JAAYJM01. The sequence goes on from CAZCLJ010000123.1 coordinate 7,186, forward strand.
TTTCTTTCATACCAGCGCCCCAGGCGTGGCCAGCGCCGCGTGATGCCTGCACTTCAATTTTTGAACTAATGAATTTTGCTTTTTCAGGTGAATAGCCAAGTTTTTGCAAAATATTTGGCATATCGGCTGCAAATGCCTGTTCACTTGGATACTTGTTTAAAGTGATTTTATTTAGTTCTTCCTCAGAAATACTGCTGCGTGCCTTGAATCCGTCATACCAAATATCAAATGGCTGAAGTGGTCTGCCGAGACGCTTGCTGATTAACTCTCCAACTTTTTTACTTGTTGGGCTTGAAATTAATTTAATAAATAATTCTTCAACCTGTTCAACGGGCATTTGCATCTCATCATCAAATTTTCTTTGAATGTAAGTTGGAAATACCGGATAATACGGGTCTAAGGAATATTCTGCTTTAAAACAGTTTAAAAGATGTTGATAGCGTGTGTTCGGCTCTGGTTTTGCTTCAATTTGCTTTCCATTTTCAAAGACTACGTTTTTAAATGGGTCCCAGGTAACTTTATCATTATTTATGACCATTTGAGGAATATCCTGAGCAATGATTCTTTGCATTACCTGATATATCATTTGTTGCTTGTAAAGACCATCTGGGGCACTGTATTGGGATTTTAACTCATCACGAAGATTCCAGTGGCTAATCAATTTTTTGTCCTGTGGAAAATAGTTTGCTCCGGTGCTGTCTGTCAAATAGCCAGCCATAATGTTATATTCAGAAATATATGTATCTGCATTAGTTCGAACTTCACTTGACTTTTGAAGTAATTCTGCAGGTGGTCTGGCAAGGAACATAGAGGTGATTTTTGAATATGCCCAATCGAGACGGTTCCAGTTCGCCGAAAGTTCATCTTTTTCTGTAAGTGAATAAACAGGGAAATTCAAAAGAATATAGAAAGCGACTTTATTTTGGAATAAATCTTCTGTTAAATGAGCAGCAGGATTGTAGCCAGCCATAGTTTGGTCAACCGGTAAAATTTCACCAATATTTAAATGCAAAGGCAAATTTAAATCAAGCTGCATTTTATTGAAATGTCCGAAAAGAGAATGGAATTTATCCTGTAAGCGTGTGAATACAAGTTCAAGCTGAGCAGGGTCATTTATGAAATTTTCAATACAATAGGCAGTAAAATCCTTTTTGCTTCCATCTTTTTCTGTCCAAAGCATTGCTGCCTGATTAATGCCTTTTTCAACACGGGATTTGCTTCCGTCTCCAAATTTTTTAACTAATTCATCAATAGTTTTTTCAATAGTGCTTTTATCAATGAAACCCATTTTGCTGCTTCCTTTCGAAGAATCTGAATCTGATTTTTTGCCGCATCCACTTGAAATAAGTGCAATAACGATAATAAATGTAATAATAAATTTAGACATATTTACCTCTAAATAATTTTATAAATAAAATTACAATATAATTAAAATTTAATTGAATTTAAAAAGAAAATTATTTTATTTCTTTTTTTGAAAAAAATAATAATCTATGAAAAATATAATAGTCATAAAAGGTGCAATGAATATTGTTTCATCAGCCCAAAACAGATTAAAAGAGAAATTCCATTCTGAAAAAGGGAATAACCATTGGTATCCAATATTATTGCTGCCAATTTGGAAGAAATCCAAGAAAAAATGCGTTAAAGTTCCCAAAGAAATATATTTAAAAACATTCCATCGTATTTCCTTTTCAAAAAATTGACTTATCAGGATAACCCAAAGCAGCACAACAAAGGGAGTATGAGAAGCATTAATAAAGTATTGCTCAGTTTTTAAAAATGTAGTAAAAGGGCGGGTAAGCAAATCTGGTAGCATTGCTCCCAAAAGGAAAAGGATTAGATAATGAATATCCCAGTTTCTTTTGCGGATTAAATATGCAAATGTTGTATGAGTGATGAGTTCAGGCATTTTTTCTAATAAAAATAAATTTTTTAAAATCGAATTTGAAATATTTAAAAAAGAAATAGAGAATAATAAAAAATGGAATAAGTGAAATAATTACCTTCCAAAAACGTGGTTTTTGAATATGAACAAAATACGCAGAGACGGTGTCCGGACTTACAATCGTTGCGTTGATTCCGAGTATATCTCCAATTTTAAGTGTATCCCTGTTTTCAATAAAACTGTTGTAATTATTTATTACAAGAGTATCAAAAGTATTAGCAGCCAAAAGAGAATTATGATTATAAATTTCTAAAACTTTTAGTCCACCGTTAAAATATTCTTTTCTATTTCTAACTTCTTTAAAATATTTGTAGTCATATTTTTTATAATTATAATAAGATAATGAAATTATAGCAGTTAATAAAATAAAAACAATAAAAATCTTTTTCATAATACATCTAAACATTAATAAAATTTTTAGATTAAAACGCAATAAAAAAAAAATATTGCAAAAGTGTGTAAATTTTTACACTTTTTTTTGTTGATTAATTAATATTTTGTTAAATTTGATAAAATTTTTATAATTAAGTGTAAATAATTTGAATTATATTTGGAAATTTAGACAGAAACCAGATGAAAGTGCAGTCCAAGAATTAGTAAATAGTAACAATATTCCAAAAAGTTTAGCAAGAGTATTGCTTGCTCGCGGGATTTCTGAATCAGCAAATGTTAGGAATTTTTTTGAGCCATCGTTAGATTTGCTTCATGACCCATTTTTAATGAATGGGATGGATGTAGCTGTTGATAGAATAATATCAGCAATAAATAAACAGGAACAAATCTGGATTCACGGCGATTACGATGTAGATGGTACTGCAAGTGCTTCGATGCTACTCGAATTTCTTAGGGAAATTGGAGGAACAGTAGGGTATTATATTCCGGACAGATTTATTGACGGATATGGTATTCCACGCATAAGTATCAATAAAGCCAAGCAGTTAAATACAAAATTACTAATTACTGTCGACCTCGGAGTTACTTCTTACGAAGCACTTGAATATGCTGCTAAACGTGGCATTGAAACAATAATCTGTGACCACCACGAACCGGGTGAAACACTTCCACCGGCTCTTGCTATTTTAGACCCACTCAAGCCAAATTGTAAATATCCTTTTAAAAATCTTGCCGCCTGTGGAGTTACTTTTAAGCTAATTCAAGCAATATCAAAGAAATTAAACATTCCAGACGTTGCTTTTTCTTACCTTGACTATGTTGCTATTGCCTCTGCAGCCGATATGGTTCCTTTGGTAAATGAGAACAGAATATTATCTCATTTCGGGCTTAAACAACTTAATGAAAACCCGCGACCCGGAATAAAAGGTCTCTTAGAATGTACCAATTTAAAAGTTGGAAATATAACTGCATTAAACATTATTTACTCTTTAGCTCCACTAATTAATGCAGCAGGACGCCTTGGCGATGCAAGCCGCGCAGTAGAAATGATGACTCAAAAAAATGAATTAACTGCATTTAGAATTGCTCAGGAACTCGAACAGGAAAACAGGCGAAGGCGAATTTTTGACGAAAAAACCTTCGAAGAAGCTATTCCGATGGCTGATAAATTGCTCAAAGACCCGAACAGACGCTCTATTGTAATTCATTCTCCGAACTGGCATGCCGGCGTTATTGGGATAGTTGCCTCTCGCCTTGTTGATAGATACCACTTACCATCAATTATTTTGACAACTATGGACGGACTTGCTAAAGGTTCAGCCAGAAGTATTTCAAAATTCGATGTGTATAAAGCATTAAAAAAATGCTCTTCACTTCTTATTGAATTTGGCGGGCATAAACACGCTGCCGGTATTACTTTGGAGGAGAAAAACGTTCCTGTTCTTCGTGAACAATTCGACGAAATAGCACGAGGTTTAATTACTGACGATATGATTGAAAACGAACAGTTTATTGATACTGAACTAGATTTAAACGAACTTTCACCTAATTTCATTCAGGTTCTAAGAAAGTTTGCTCCTTTCGGTTACGATAACTTTAAACCAATTTTTCTTTCAAGAGGGGTTGTTTCAGCTAACGGAATAAAAGTAGTCGGCAACAATCACATTAAGTTCCGTGCTTTGCAATCAAATTTTGCTATTGATGCAATTGGTTACAATTTATTAAGTAAATCACATTTTTGCACTGATAGGAAACCTTTCACAATTATTTATCATCTTGAAGAAACGAATTTATTCGGTCATCCTACAATTCAGTTAAGAATTAAAGACATAGCCAACGAAGATTTTGTAGTAGATTAAACTTTTGTATTCTCTTGTTTTGCTTTTTATAGTTAATAAAAAATTTTAATAAAATACTTATGCAAAACTTACTCATCACATTAGCAGGAATAGCAGCCGGAATAGGGCTTACAATTGTGCAAATATCAAATGCACCATCTTACCTTTCTGACGAACCAACAGCTTGCATAAATTGTCACATTATGACACCTCAATATGCTACATGGCAGCATAGCAGTCATCGGGAATGGACGAACTGCAATGATTGCCACGTCCCTCATAATAATATAGTTAGAAAGTATTTTTTCAAAGCAAGTGACGGATTAAGACATGCAAGTATGTTTACACTGCGGCTTGAACCTCAGGTAATTCAAATTAAAGAAGCAGGAAAAACGGTTGTGCAGGAAAACTGTATCCGTTGCCATATAAATCAACTGAATCCGGTTTCGGCTATTAACGTAACTGGTCATAATTACACGCTGGGCGAAGGAAATCTTTGCTGGGACTGCCATCGCGAGGTTCCCCACGGAAGAGTTAATTCTCTTGCTTCCACTCCTAATGCAATTGTTCCCGGACTAAGTCCAGCTTTACCAAAATGGTTAGATAAAACGATTAAGCAAAAAAAACAGTAGCAACTTAGATGGTTTAGAAAGTTTAGATGGTTTAGAAAGTTTAGATGGTTTAGAAAGTTTAGATGGTTTAGATAGTTTAGATTTTTAACTTTCACAAAGTTTTGTAGAGTAAAATAAAGTGTCATTGGAAACGAAGTGAAGAATCTCACAAGTTAATGATACCAAAGTATTTGAATTTTAAAGATAAAGATGTCCTACATCTTGCAGATGTAGGACATCTGGTTTAAGAACTTTTGCAGAATAAAAATAGCGATGTCATTGGCAACCCTAAAATGAAATAAGAACTTTATTTAAATGGAGATGACATAACTTTACCCTTTCATTCTGACGTGTGCCAGAATCCATCTTACATTTTAGTCATTAGTCATTGGTCATTAGTTGTTAGTAAAATACGAATGACTAATAACGAATGACTAATGACCTATAAAAACTATTTTTAAGATGGATTCTGACATCTGTCAGCATTACACTTTTAGTTATGTCATCTCTAGTGTAATAATTTATTGAAAACCTAATAAACATTTCTTGTCATTCCGAAA
>CAZCLJ010000124.1:0-12533 GCA_964499465.1 uncultured Hyphomicrobiales bacterium
ACCTCCCCTGCCCCTCCTTATTAGGAGGGGAATAAGAACTGTTCTGAGTTTTAGGCTTCCCCTCCTAAAAAGGAGGGGCAGGGGAGGTGTATCTTTTTTCTTTTTACCGCTTTTCTACATTTTAAATTAATTTTTTATTACACACGCTAAATATAACAAGGAAAGTTCAGACAATAATGATAAAATACAGAACAACCCACCACTATTCATATTTGGAACGAATATTTTTTTTAAAATAATTCGATTTATTTCACCCCACCCGCAGGGATTATATTATTGTAGAAAATAATTGTGTTGTTACCAATATTATCCCGCCAGGGATTATATTATGTGTTTGTCTTTGAACTGTGATTTTTGTGATTTATTTGATGAAGATGATTGAGAGAGAAAGAAAAACATCGTAGATGTGTTATCGTAATAGCAAGGCAAAAACAATGAACGAAAGAACAGCGTAGCTGCGATATCATCTCTACGAGATTTTTTCCGTGTGTGCGTTTTCATATCTATTACGATAACGCAACTACGTTGCTGTTTATTTATTTAATGTCCGACACTTTCTTAAGTGTCGGACATTTGAAAACTGCAACTTTTATTCCAGATGTCCAACACTTTCCCAAGTGTTGGACATCTTTTTTTCTTCTTTGCTTTCTAATCCTCTTTGCCCATTCGGTATTTTATGTCGTAATTTACTATGAAATCCAATTCGCCCTGCGTAAAACAGTAATGCTCCGCTAATAACTTGTCTATTTCATCTATGATGGGCTTGGATTTTTTAATGTAGAAATGTTGTTTTTTCATAGTAAATAATCTACCTTTTTTAGAGTAATTACGAGTAATTATATGGCTATTTTTTTGGTAATCCTTTTGCAATGTTTTGCCTAACTCATCAAGTTGTTTGGCACTTGTATTATCTAATGTTTTAATATCGAAAAGAAAATCAAAGTCCCTGCTATTAACAACTTGACAGCTTGACCAAGTAATATAATGAAGAAAAAATGTAGTAGATGACAATATTGAAATGAAAATATATTTTTTCTGTTCTGTATCAGTATAAATTGACTTCATCTCACCTGTTGTGACTTGTTTATCATCTTCAGTATAAATTGGTTCTTTTTCAAGAATTTTAAACCAATATTGTACGGCTCTAAAATAATAGAATCTTTGACTCGAATTACTTTTAAGAAAAGCTTTCTGTATTGTTTGATTTTTTGATTTGACTTTTTGCTTTTCAAGTATTGATGAAAAAAGAAATGATGAAAATTTTGGTATTGTACCTTCAATTATGAATTTTGTAGTATCGTAAAACTTAATATTATCAAAAAGGAAATCTCTATATTTCGTGTACCATTTATAATACATTGAAGTAAAAATGTATGCTTTTAATGAGGAAGTTGATATAATAATTGCTAATAGCATATCCGCACCCTCGAAAAGCTTAGAAGGCCGCCAAGAATAATTACTTATCCAAGTGTTTCTATTATTAGTTATTAATTTTTGTAATGGAGAAAGTTTATCAGCTGATATACTACTATTGGGTACAATCATACTAAATTTACCATTAATGTTTAATATGTTTAATGAACGTTCAACACAATATGCATATAAATTAGAGCAAGACAAAGTTTTGTAGTCAAACAATTTATAAGCTGCAGTTGAAGCTACATAAACCACATAAGGCGGATTACCAATAATAACATCGAAGCCACCTTTTTTAATAATTATTTCATAAAATTCAGAGAACCAGTGGAATGGTTTATAATTTTTTCCCCATTTTACAAAAGATTCATATTTCGTTTCTTTATCAATTCCGTATTGCTTTGCAAGATAAACATTCAATTTTTCATTTAAATCATTTAGCTTTTTTTGAAGTAATTGTTTTAGTTCAGAAATTCTTTTAGAATCATACTGCTTTTGAGCAATTTTAAAAGCATCAAAGGTTTGGTTAATTAAATCTGCCTGGTCATTAATATCAGAAATTTCTTTTTCCCAAAATGCCTGTTCTAATTTAGTTCCGCATTTTTTTATTTCTTCCTGATTAACAAACCCAACAAGAGTATTTCCGGATTTAATATTAAAATCAATGTCTGGGAGCGGTTCCAAACCAATATTTTCTTTTTTGTAATCGGGTTCGATGCACGCTACTAATTTAAGGAAGAGCCGCAGTTTAGCAATTTCAACTGCCTCGTTCATCATATCCACGCCATAAAGGTTATTCAAAATAATAGATTTATAGATAAAATACTTTTCATTGCTATGATTTGAATTTATATTACTGATTTCATTTTCAAAGAAATTAAATTTCATACCTTTATCATTACCTTTTTGAGCAGTAATAATTTTAGAATTTTCAACGAAAGATTTCATTTTGTTAATACACGCTTCGTAAAGTGGCTCTAATACGTTAAGAGCAGCAAAAAGGAAAGCACCGGAGCCGCAGGTGGGGTCTAAAACAGTAATGTTTTTTACTGCCTTATAAAATTTTTCAATAAAGAGCGGGTCGATTGCATCATCAACAGAATCCTGTGCGAACTGACGAATATCAAGATTAAACGTAATAAAATCGTTAATGGTATTGATTTCATTATTTAGTATTTTGTTTCTAATTTCCTGATAGCGTTTTCTTCTTTCAATTAGTTCCCTGAAAGTTTCGGTTGGGAGAGCAATATCGCCGGGTGCAGCTTTATTCCAGTTTTTCCTTGTTTCAAATAAAAATGGCTCGTTTCCATCAACGATTTTGTTTTCAAGTTCGGAATTGAAACCCAGCTTAATATCATCGGGCAGGTCTTGAAAAAGCAGAACATCGTCTATTTGTTCGGTTGATTTCAGAACGTTATCTGGAATTCCTTTTCTAATAGCATCATATATATATTTATTTGGATTATCTTTTAGCTGTTCAAAAGCATTATTAAATGCATCAGAGTTATAATTTCTGATTGTTTCATCAAAAATAAAGGGGATAATACAGTTTTTGCTGATGTATTCTGTAATATCTTCTTTTGTGTAGTAAGCTCCCATAGCGGCGCGGTCGTTGATATACTTTTCGAAAATGTAACCGATAACGTCCGGGTTAATTTCATTTCCTTTTGCCTGTTGTCTAACGTCTAAATGCCATTCGTATTTATCGAAGAAAGCAAAGAGTTTTTTAAATGCTTCGTCTGGAATGTCGATATCGGGATATTTTTTTTCTATTTGATGAACATCGAACAAACCACCATTAAGGTAAGGAATTTTACCAAAAAGCTTTTCAAGTTCCGGCGTTCTGTTGGAATCGCCCAGTCCGAAATGAAATAGTTTAATAAGGAATGATTTATAGAATGAATGGAATTTCCCATCACCGAGCAGAGTTTTTACCTGGTTCAACTTATCCTGCAAATAATTGATATTTTTGTCGAGGAAATTTTTCTTTTGAATGAAATAAACGAACATCAGCCGGTTAAGCATTAAAGAGGTGTACCACTGCTTATCAAATTCATCGGGAATATTTTTAATAAAGCTCTGGAAAATATCGTGTTCTTTTTTGAAAGAGTCGTAGAACGCTTTAGTAACTTTTTCCACGTCAAAAGCTTTTTTAGTGCGATTAACAACATCAGCAACAGCAAGATTTTCTTCTTCATCGAAAAAGATTTTGAGTTCATTTAATTTTTGAGTAATAACGTCTGGTTCCTGTTGCTTAAAATATTTAAATTCTCTTGTCGCAATAGGTTTGTTTCTATCGCGTTTAGTCCAGTGCCAAAACTGTTCAGTTTTTTCACTGTTATAAAAAATAATAATATGCTCATAATTAATCTTACTTAATTCAGTTTCGATTTTCTTCCTTTTCTGGTAATTATGTTCTTTGCTATCAAGAATGCAGGAATAAACAAAGAAACCTTTTTTTTGAGCAACAGGTTTTAAAATAAAATTTTCATTTTCTGAAACAATGTTTATTTCCTGGGAAAATTCGTCCCAGCCGAGTTGATTGAATATATCAGAGAAATTAAAATTTTTGACTAACTCTTTAATTTTTTGAATGTTCATATTACTTTAACTCCCATAGAACAGATTATTTGCGGTTCATTATTATTTTTTTCTTTATTTTCAACAATACAAAGATTATTTTCTTTATATAAATTAGAAATCATTTCAGCTAAATCCTCATCAGAAATCAAGTACTTGATTTGTCTGCTTATAGCTTCTTTAGCGCTTTCTTTTAAAGGAAAATCATATACAGCTTGAATTACTTTTTTAAGTTCATCAGTATTAAACAGAGTTCCTAAATTTTTGTTATAAACATCTGATAATCTTTTATACGCTTGATATCTTGGACTATTTTTACTACCTAATTGTCCGGTTAGTTGCCTTTCGCTTCTTTTGGAATGTTCAATAGCAAAAGAAGTAAGCTCGTGATGGTTAGGAATTTTTTCAAGAGTTTTGGTATCGAACCTACATTCAAGAGCATTTAAAATAGCATACTGCGATTGGGTAATCATTTTCCCTTCCATATCTACCCAGGTTAAAATATCGTTATCATTGTTAGTTTTAGAGTAAACAATCGCACCTTCCTTATTTCTGTCATATTGTTTGGAAAGTTCTTTTGTAGAATAAATCACGTTGGGAAGATTAGGAATTTTTTCTTTGAGTTCGGGATAAAAATCGGTTGCTGTTTTCCATATTTGGAAAGCATAAGAAGAAATATCAATTTCCTTGTCTTCAGAATCGTCAAAGATACCTGCTTTTTCGTTATAAAGATTTATAATAGTATCAGATTTGTCTTCTTCTTCAAAAAATATCTCATCGCGTCCAATAACCTCATCATTTTCCCTTAATCTGTTTACGAGCCGTCCGCGCAGATTAATAATATCTTCAATACCATCTTCAGGAAGAAATGAATAGCAATAGATGTTGTCTGATTTTTGTCCAATCCTGTCAACGCGACCTGCTCTTTGAATTAACCTGATAATAGCCCAGGGCAAATCGTAATTGACAATGATATAGCAATCCTGCAGGTTTTGTCCCTCGCTCAAAACATCAGTAGAAATAAGCACTCTGATTTCATCTTTATTATTTATAAAATCAGGATATTTGGGATTTTTTCTATTATTGCTGATTGGACTGAATCTATTTGCCTTCAAAGTTGGGTTTACATCAGAACCGGTAACAAAATCAATTTTTTCAATACCACGATTTTTAAGTATTTTTCCGAGATAAGCAGCGGTATCGGCATATTGAGTAAAAAGCAGTATTTTCTCATTCGGAAATTTTTGAGTGATTAGATTTTGAAATGCGTTTAGCTTGCGGTCTTTTTTAGCATCCCAAACTGTTGAAATTTGCATTATTTTTATTAGTTGGACAGCGTCATTACGTAATTTTTCTTTTAACACTGACATAAACAGTTCGCTGTTTATCCAGCTAAAACGTTTTTTATATTTCAAATCATTTTGATATAATTCGTAAATTCTTTTAGCAGCTTTTTTATAATATTCAATCTCAAAGGAAAAATTATATAACTCTCTGTCTTTTAGAACACTTGAATCAATAAAAGCAGTTTCACTATCTTTATCAGTAGAAAATTCATCAATAGTATCAATTTCTTGCTGACCAACAGGGATAGGAAGATTATTTTCAAGTGCATATAAGAATATATAATTTCGTATAATATGTCTTTTAATAGATAAAAGAAAAGAATAACCACTGCTTTCCAACCTTTTGAACAGGTTAGTTCTGCAAAATCCCATAAGCCGCTTTCCGGCACGTGATAAATTTGCAATAATCTGCTGTTCGGTTTGTGTGGGAGAAATGCCGGAATTGTCATTGATAAAAATTCCCAAACCATAACGGGGCAGTGAAAGTGCATTGATAATATCAACAACTTTTTTTGAATATAATTTAGAATACTGGTCATCTATATCCAGAGCATTAAAACTAAATTCAATTTTTTTTGGTATTCTTTCTGTAAAATAAGAGCGAGAGCCATCAGGGTACTCAAGATACTTTCTATTGTTTTCTTTGTCAGTTTTAGCATAAGTTTCTTTAATAAACTCTCTTGTTCGCCTAATAAAGAAAAGTCGCATAAGTTCCTGCCAGTCTTCTGGATGTTCACTTAATTCAAACGCTTTTAGAGAACGAATTCCTAGCTGATGCTTTGCATTGAAATGAGTTGCACCACCAATTCCTTTAATATATCTTTCCGGACTTATTCCTAAATCCTGTTCTTCATTTAAAAATAACTGAAGTTGATTAGATAAATCAACAAATGTTTTGTTATAAGGTGTTGCCGAAAGCAGTATAACTTTACAGCCATTTTTTTGGATATATTCTTTAATTGCTTTGTATCTTTTTCCGTCTTTGTTCCTTAAATTATGACTTTCATCAATAATCACTAATTTGAATAGCTGAAGTTTTGGTAATTTCTTTATTGCTTGGGAAATTGGGATAATTTCAGCTCTTATCTCATATTTGTGAGTTATATCTTTCCACATTTCAGTTAGATTTTTTGGGCAAAGAATAAGAGTGCCATAAGATTTGTCTTCCTGATAAATTTTAGCAATAGCAGCAGCAGTATAAGTTTTACCGAAACCAACTACATCGCCAATTAAAACCCCATCTCTTTTGTTCAAATACTGGGCAGCGATTTTCACAGCTATTTCCTGAAAATCAAATAATTCTTTCTGAAAAATATGTGGAATAGAAAATAGTGAAACGCCAGCCCTTGCTTCAGCAGAAAGATGATAAGCAATTTTCAAATATATATAATAAGGAGAATAACTTTTTTCACCAGCCCAACTATTATCAATAATTTCAATTAATTCATTGGTTATATCAATGCATCGCTCATCTTCCCATTTATCATCGAACCAGTTTGAAAGCTTTTTTCCGGCATCAGTATCTAAAACGTCAATATTTAACTCACCCTGCTTTTGAATACCAGCCAAAGTTAAATTACTGCTTCCGAGATAACCTATAATCGGATTTGCATCATCTTCACGAAACATTAGATATAGTTTAGCATGCAAAGGATACCTTAAAAAAAGCTTGACAATTAATTTCTTTTCCCTTAACTGATTTACAAGTTTTTTCAATCCAGTTTCATCCGAATCACTTGGTCTTCCGATTTCAAGCTGCTTACAAAATTCTTCAGCATATTTTTTTTTCAAGTTAAATACATCACTTTGTCGCATATCAGCAAATTCAGTATTTTTGATATAATTGTAAAGTATTTCACTGCTCTGTTTTTGCATACCAATAATGAGACGACAGCAGTTTTCTTCACCTCCTTTCAACTTATCAATTTGAGCAGAGATTTCTTTCCAGCCGCGAAGATTAAAGTAACCTACACAAAAATCAGAGCGATACGAGACATTTAAAGTTTTGTTAATAGCATTTAGAAATTTACTTCTATCATCACTGTTGTCATAAATATTAGGCATATCAATACTATTTTAATAAAAAATATTTAATGAATATTTAAAATTAACTAAAATTTAAAAATTTTCAAAATTATTAAGGTAAAAGTAAATAATTATTTTTAGTATTAATTTAAACAACCCAGCAACACAGCCATACTTTAATACCTTTTATAGATAAAACGCAATGGCGGGGATTTATGAGGGATTTTTCTAAAAAGCGGAGTAGGTGCAGGTTTTAAAAGAAGTTCTTGCTATTCCTTGCTCCAAACTTTTTTCATTTCTTGCTCTTTCACATTATCGGTTATTTTTAAATATCGCTTCATTCTGTTAAAATTCTTATGACCGGTTACCGACATTACAACCTCCTGCCTCATACCCTTTTCAAGAGATAAGGTTACAAAGGTTCGCCGTGCCATATGATTGCTTATTAATTCATATTTCGGCTTCGTTTCTTCTATTCGCTCCGCACCAATATAACGAGTTATTGTTATCAACTCTGTTATATTTGCCAATCTGCCTATTTCTTTCAAATATTTATTGCTGTATTCCTTTGTAATTGTTGGAAGTGGAAGACCTTTGCTAAAATACTTATTCAAGATTTCAAGAGCAAAATCGTTCAATGGTATCTCAATCAAGTCCTTCGTTTTTTGAGTGCGTAAAAACCACTTATCATCTCGAATATATTCCGCTTTTAGCTTCGACACATCAGAAAAACGCTGTCCAGAAAAACAAGCCAAGCAAAATACATCACGAACCTTCTCTAAACGCTGATTAGCACTTAAATCTAAATTGTATAGCTTCATCAGTTCTGGTTCTGTAAGATAAACTACCTCCGTTTCAGTTTCCTTTGTTATAAACTTTCGATATTCCTGAAAATTGTTATAGCCGCGCTCAGTAGCCCAATTTAAAAAACTTTTAAGTGTTTTAATTGAATTATGAATTGAGTTATTAGCAAAACGTAAATCGTTGGTAAAATACAGCATTAGCTTATCGATAAAATCCATATCAATCGTATCAAATGTAATTTTTATGCGATTCTTTTTTTGAAAGTTTAGTAAATGGTTCATTAAAACACGGTAATTACTTCTAGTATTTTCGCTTTTAATATTTTCTTTCGTCTCCAAAAAATAATTGAAAACATCGAAAAATGTTTTTGGCTTTTCTTTTTTTGGATTTCTATTAAAAATGCTATTAAAATCATTTTTAAGTCGTTCATAAGAATAGAGATTATTAACTGCTGCCTGGGAATAAACTTTCTGAATTTCCGATTTAACATAATTAAGGAAAAGATTAATTTCAATATGGCCATTGCAGGTTTTTCTAACTGATTGATTTTTCTCATTCCAGAATTTAGGATTGATTTTAATACCCGTATTTATTTGAATTTTTGGGTAGTTACCAATTCCACGAATGAAGCAGTAAATAGCTTTTTCGCCATTTTTATTGAATTTGCTGTCAAGATAAAAGTTAACAGTCATAATATTTGTTGGAAAAGTGAAAAATATATATTAATTTGTATTTATCAAAAAATGCTGATAAATACTGAATACAAACTTAATATATATCCAACACAATTCCAACAAAAAAATTGATTTATGCTAGTATTTCTTACACAAAATTAAACAATTGAAAAATTATAAATATTATAACTAATTTAAATAAAAGAACTAAAGAATATCAATGTTTAAAAAAGTTTAAAGTATTTCACTTCGTTTCGGAATGAGAGACAATCATATTTTATCTTTAAAAGCAACTTGGTATTAGGACTTGTTATTGAATGGGCTACAATCCACAAAGTTGAAATTGAAGAAAACTGGAAAAGAATTGAAAATATGGATACTTTAAAGAAAATTGACCCAATTGTTTGATTCATTAAATAAACAAAGAAATTACAAATTTTCTTAATATTTAATATAAGAAAATACTTCACTTTTTTAAAAAAGCCATTCCAACACACCGTAGTGGCTTTTGCTTTTAAATAGTTATCCGATGACTGGAAAGTCATCTGATGAGTTAAGAAAAGTTTAAAGATATTCCATATTTTCAAGATATGGAATATCTAAAAAAAAGTAAAAAATAAATTTGCTTTGCAAGAAAAATTTAATTAACTTGAAATATTGAAAAAACAAAATTTGGAAGGAAAAACTATTTAAATATAGTGATTTAAAATAAATATGTAAGCGTGGACTTACTGTCTGAACCTTGATTTACTTGATATAAAGATTACTTGATTATTTCTTTCTTAATCAGGAAATCCTACAATCCTTTAATCAAGGTTCAAGACAAAATTAATTTGCTTTAAATAAAAATATTATATAAATTAAATTATTGAGAAAACAAAATATTTGAAAGGAAAAACTATTTAAATATAGTGATTTAAAATAAATATGTAAGCGTGAGCTTTGTCTGAACCTTGATTTGCTTGATTTAAAGATTACTTGATTATTCTTTCCTTAATCAAGAAATCCTATGATCCTTATAATCAAGGTTCAAGACAAAAATTAATTTGCTTTGCAAGAAAAAAATAATTAATTTAAAATATTGAAAAAAACAAATTTTTGGAAGGAAAAACTATTTAAATATAGTGAAATAAAGTAAATATGTAAGCGTGGTCTTTGTCTGAACCTTGATTTGCTTGATTTAAAGATTACTTGATTATTTCTTTCTTAATCAGGAAATCCTACAATCCTTTAATCAAGGTTCAAGACAAAATTAATTTGCTTTAAATAAAAATATTATATAAATTAAATTATTGAGAAAACAAAATATTTGAAAGGAAAAACTATTTAAATATAGTGATTTAAAATAAATATGTAAGCGTGAGCTTTGTCTGAACCTTGATTTGCTTGATTTAAAGATTACTTGATTATTCTTTCCTTAATCAAGAAATCCTATGATCCTTATAATCAAGGTTCAAGACAAAAATTAATTTGCTTTAAATAAAAATATTATATAAATTAAATTATTGAGAAAACAAAATATTTGAAAGGAAAAACTATTTAAATATAGTGATTTAAAATAAATATGTAAGCGTGAGCTTTGTCTGAACCTTGATTTGCTTGATTTAAAGATTACTTGATTATTCTTTCCTTAATCAAGAAATCCTATGATCCTTATAATCAAGGTTCAAGACAAAAATAAATTTGCTTTGCAATAAAAAAATAATTAAATTAAATAATTGAGAAAACAAAAATTTGAAAGGAAAAGCTATTTAAATATAGTGAAATAAAATAAATATGTAAGCGTGAGTTTACTACTGTCTGAAGGCACACTCATCAGATGACTGGGAAGTCATCTGATGAGTTAAGAATAGTTGAAAGTTTTTCCATATTTTATTAAATATGGGATATCTGAAAAAAGAAAAATTAAATTTGCTTTGCAGTAAAAAAATAATTAAATTATTGAGAAAAACGAAATTTGAAAGGAAAAGCTATTTAAATATAGTGAAATAAAATAATAAAAATATTTTGAATTTAAATAAATTAACTTTATATTTGTATTAGCTAAAAGTATTTTAAAGTAAATAAAATGAAAACAAAAAACGCATATAAAGAAGCAATGCGTTACATAGAGAACGCAAGAGAAGATTTGAAACTTGCCGGGCGAGATGGCAAATTCTATGCAGATGAAAAGTATGTAAAATCTGCATCTGGAATTGCATATTCCGGAACGCTTGTAGCCCTTGACTATTTATTTGATGTTAAGAATGTTCCTAAAAGAAGAGGAAGAAAATCCATTGATTATTATAAGGAACACCTTGGTAAAATTGATAAGAAATTATTAAAAGAGCTAAATAGTGTTTACAATATACTCCATTTAAATGGATATTATGAAGGAGAAACAAAAATTAGTGCTATTGAATCTGGTTTTGATAGTACTACTTCAATTATTGATTCTATTAAGCAATATTGTAAAAATGGAAATGGAATAAGCGAGTAAAATAAATTTGCTTTGCATTAAAAAAATAATTAAATTAAAATATAGAAAAAACAAAAATATTTGAAAGGAAAAACTATTTAAAGATAGTGAAATAAAATGCACAAACTAAGAGTATATATTGATACTTCTGTTATTGGTGGCTGTTTCGATAAAGAGTTCGCTGAGTGGTCGAATTTGCTTTTTCAAGAGTTTATTGAAGGGAAAAAGATAGCTGTAATTTCTGATATTACATTAGAAGAACTTGAACATGCTCCTGAAAACATCAGAATATTAATTGATAAAATTCCAAATTAACATATAGAATATGTTGCTTTAGACAATGAATCTGAAAATCTTGCAGCATTATATATAAAAAATAAAGCAATTACAAGAAAATTTCTTGAAGATGCTCAACATATTGCAATATCAACTATTATGAATGTTGACGTATTAGTTAGCTGGAATTTCAAACATATTGTGAATCTTGAACGAATAAAAAATTATAATTCAGTAAACATTAAATATAATTACAAATTAATTGAAATCAGGACTCCAAGGGAGGTGTTATATGGAAAAGAATAAAGAAGAGGAATTTAATTGCGTTAAACTTATGAGAAATATACGAAATGAAATTCATAACAAATACAAAAATAATCCAGAATTAAGGAAAATTGAATTAGAAAGAATTAGAAAACAAAGAAATATTTATAATCAAAAAATAAAAAATAGTAATTGAATTTATATTTTTTATTTTTTATGTTATATTCTTTATAATTGAAAAATTCAATTAAATTTGCTTTGCAATACAAAAATAATTAAATTAAATAATTGAGAAAACAAAATATTTGAAAGGAAAAACTATTTAAATATGGTGAAATAAATAATAAAAATATTTTGAATTTTAATGAATTAATTTTATATTTGTATTAGCTAAAAGTATTTTAAAGTAATTAAAAATGAAAACAAAAAACGCATATAAAGAAGCAATGCGTTACATAGAGAACGCAAGAGAAACGTTGAAACTTGCCGGGAAAGATGGCAAGTTCTATGCTGATGAAAAGTATGTTAAGACTGCATCTGGCACAGCATATTCAGGAACGCTTGTTGCACTTGATTGCTTATTTGATGTAAAAAATATTCCTAAAAGAAGAGGAAGAAAATCCATTGATTATTATCAGGATAATTTAGGTAAAATTGATAAAAAACTATTAAAACATTTAAATACTGCTT
>CAZCLJ010000125.1:0-12505 GCA_964499465.1 uncultured Hyphomicrobiales bacterium
TAATGATTAATGATTAATGATTAATGATTAATGATTAATGATTAATGATTATTGGATTATATTCAGAACTCCTGACCCCATAACGAAAATAAAGGAGTTAGGAGATTTGTCTCGTAAATAACAATTTCGCAGTTACTCTCCATAATAAATTATGGAGTTACTCTGATTATTAGAATAACTCCTAAATTTATTTAGGAGTTATATGTTTGCAATTTTGTGATATTACATTATTTTTAATATCAGAACTATGTTAATAGCGAAATACCAAACTACGAGGCATCAGGAGTTCTGATATTGTTAATTCTCCTTATATTTGCTATATGATTAAAGAATAAATTCAGGAGGTAAAATGAGAAAACTAATTAGTTTCGAACTTAAGAAAGCAAAGGAAATTGCAATCAAAGCAAAACAAAGCCATATTCCGATTGATACAATAATTACTTTAACAGGATTAAGCAAGGAAGATATTCAAAAATTGTAAATAAGTATGTTAGAATTAAAAAACATTTCCAAATATTATCGAAAAATTGCAGCTCTCGAAGGCATTTCACTTGATTTGAAAAAAGGTGAGATTTTCGGCTATATCGGAACAAATGGCGCTGGTAAAACTACTACCATTAAAATTATAGTAGGGCTTATTAAAAGTTTTACTGGTGACTACTTCTTTCAAGAGCAAAGAATGCCGGACAACATTCTAAACGTTCACAAACTATTAGGATATTTACCGCAAGATGTTGCATTTCAGGAATGGCGAACTGTGAACCAGGCACTTTTTACTTTTGCAAAATTATCTGGTTTGGAAGACAACCAAATAAATAAAAGAATAAAGGAAACACTCGAAATGCTTGGAATAACTGAATATCGTTTCAGGAAAATCAAGCAGCTTTCCGGTGGAACTATTCAAAAAGTTGGACTTGCACAGGCAATTATCCACGAACCTGATTTTATCGTGCTTGATGAGCCCCTTAATGGACTTGACCCTGTAAGCCGCCAAAGTGTGAAAGCAATTTTGAAAGATTTAAGCGAACGGGGAAAAACAGTTTTCTTTTCATCTCACATTTTAAGTGATGTTGAGGACATTGCAAGCCGTATTGGTATAATAAATAAGGGAAAAATCCTTATTACCGGCACTAAAACTGAACTTATGGAAAAACTTCATAAGGCAAACAGATTGGAAATCAAGTTCTCAAAAAATGAAATGAGCAAAGATATATTCAATGATTTTTCCGATTTAAATCAAGTAGAAGAAAAGAATGATTCTCATTATATTTTGCATTTTCAAAATACAGTTGATTTAGATGAAATTACGCATTCAATAATCGAAAAGCTTATTCAATCTGGAAGCCGTATTCGTTCGATTGCTCCTGTCATTCCAACTCTTGATGAAATTTACGAAAACTATGTGAAAGGTGCAGAATAATGAAATTTGGACTTTTGCTCTCCGATGAATTCAATGGATTTTACAAAAGCAAGGTTATGGTGGCTATGTGGATTGGGTTGCCGCTTCTCTCTTTAATTTTATATTGGTTCACACCAAGCACACAGGAGATGTCTTTCAGTTTTTTCTTTGCTTCGCTTATTGCAAGTTTTGGTGGGACACTTGCCTCAATTATGCTTACTGTGAATATCATTCACGAAATTTCGAGAAAAGTATATGATTTATTCCTTATTAGGCCAATTAAACGAAGCGACATATTGATTTCAAAATACTTTGCTGTGTTCCTTTGCACTGCAATAGCAATTATTCTTTCACTTGCTTTCGGTGTTGGTTTGGACTTCGTAAAAAATTCTGCTCTTTCTGAAAATATACTGCTTATGACAGCAGAGAGCTTTGGATTAAGTTTAGCTTCAATTGCGGTATCGTGTAGCATTGGTATTTTTATAGGAATAATTTCGCCAACTGTTTTGATGGGAATAATTCTAATTATTTTCGTTGCCGGCAATTTCACTTCGCTCATTCTATATTTGCCAACAATGCTACAGTTAGAAAATGCTTATTTAATTACAATACTTTCCAGCATTGTATTTTCAGCTTTATTAGTATTTATTTCAATTTTGATTTTCAATAAAAAGCAGTTTTAGTGGTTTGGGAATGAGGAATTGGGGACTGGGAATGAGGAATTGGGGATTGGAGACTGGTCATTCGTCATTCGTTATTAGTAAAGGAAAAAATACCAATGACTAATGACTAATAAAAGAATATTTGCTAACTACGAAATTATCAAGCAAAAGATGGACTCCACTTTCCCAAGCGTGGAGTACATCTAAAAGAAGCAAATAAATTTTCTTTTTTTAATTAAAAATATTTAAGTTTGCAATTAACGTATTGAGAATTAATAAAACTGTAAATCAAAGAGCATTATATAAGGAGAATTAATGAAAATTACTTTAAAAAATATTGGTATATTCAAAAAAGCAGAATATGAACTCGGAGATTTCACTATTATATGTGGCAAGAATAATACTGGAAAAACTTATGCAACTTATGCATTGTATGGGTTTATAGACTTTTTTATTAGTGGCTATCAAATAGATATTTCTGATAATCATATTATTTCTTTGTTCGAAAAAGGAACTGAAAATATTGATTTAATTGAATTTGTCAAAAATCACCAAGAAATAATTGAAGTTGCTTGTGACAAATATAAAATATTTCTCCCTTTCGTTTTTGCTTCAAATGAATCAAGATTTAAAAATTCTGATTTTTTAATTGAAGTAGAAAATAATTCTTTTACTCTAAATGCCGATAGTAGTTTTAATAGAACTTTAAACTTTACTAAAAATGATATATTACAAATAACTAAAGAAGTTAATTCAAACTTCCTTTCTATAAGTTTTCCCAGAGAAACAAAAGAAATACAAAATCCTTCAACAATTGCTATTATTAAAAAGGAAATAAGTCACGCTATTAAGGTGATTATTTTTAAAAATATATTTCCAAATGTTTTTATTACCAGTGCTGAAAGAACAGGTATATCAATATTTGAAGATGATATAACTGCAAATCTTCATAACAGACTAATTAAAAGAATTACTCTTTCACCATCATTAGATATTAATGAAATAATTGAAGAGTTCTATAACTCTCCTTATCCATTACCTGTAACTAGAAATATATCTTTTAATAGTCAATTAAAAGACATTATGAAATTGTCCAGCTATATTGAAAAGGAACATTCTGATATTTTAACTGAATTTTCAAATATATTGGGAGGCGATTACCGTGTAGATAGAGAAGGACTTTGGTTTATTCCTAATAAGACGAAAAGTGTTAAATTAAGTATGGGTGAAAGTTCAAGTTCTGTGCGTTCTTTGCTTGATGTGGGTTTTTATCTGAAACATCTTGCCCAAAAAGGTGATTTACTTATGATTGACGAACCCGAACTAAATCTTCATCCAGAAAATCAAAGGAAACTTGCACGGCTCCTTGTCAGATTAGTTAATATTGGAATTAAGGTTTTTATTACAACTCACAGTGATTACATTATAAAAGAATTAAATACTTTAATTATGTTTAATTATAAAAAAGACAATGAGATAATAAAAAAGATTATGGATAATAAGAAATATAAATATAAAGAATCAGAATTAATAAATATTGATAAATTCAAAGTTTATATTTCTCGTAATGAACCTACTTTGCTTGATGGTAATTCCAAAAAAGTTAAAGTTCCTAATTTAGTTCCTGCAAAATATGATGAATTCTATGGTATCGAAGTTGAAAGTTTCGATGAAACTATTGATGAGATGAATAAACTTCAAAAATCTATTATGTTCGAGAGGTATTTTCTATGATTAATGAATATTTTAATGATTTTTTTGACCAAGGAATTCAAGTAGATTCTTCTAATATGATTTCTTTAAATGAAAAAGGTGACAGTGCTAAATTGAAGAATGTGAAAATTGATATGATATCAACATACTCAAAAGTAATTAAATCAGATAAAGTAAGCATAGAAAATTTGTTTAATCGTGCTGGTAAAGGGCAAAGAACACATTGTGACTATTTAATTATAACTAATAACAAAGTTATTTTTATTGAATTGAAATCATCTTTCAAAGAAGGAGATTCATTCCAAAAAATTTCAAATCAATTTAAAGGAACTCTTTGCATAACTGATTACATTGATAGTGTTCTTTTTAATTTTTATGATAAAAAGAAATTCTTTGCAAATATCGAAAAAAAATATATCTTGTTATATAAAAATTCACCAATAGACTTGAGGAGTTCTAAAGAGATTAAATCAGAAAAAAAGAATCAACTTGAACACATTAAAATGATTCAAGTAGATAACGACCAAATTGTAACTATTAATGAATTAGAATGATTAATTTTTATAGCTTTTAATTTCAGAACTCCTGACGCCTCGTAATATGCAATTTCGCATATTTTGAAATATGAAGTTAAATTTCAACATAAGTATTATCAATAGGTCATTAGTTATTCGTTATTCGTCATTAGTAGTTACAAACTAATGACTAACGACCAATAACCAATGACTAATAACTTATAGCTGACAGCCAATAGCCGACAGCTGACATCCGAAAACTGCAAAGTGTCAAATCTCCTAACTACTTTGTTTTCATTATGTGGGTTGGAGTTCAAAATATGGGGAAAAAAAAATACTTATGTAATATTTAATATTAAAGAAAATATTTTAATTTTGCTTTTAAAATTGTATTATTCTTTTATAATATTATGCAAAGTTTTCAAGGTCAAATAGAATTAAAAAATGGGAAAATATTTTCCCTCAATCAACAGCCGGGAATAATAAACATTCTTACAAATGGAAAAATAATTGAATATAGAAATTGCTGGGCTTTCCCCGGTTTCGTTGACCATCATTGTCATTTGTTAGCACTTGGGACACGTCAAATGCAAATAAATCTGTTTGGTCTAAAAAGCTTAGAAGAATGTTTGAATGCTATCAAAAGTAACAGAGAAAATAAAAACGATTGGATACGCGGTTGGGGCTGGAATCAGGAACTTTGGAGGAATAACGATTTCCCTACTAAAAATGTTCTTGATGAAATTTATCCGAATTCTCCGGTATATTTATCAAGAGTAGATGGACATGCTGCCTGGGTAAATACAGTTGCATTAAAACTTGCAAACATTACGAAAAATACTCCAAATCCAAAAGGCGGAGCAATCTTAAAAGATGAAAAAGGAGAACCAAACGGAATACTAATAGACAATGCAATGCAACTTGTAAAGCATTTAATTCCAGAACTTAGCTATTTTCAGAAGAAAAAAGCTGTTTCGCTTGCAATAAGCGAATTAGTGAGAAGTGGTATTACCCAGATAAGAAATATGGATTTATCATTAGAGCAATACGAGATTTTGGAAGAATTGGAAAAAGAAGGGAACTTGCCAATTAGAGTTAATTCATATTTAATTGCTCAGAAAGATGAATATTTGCAGTTCAGCATAAAAGCGAATAAAAATGAAAGAAAGATGCACCGCGTTGTTGGTATAAAGCTATATGCTGATGGAGCGCTTGGCTCTCGCGGAGCTGCATTGCTTGACGATTATTCTGATGAAGAGAATCAAAAAGGACTTCTGCTTCTAAGCGATGAAGAATTATTTGAAAAAGCAGTTACAGGATTAGAAAAAGGTTTCGATATTGCCATCCATTCTATTGGCGATGCTGCCTGCCGTCAGGTTCTTCAACTTTATAAACGATTATTCGATGAAAAAAAAGTTGGTACTAATCAGGAATTGAGTATTGAACATTCACAAAACATAAAGCCGGAAGATTTGCACTTTTTTTCCGACTATCCAATAATTGCATCTGTTCAGCCAATCCATTGCACTTCTGATGCTCCAATGGCATTAAAACGCATCGGTGCCAGATGTAAAAATGCTTACAGATGGAAAAGTATAATTTCTAAAGGTGCAAAATTCTGTTCCGGCTCGGATTTCCCGATTGAATCACACTCAGTTTTGCTGGGGCTTGATGCTCTTAGCCGTAGAGTGCCTTTCAATCAAAATACAGCATTTTATCCGGAAGAAATAATTTCTATTGAAGAAGCAATAAGAAGCTATACTTCTGAACAGGATACAAATCCTTTTGAATCGGGCAAAAATGCTGATTTTGTGATACTTAATCAGAATATTACTAATATTCCATTGGAAAAAATTAAGGAAACCGAAATAGTTGCTACTGTTTGTAATGGAAATTTAGTGTATTTATCATAAATTTAATAAGTGGCTCTCAGAATGGTAGTTTTAAAATCAGAAATCCTGATGCCCCATAGTTTGTTTTCCGCAATTAATATAGTTCTGTTATTAAAAATAATGTAATTTCACAAAATTGCAAACACATAACTCCAAAATAAATTATGGAGTTATTCTAATTATTAGATTAACTCCATAATTTGAGAACTCCTCACCCCTCGTAGTTTGCTATATCGCATAATTTCAGAACTCCTGATGCCGCGTAGTTTGCTATTTCGCATATTTTACAATATGAAGTTATATTTGAATGTAAATATTTCAAATAGGTCATTCGTTATTCGTCATTAGTTGTTACAAACGAATAACTAATGACTAATGACTAATGACTAATGACAAATAAAATATTTTTACTAACTGCGAAATCATTCTTGTCGAATTAAATCTTCTAACTCCTTTATTTTCGTTATGGGTTATGGAGTTCTCATTTTATGATTTATAATATTTTTTGTAAAAAATCGTTTTTATTTAATTAATAAGAAATTCACAATTAATTTAATATATTGTGCTTTTGACTTAATATAAAATTTGAAAAAAAATGCTTAAACGAATAATACAATTTTCTTTTTTATATATCATAACTATTTTGCTCATTAACTCCTGCATAATAGTAAAAGAAGAGAGTAAGCCAGAGCAGAAGGTTTTACCCGAGGTTTTACTTAGTCCAAAACCACACATACCAATGTCGGAAGAAATCATTCGCTCAAAAGACGGTGATATGATTGCAAACATACCGGATAAATGGTTTTTTGTAGATGTAGAAGAAAAAGTATCATCTGACATCATTTGCTTTGCAACTAACAGCGATTTTACACTTGGAATAACATTTTCAAATATAAGGAATGCTCCGCAGGTTGAAGAGGTATTCGATAATGAAGGTCTTATTGGGATTGCCAGAATTAGTTTTAATAACCGGCAAAAGAAAACTGCTGATGCTATTAAACTTGTTGGTGATTACAATATACTGCAAATCGGTGCTTTTACTTTCGCTCATTATGATTTTATAAACTCCAATGGTCTTATGGCATCCTCTGCTGTTTTCAAATCTGAAGAAAATAATTACTACGAATTTTCTTTATTGCAAATGAATATCACTGGAAAAATCCTGCCCGATAAATTAGAAACGCAACAAATTTTTGAGTCTGTATTAACTACTATCCAATACTAATGAATTTTTCTTCAGATACTGAAAAAGTAATTGATTTTCTTAGTGAGTTTTCCGGAAATAATTTGAGGAAACCAAACGATTTGGCTGCAATACTCGAAATTGGGGCTACTTATGGTGTTAATCAGTCAATTAACGATTTAATTTTCTGTGGCACTTCAATTATTCATTTACATAAAACTTTAAAACACATTAATAATAGCGATAAAAGTTATCATCTTGTTTTAAATGAACTAAACAACTCAATTTCAGAAATAACAAAATTGCTGGCTGAAATTGCTGAATTATCTGAAAATCAGGTTCTCATTAATCGCTTCCAAAATATATACTTAAAGGGAACAAGCGGCTCCTTAATGAATATAATTGACCTTTCAAATGATTTATACTATTTGAAAAAATTGCAACAAATTTCGAAAACGAACCGAAGCAATGCACCCTCCTGATACCAAATCCACTGCTCTTTTAGTAGAATATGACGGCAGCAATTATTTCGGCTGGCAACGCCAGCTAAAAGAAAACACTGTTCAGCAGCAAATTGAATGTTCCTTAGAAAAAATTCTTGGCGAAAAAACTTCAATAATTGCAGCCGGCAGAACTGATACCGGTGTCCATTCAAACGGGCAGGTTTGTTCTTTTATAAATTTAAAAAAAATTAAAATTACTGAAGACAAACTTATATCTGCACTCAATTTCTATTTACCAAATGATATCAGGATTATAAAAGCTAAATACTTAGATTTTCCTTTTCATGCAAGATTTGATGCTATTGCCCGCGAATACATTTATAAAATTACTCTGGTTTCTTCTGTTTTTTCAAGACAATATTCTTATAGGATAAAGTATAGTATTGATTTTGAGTTATTGCAAGCAGCTTCAAAATTATTTCTGGGAAAAAAAGATTTTTCTACTTTTTCAAAGTTTAACGAAGAAGTGAAAAATCACATTTGTAATGTTACGCACTGCCAGTGGTATTTTGTAAATGAAACAAACATTGAATTAAAAATCAGGGCAAATCGCTTTCTTTATGGAATGGTTCGGCAAAGCGTTGGGGCAATGATTGATGTTGCCAGAAAAAAAATCAATATAGAAGAGTTAAGAGTAAGAATGGATGCTGCTAATAGAAAATTTTGTTTCCCATCAGTTCCATCAAATGGTTTATTTTTAAACAAAATTTATTATCCTGAAAATATACAGGAATTACTTGGGTTTTAATTTCAGAACTCCTGGCGTCTCGTAGTTTATTGTTTCACAATATTTTTATAATAAAAAGTAAAATTTTAACAAGAGCATTTCCAAAAGGTCATTCGTCATTCGTAGTTACAAACTAATGACCAATGACTACTGTCCAATAACTAATAAGATAATATTTGCTAACTGCGAAATTGTTCTTTACGAGATAAATCTCCTAACTCTTTTATTTTCGTTATGGGGTCAGGAGTTCTGTAGTTCAGAAACTTTCGCAAAGTGTAAGATAAAGCAACGTAGTTGCTTCCTGTTTGTAGAAAAATTATTTTAAGTTTTCAAAATTCCGTAGGAGTGTTCTGTTTGTAGTAAAGTTAGGTCGCAACTTCGTTGCTATTCTTTTTTTCATCATTATTTCTACAAACCGGACGCTCCTACGGAGTTGAAAGAAAACAAAACTCTTTCCACAGTAAGTTAAAATACTTTTAACTGATTTAAACTTTCTAAACTCAGAACTTCTGATGCCTCGTATTTTGTTCTTTCGCAATTAAGATAGTTTTGATATTAAAAAAAAAACAATTTAAATAAAGTAGTAAACATATAACTCCCAAATAAATTTGGGAGTTATTCTAATTATTAGTTTAACTCCATAATTTATTATGGAGATAAACTGCGAAATTGTTCTTTACGAAAAAATCTCCTAACTCTTTTATTTTCGTTATGGGGACTGGAGTTCTGAATTTAACGATTCGTTAGCCCAGCATTTGGTTTACTCGTTTTTTTGTTCCTGATTTGCCACTCTGCAGTTTGCATAGCTGAAAAACAGTATGTCCTCATTGAATCAGCTTTATAGTTCAGTTGATTAATTAAATCAACGGCTGAATTCTCTTTGTAATTATAAAGAGATTCCTTTCCTTTTTTTCGATAAATATATAGAAACTCATTATCAATGCAGCCGATATTATCATCGGTGCAAAAGTATATAAATTCACGTTTCTTCTTATTTAAATCAATTCCAAAAGTATTATTGATATAACTGAAATTTAATAATCCCATAATTGTTGGAAATATATCAATTTGTCCGGCAAGATTGTCGTTCAGAGTTGCTGAAATATTTTTGGGAAAATAGAATATTAGCGGTGAATGATGATAGTCAAGAGGAACATCGTAAATACTGCTCTTGATTTTAGCACCATGGTCGGCGACAAAAACAAATAAAGTATTTTCGAACCAGCTTTCTTTTGATGCTAATTCTAAAAAGTATTGAATAGACCAATCTGCATATTCAATAATAGATTTAGAAATATCTTTGAAATTAGGTTTGAACGAGATATCTTCAGGAATAATTTTCGGGTCGTGGTCCGAAGATGTTAGTAATGTTGCAAAAAAAGGTTTCCCGCTTTTACTTAATTCATTCATATAAGAAATGGAATGTTTAAACAAGAGATGGTCCGGAATACCGAGTGTGCTTTCAACCTCAGTTCCCGGGTAATCCTTTTGACTAACAATTTTTTGAAATGAGTTATAACTTAAAAATCCGGAAACGTTATCGAACTGTTCATCGTGAGTAGTGAAATAAATAGTGCTGTATCCATTTTCCTCGAATATTTGCGGCATAGAATAGTATTTCGGTATTTCAACAACGTTCATCGGATGCCGGTTAAATAAAGCTGGATATGACAATAAGGTAGAATATATTCCATTGTAAGTATGGATTCCGGCAGAGTATGCATTTGAAAAGAATAAGGATTTCTTTGAAATTGAATCTAAAAAAGGCGTCAACTTATATCCATTTTCAGAAAAAGTAAATTTTTCATAAGACATACTTTCCATAATTACAACTATTACATTTGCTTTTATTTCTGATGAATCTGAAAGATATTCTCTTGCTATTGGGTAAGCACTATAATTTTGAGTAATGTTCAAATGTTTTTGTAAGTTTTTTAATGCAATATCGTTATCCATTAAATTTATAGATTTATTTTCTTCTTTATTTTTTTCTATTATACTTTCAATAAAAGTGAATACCGGATTAAGTCCAAGCATATTCGGAAAAGCATAATTTGAAAAGTATGCTGTTCCAATTCTTATAGGTGATTTTATAGCAACTCTTCCTCTTGCTCCAGCAAATAGAAGTAGTATTATTAAAACTGAAAATACAGATAGCTTTATTATTTGAAAAGAATTCTTTTTGTTTAGTTTTTGAGAATCAAAATAAGAAAAGATTTCTTCGCTTTTTATATATTTATTTTTCATTTTAAAAATAAATACGGAGAAAACAATAATCAAAGAAATAGCTATTAGTGCAAAAAGCAGAAAAAATGGCTCCTGTATTATCATTTGCAAACAAAAGAGTGGCGTATCAATCCATGTCAATACAGCGACAGTAAGACGCGAAAAAAAATGATTGAAAAATGGAATATCGGCTGAACATATTAAAAAAGCAGCACCATAAAGTATTGATAAATATACCGATACAAAATACAGCGTTGTTTTGTTTAACACATTATTTATTCTTATCGATGAATTTTCGATTTTCTCATCATAACTTTTTTTATGTTTATACTTTTTTAAAATAGTTGTTGTTATTTTCAGAATTGTTAAAAGAAAGAATGGCAGGATTAAAAAATAAGAAGAAATGACAGTATCAAATCTTAATCCGAACCAAAAACTATTTAACAGGTGATAAGTCAAATCAGGAATTTTTTTTAATTCGTTAATTTGTGAAAAGAGCAGTGTAATCCTGAAAAGTGTGAAAATTACAAGACTAGCAAGATAGACATAGAAGATAAATGCTAAATGATTGTATTTTGTTTTCATATTCCCAATGAAATTAAAAAAAACAAAATTAATAAAAATGGCAAAATGATTTAATTAATATTTTTTATCTTTTAACCTGAATTATTGATAAATTAAAAATAAATATTTTATTTCTCCTTTCCAAGTTGAACTTGGGAAGGTAACTTTAACAAAAAGCTATGCTTTTTCTTATAATTTATAATGTATATAATTAATACCAAACTTAAAATAAAGCTTCCTTGCCAAATGCAAGTTGGGAAGTAGATGAAAATAAATATAATTATTTGCTATATTGCTATTTTAATGTTAAACAGCTAATACCAGGTTGCTTTCATAGATATAATTAAAGTGTCATTTCGAAACGAAGTGAGAAATCTCACAACTTCTTGCCATCACAGACTTTAAGATTTCTCACTTCGTTTCGAAATGACAGATGAAAAAAATTTATCTTTAAAAGCAACTTGGTATAAAGTGGTTCATTAGTAGCCCAGAGAAGAATCCAGAAAAATTTCTTTTAACCACTATTCTCCAGATTCTTCACTTCTTTCAGAATGAAAAACATTCTAAATAAGAAACTCAGAACTCCAGATGCCTCGTAGTTTCTTGTTTCTCAATTAAGATAGTTTTGATATAAAAAAAAACAATTTAAATAAAGTAGTAAACATATAACTCCCAAATAAATTTGGGAGTTATTATAATTATTAGTTTAACTCCATAATTTATTATGGAGATAAACTGCGCAATTGTTCTTCACGAAGCAAATCTCCTAACTCTTTTATTATCATTAAGGGTTCAGGAGTTCTAATATTACGTAATCTTTTTTTTAAAACGAACTAAGAAATTAATTTTTAAACGTATGTAACTATAACAAAAAAAGGGCATTACGCCCTTTTTCTGCCCTTTTTTTTATGTTCTTTTTCTCTAATTCTTCGTTCTTTCTTTCTGTTTCTGCTTTCTATTCTCTATTCTCTATTTTCTATTCTCTATTCTCTTCATTTTCGTTCATATTCTGTAATTCTTCGTTCTTTTCTTACTGATTCTTCTTTCTATTCTCTATTCTCTATTCTCTTCATTTTCGTTCATATTCTCTAATTCTTTATTCTTTTCTTTCTGATTCTTCA
>CAZCLJ010000126.1:0-12494 GCA_964499465.1 uncultured Hyphomicrobiales bacterium
AATTATCAATTGTCAATTATCAATTATCAATTATCAATTATCAATTGTCAATTATCAATTGTCAATTGATTAGAACTATCTTTCCTGCGCTTCTACGCTTGTATTTAACTGGATTGTATTTCCTTGTGGTCTTAAAATGAATTCCATTATTCTTGGGGTGAAAGGAATGCCGAGTTCTTTGTAGGGTTCGTCAGTGCCGTAAATGCCAATGTCTGTGCCGTCGTTTCCAGCATTTTTGCCGGGTGAATCATCTTTTAAATGATAATTATGGTCATAATTAAAAGTAGTCCCGGATTGATTTACAAAAATTAGTGAAGCAGTAACATTAACAAGGTTATTAACATTTGAATTGCCAGAAAAATTAGTTAGGTTTTGAACGAATATATTGTTTAAAAAAGCAGAGTTTATAACGCTGGTGTGAATCGCTTGATTTCCATTATATCTAAAAATATTATTCTGGATTAAAGCACTATTTGCACTATATATAGGACAATAATATTGATTATAGTAAATATAGTAATTCCCAAGAAATATAGAATTAGATACTGATAAATAGCTAAAAGAATAAACAGTATTATTAAAAATACTTTTAGAAATAACGCAGTTTTCTGCACTATAACCGTTTACAGAACCTCTTACAACACATTCCTGAATGAAAATACTTGAAGAAACTGGAGGATTTGTGCTAAGGCCTAAATTAATATTATTAGCATTGCATCTTTGAATAAGAATATTAGATAGAGCATCGTCAGCCGCTGATGTGCCGAAAGTAATATTATCGCAATAAACTCCTGCAATTACAGAAGAATCGGAGCCAGTAACGAATTTAAGGTCTCCGGCAATTACAGTCCTCATCATAGTATAAGTAGAAACGAGATAATGTCCAACTCCGTAAATATTCAATCTTTTATCAATTAAAAGGTTGGCATTATGCTGGAAAATTCCGGGTGGCAGATAAATTTCAGCACCCTGAGGAGCTGCGATAATCGCAGAATCAAGGTTGTTAAAAAATGTTACCTCCTCACCAACCTGCATAGCAATAATTTGCTGTTGTTGCGCATTTGTTGAGCTAAACAAAACGGTTAGAAAAAAAATAAGTAAAATTACTTTTTTCATTACACTACTCCTTGAAAATAGTTAAAAATATTTATGTTAAGAACTTTTATTTCAAGATTGTAACAACGAACAAAATTTAAAATACAAAAATTTTAATAAAACAAAAAGAATTTATTATTGATATAAGTTTTTTATTTTATATTTTATTTCAGAATCTCTGATTCCATAACGAAAATAAGAGAGTTAGGAGATTTGCTTATTAAAGAATAATTTCGAAGTTAGCAAATATTATCTTATTAGTTATTTGTCATTAGTCATTGGTCATTAATTTGTAACTACTAATAACGAATGACGAATGACGAATGACCTATTGGAAATATTTACATTCAAATTTAATTCCATATAATAATAAATGCGAAACAACAAACTACGAGGCATCAGGAGTTCTGTAATTAATAAACCAACTTCAAATCTTCAATCAATTATTATTTTAATAAAAAAATATAATTTGCTTTTTTTGAAAAAAAATTATAATTTATTTATTTATATTTTATGAAAAAAAAATGAAAATTTATTAAAATATTCAGATTGAATTTTATATGAATGACTCAGAAGAAAACTCAAAAATCTCTAATAACAATTCACAAGATTTGCTAAAAAGGATAAATGAATTAGAAAACAAGATAGAACAACTCCAAAAATACGAAGCATTTTTTCATAACACTCCCATGCCATTTATTATTATAAATGCTAAGAATGGCACTATTGTTGATGTAAATAAAGCATTTTTACAAGTCAATGATATTAAAGATAAGCAGATTATTGGGAGCACAACCTCCAACGCAATTATTTCAGAAGAAACAAGTTTAAAAATTGCTGAAAGCTATAAACAATCAAAACAAGTAAAAGGTTTAGAAATAGTTATCAATAATTCAAAAGAACAAACTAAATATATTTCACTATATCTACATCATACGAAATTAAATGGTGATAAATTTAATTTTTTAGCTTTTGAAGATATTACTGAAAAGAAATTATTTAATACACTATTAAAAGAAAGCGAAGAAAATTATAGAAATTTAGTTGATTTAGCTCCTTTTGGAATAGTTATTCTAAGTACTTATGAAATTCTATACACAAATCAATTAGCATTAGATTTAATAGGACTAAACAGCAATGAAGCTATTATTGGGCAATCATTTATTGATATTATTCATAAGGATTCAGCAAAAATAGTCAAAAAGCTGGTATCAAAACTAAAAGATTTAGGAGCTTCTGCTCATTTAATAGAAGAAAGATTTATTAGGAATAATGGAGATGTAATTTGGTTAGAATGTATAGTAAAATTAATAAAATATTCTGGTAAACCTGCAGTTATGCTGTTCTTTCGTGATATTAGCGAAAGAGTTCATCTGTTAAATTCTATTCGTGAACGAGACGAAAAAATTAGATTGATTTATGAATCTTCAATTGATGCAATTATTCAAACAAATGACGAAGGAAACATCATTCTATTCAACAAAGCAGCAGAAGCGTTATTTCAATACAAATTAGATGAAGTAATTTACAAAAATATTTTAATTCTTATTAATGAAAATGAATCACAACATAAATCTATAGTTAAACAATTTTTTAATAATCTTATATATCATCACATAAAAGGTGGTGCAAGAGGTGAGCAGACTTTTCGTAGGAAAGACGGTTCTTCTTTTACTGGTGAAATTTCACTTTACACCGGACACAAAGAAAACGGAATGCTTATTAATGCTTCTATTAAAGATATTACAGAGATTAAACAAGATAAATTACAATTAGAAGAAAGTGAAAGAAATTACCGCTTGCTTGTTGAAACTATGAATGATGGTGTTTTTAAAAGAGATAGAGAAGACTGGATTGAGTATATAAACAAAAATGGTGCAAATTTACTTGGTTATACAATTGATGAGATGATTGGTAAAATTGGTTATACATTTTTAGTCTTTGAAGAAGATGTTGCTTTTGTAAAAGAAAAACTGCAAAACAGAATTAAAAATATTTCAGAAATTTATGAAATTAGGTTAAAAAAGAAACAAGGTGGATTCGTTTGGGTTTTAATGAGTGCATCACCAGTATTTGATATTAATGGCAAAATATCCGGCTCTATTGGGGTTTTCTCAGATATTACCCAAAGAAAAAATAATGAAATTGAAATTAAACACTACCAACAATTCTTAGAACAAATAATTGAAAATATTCCAATTTCTCTATCTGTAAAAGATGCTAAAACCGGTGCATTCAAAATTTGGAATAAAACTGCTGAAAAGATTTTTGGTATTCCTAAAAGCGAAGCTATAGGAAAAACCGATTATGACTTCTTTAAAAAAGAGCAAGCCGATTTCTTTAGACAAAAAGATTTAGAAGTTTTTAAGCAAACCGAACCAGTCGAAATCAAAGAGCAAATTATAGATTCAAATTCAAAAGGAACTATCACAACCCATACAATTAAGGTGCCTCTCTATAACGAAAATGGAATGCCGGATTCGGTTATTGTCTTTTCTGAAGATATTACTGAAAGTAAAAAAGACGAACACGAAAGAGAAAAACTCTATGAAGACCTTTTTCTTTCTAAACGGATTCTCGAAGAAAATTCTCAGAATATTATGAAATTGAATGAGGAGCTAAGCGAATCTGAAAAAATGCTAAAAGAAAGTTTGAAAGCTAAGGACAAATTCTTCGGAATTATTGCTCACGACCTGAGAAGTCCATTGACTGGTTTCTTACAACTGACAAAACTTTTGACTGATGAAATAAATAATATCACTATTAGCGAACTGAATGAAATTTCCAGAACTATATATTTGTCAGCTTATAAATTGTATAAACTTCTTGAAAATCTACTCGAATGGTCTTTTGTGCAGCAAGACCAAATTAAATATATTCCTAAAGAAATCAATTTATTAGAAACAATAAAAGATGTATTTCAATATTTTGACCAGTTGGCTAAAGATAAAAATATTTCCATTGAAACCAATATTGCACCTGAATTAAACATATTTGCAGATGCTAATATGTTTGAAACTATAATGAGAAATTTAATTTCAAATGCAATCAAGTTTTCTTATGAAGGTGGTAAAATTATAATTAATTGCGATTTTTACGAAGAAGAACCAGATAAATACCTGATTTCTGTGAAAGATTTCGGAATTGGTATTAGCAGCGATTTTATTCCACATTTATTCAAAATTGACAAGAAATTACAAAGAACTGGCACAAAAGGTGAAGATGGTTCTGGTCTCGGACTTATACTGACAAAAGAGTTTGTTGCCCGCAACGGTGGTAAAATCTGGGCTGAAAGCAATACAAACGAAGGAAGTACCTTTTATTTTACTATCAATCGCTTTGAAAGTAGCTCTGATAGTGAATAGCACGCTCAACTTAATGTCAGTGCTCCTGTTGCTTCGTAGTTTCTTATTTCGCTTGCTTGTCATTCTGAACCCCAGAATGAAGAAAGAGCTTTATTTAAATGGAGATGACATAATTTCTAAACAGTGTTTCTCAGTCATACTATAAACAAGTTGATAGCATGACTTTAAATCTTATTATTGTCATTCTATCAGCTTGCTGATAGTATGACTGAGAAAAGTTGTCATTGGTAACGAAGTGAGGAATCTCAAACTCTGTGGTAGCAAGGAGTTGTGAGATTTCTCACTTCGTTTCGAAATGACACATTATCTGCGTAATTTGCGCAATTATTCTTTAAGAGGTAAATCTCCAAACTCCTTTATTTTCGTTTTGGGGTCAGGACTCTGAATTTGCGAAAATATTCTTTGCGATGCAAATCTCATAACTCCTTTATTTTCGTTATTGGCTCTGGAGTTCTAAACTTATACAAATCTATTTCATAACCATAAAACTTTTTGCGATTTTGCCAGTATTACTTTCGAAAATGCAGTAGTATAGACCAACTGGCAAATCATTGGTTGATATATATATAGAATTAGTTCCAAATATTTCTTCATATTCAAACTTTTTTACTTGAATTCCGAGCGAATTTACTATAGACATAGAGCTAAATATTTTATCTTCAGATAAGATAATATTTATTTTATCGCAAGCCGGATTAGGAAAAAGTTTTACTTCATCTGACAAATAAATATCTTCTTTAATATCTGAAATAATTAATTCAGACAAATTAGCAGTATATACTCCAGCACCATCTGTTGCCACATAAATAATGGAATCGGAAATTGCTATATCACTTATATTTGATGTATATAAACCAGCGTTTACCGTTTTCCAATTTTCACCTTTATCTATAGATAAATAAACGCCATTATTCTTTGTTCCGGCAAAAATGTAAGAGTTATGTATTAAAATGCGAGTAACTTCTATTCCTTCCATACCAGAATTTAATGGAGTCCAGATATCTCCATTATCTGAAGTTTTGTATATTCCGTTAGCCGTTCCTATGTATATGTCATCACTATCAATTGCTAATGATAATGTATTGATATATTGAATATCATCTTTTGTAGTTAATTCCCAAAATTCACCACCATTAGTAGTTGTATATAAACCGTATAGCGTACCAGCAATTATCAATGAATCCTTAATTGCAAGAGTAATATTTCTATTGTAAGTAGGAAAATGAGACTGCACCATATTGATTTTTTCCCAACTATTCCCATCATCTTCTGAAAAATAAATAGTTCCTTCCCAAGTTCCTAAATACATTTTGCCTTTATTTTGAATTAAACAGGTTACAGTAGTATCTGTTATTCCATTATTCATCTTACTCCAACTTTTTCCATTGTTTAGTGATTTGAAAACTCCCTGATAATAACAACCAACGAACATCTTATCACCACTTTTAACAATACTTCTTATACCATATATACTATCATATTCTTTATTTATTTTAACCCAGCTATTGCCTTCATCAGATGATTTGAATATTCCGTTGTTTGAACCGCAATATATATTAGAATCGTCTATCAATAAGCAATATGTATTAGTACTGATTAAACCGGAATTTATTCCAACCCATGTTACTCCGTCGTCTGTTGATTGAAAAACTCCAGCAACAGAACCAGCCCAAATAACCCCATTAATTTCAATCATAGAATTTAGAAATTTCATAAAAAATATAAAATCGCCAAATTTTACATTTTCCCAGCTTTCGCCGTTATTTGATGAAACATATAGTCCTTCTCCGGAAACATCTGCATATATTTTGTTATTAATAATACTTAAATAATTAATTTCTAAACAAGGCAGCCCAGTGTTGATAGCAGTCCAACTTTCGCCATTATTTGATGAACAATATATTCCATCGTAAGCCAAACCGGCAAAAATCAAAGAATCCTTTATTGCTAAACAACTTACACTTGTATATTCTGGTAAAGTTGAACCAATTATCGACCAGTTCTCGCCAAAATCTTTTGAAACAATTATGCCTCCTTCTGATACCCCAGTACAAAGATAAATATCATTACCAAAAGCACACATTTTATGATACCAATAATCAGATAAACCAGTTGTAACTTTTATCCAATTTTCACCATAATCAGAAGATTTAAAAATGCCTCCAATCCCTTCAATTTCTGAATAACAAACAACAAACAATTTAGAATCAATTATTTCTAAATATTTTACATCTAATGAATTTAAACCATTATTAACAGGGAACCAGTTTTCTCCGTTGTCTGTAGTTCTAAAAACTCCTGCATCATTTGTCCCTGCAAAAATATTAATCCCATCTGTTACGAGGGAAATTATTTTATACGATGTTAATCCATTGCTTCTTGCAATCCAGCTTTCACCATTATTCGTTGTTAAGTATATACCATACCATGTGCCGATTAAGACATCAGAACCATTTGCAATAATTGAACTTGTTGATATACTATGCAACGGTTGCTTCCAATAATCTGAAGCTAAAGAAAAATTGCTTAAGATTACGAATAATATCAGTATTAGTATCTTTTTCATAAATTTCCTTATTATTTAAATTTATTAATTGTTTAAAAGATTTGAGATTTTTTAATTTGTTACCAATGACATCTTTGTATGTCATCAACCTTTAAATAAAGGTCTTCTTTATTTTGGGGTTCAGAATGATAAACAAAATTAAATTTTTTGAAAACCACTTAAATAAAACTTTAATAACAATTATCACAACAACTTGGTTTTTCAAAAGGTTTCGGACCACAAAACCAGGTATTTTCAAGAGGATTATAACCTTGATAAGGATAAGGAGGAGGATTAGGAGGATTGGGGATAGAAGGATACCAATATCTGTTCATATGATAAACTTTTGTAAGAATTCCGTTTTGAATTTCCCATTCCCAGCATAGTTTTACAATTGCATGATTACAATCTCTTGGTATTCTATTTTGACATTCTTTTTGTTTAATAATTCCAGTTCCAACTTCACGTTCCCATTTTATCCAGTAGCAAGCAGGTTTATTAAAAAACCTTACTGCTATTGAGTCCGGACAATTACCTTGTGCTTCTAATTCTGACCAGTCATTATTTATTAGCGTTTCTAAAATATTAATGATTATTTTATTTCTAATTCTAATAATCGCTCCAGTATATAAACTATTGTAGTAATTCTCGTCGCAAGGTGGTAAAATCTGAAGACTTGTTATACTAATACAATATTCTAAATTGATATCATAACAATAACAATACGTATACATAAATTCACATCCATCATCAATAGTACCTGTTATATGTCCAATCCAGTTAATTGGCGGGTAAGTTGGGCATTGAGATACCAACTTATTATTATCTATTAGCATTAAAGCTAATAAAGCAAATAAAAAAATACATTTTTTCATAATGAAGCAACTCCTTTTTGTAGAAAAATTTATTAATTAGTTCTTTACGAATCTACACTTTAAACTATAAAGTAAGTTGTTTTACTTCTTGAAATTATATTTATTTATTCAATTTTTTTAATTATTTCATCTTAAATTAAAATACAAAATATTTTTTATATTTACAAGAAAAAAACAATTTAATTAAAAATATTTCAATTTTTGAACTCCTTCCCAAGTTGCACTTGGGAAGGAAGATTTCTTTTTAAGCTGAGCTATACATTCTTTTTATGAATTAAGAGTTTAATACCAAGTAGCATTCATAGATAAAATGAAAGTGTCATTTCGAACCCCAAAATGAAGTAAATGCTTTATTTAAATAGTGATGACATCACTTTACCCTGTCATTCTGAAGCGCAGCGAAGAATCTCACAAGTCATTGCTACCAAAGAGTTTGAGATTCTTCACTTCGTTCAGAATGACAGACAAACGTAAAGATGTCATTGGCAAGCGCAGCGAGAAATCTCACAAATCTTTGTTATCACTACATTTAAGATTCTTCACTTCGTTCCTAATGAACCACTTCGGCTTTTTTAGCACGTAACTATATGTAATATATATAATTATAATGAATATATTTACAAACTAAAGTCATCGGATGAATGCCAGTCATCCGATGACTAAAAGTTCATTTCCTCAAAAGTAAACGTCTTCGTTTATATTCGCCTCAGAATGACAAATAAACATATTATATTTTTAAAAACAACTTGGTATAAGCATAGCTTTTGTGAAAGTTACATTCCCAAGTGCAACTTGGGAAGGAGTGGGTAACAGAAAGTATTCGGTTATCAGCTATCGGCTATTCGTCATTAGTCATTAGTTGTTTAGTTGTTACATACTAATAACCATAAACCATAAACTATAAACCAATAACCATAAACCGACTACCGATAACCATCAAAAACTGCCAACAGTAACATAATTCATTTTCCTTACAATCAAATCTAAAAAATTGATTAATTTTGTTTTTTAGATTTTTTGCAATGGAGTAAAAATGCTTTTTAAGAAAAGAAATACAAATTGTGGTGAATTAAGAATAGAAAACATAAATAAAGATGTTATTTTGAATGGCTGGGTGCAAACGGTTCGCGATATGGGTGGCTTGATTTTTATTGATTTGAGAGATAGGTGGGGCATTACTCAACTTGTGATTGAACCGGAAAATTTTCCAGAACTCGCCCAAAAAGCAAAGGAAGTAAAATCAGAATTTGTTATTTGGGCAGAAGGTAAAGTCCGTGAGCGTGAAAGTCCTAATAAAAATATTCCAACCGGCTTAATTGAAGTTTTACTCAATAATTTTGAAATAATCAATAAATCAGAACTGCCTCCATTCGAAGTAATTAATGATTTAGATACAAACGAAGAAACTCGTCTTAAATACAGATTTTTAGATTTACGCCGCCCTGCTCTGCAACGTAATTTTGAAGTAAGGAACCGGCTTTATCAGGTTATGCACCAATACTATGCAAAGCATAATTTCTATGAAGTAGAAACTCCAATACTTATGAAATCCACTCCCGAAGGTGCAAGAGATTTTTTAGTTCCCAGCAGAATAAATAAAGGTAAATTTTACGCACTTCCCCAATCTCCCCAACTTTATAAGCAAATCCTTATGGTATCTGGCTTTGAACGCTATGTGCAAATTGCAAAATGTTTTCGTGATGAAGATTTGCGTTCAGATCGCCAGCCAGAATTTACCCAAATTGATGTTGAAATGTCCTTTATCGAAGCAGATGACATTATAGCTTTAACTGAAGGATATTTCAAAGAGCTTTGGAAAGTAGTCCTGGGTATGGAAATACAAACTCCATTTTTACGTATGACTTATGAAGAAGCAATGATGAGATTTGGCAGCGATAAGCCAGATTTACGCTTTGGCTTGGAACTTACTGACATTACAAAGCATTTGCAACTTTCCGGTTTCAAGGTGTTTTCCGATGCTATTGAAAACAAAGGAATAGTTTCCTGCCTGAATGCAAAGGGCTGCGGCAGTTATTCAAGAAAAAATATTGACGATTTAACTGAACTTGCAAAAAAATATGGCGCTAAAGGACTTGCCTGGATTAAACTTGCTGACGGTGCTGTTAATTCCCCAATTGCTAAATTTTTGACTGAAGAAGAACTGGCAAATATTTTAAAAGAAACAAAAGCAGAAGATGGAGATTTGTTGCTTATTGTTTCAGATAAAAAATACAAGGCACTTACCGTTTTGGGTGCGTTGCGGCTTGAAGTTGCCAAAAGAGAAAAGATTTTAGAAAAAGTTAAGAATGAATTTTCATTTTCATGGGTGGTTGATTTTCCTTTGGTCGAATTTGATGAAAAGGAAAACCGCTATGTAGCTCTTCATCATCCCTTTACTGCTCCGCTTGAAGAGGATTTACATTTAATTTACACCAATCCTGAAGTAGTTCGCGCTAATGCTTATGACGTTGTTATAAATGGTGCTGAAGTTGGTGGCGGCAGCATAAGAATTCACCGAAGCGATGTGCAGGAACAGATGTTTAAACTGCTCGGCTTAAGCAAGGAAGAGCAAGCATCTAAATTTGGCTATTTCCTTGATGCACTGAAATTCGGCGCTCCTCCTCACGGCGGGATTGCACTTGGGGTCGATAGAGTTACGATGACGCTTTGCGGAACTGATAATATACGCGATGTAATTGCTTTCCCGAAGACCACAAGCGGACTTTCACTTATGGACGGATGCCCATCGCCAGTTGACACAAAGCAACTTGAAGAATTAGGTGTTCAGTTAATAAAAGAGTTGAAACAATAAATGAATTTTGAAGAATTCAATGAATGATGACAATGTTGAAAGTTAAGAAATTCCGGAATTTGACTTTGAGAATTCTAAACCTAATAAATATGCTTCAATGTATAGTGAAGATAATCAAACAATAGTGTATAAGGAACATTCTAAAAATTGTCAAATAGAATCCCCTTATAAAGCAAATGCTTTGTTTAAAAGGAAATAACTTAAGTTTACACTGTCATTCTGAGGCGAATATAAACGAAGACGTTTACTTTTGGAGAAATGAACTAAATGAGAAGCAAGCCATACGATCAACAAGTTGATAGTATGGCTTAGAATTTTTTTTAGTTACAAATCCTCCTTCCCAAGTTGCACTTGGGAAGGGTATTTTCATAAAAGTTTTACTTTGCTTCTTTTATATCATCAATCAACAAGCATAAAAGGAATTCGCTTGGTTTTCCAATATTAGAATAATTTTAAGTAAAACTTTAATCCAACTTGCAAAAAATATCCTAAAAAATATTTATTTTTTACCTTTTTTCGTATATTCAGTTTTTGTAACTTCCTGATAAACAACAAAACGAATTTTTGAAAATATCGAAAAATGAGCAATGTAGTGGTGTATGGTGTTTGTATCACATTGATTAATTACGTATTTTTGTATATTTAGAATTTGACATTTTGAAATATGCACATTAAAGAAATTAAAATAGAAAAAACTTCTAATGGAAAGGTTTTTCAACAGTATCAATTAGCTGTAACTTTCAATATTGGCAAAATATTAAAGAATAATTTTATTTTATATCATAGCTATCATAAGCTTCTTGAAAGCAAACAAAAAGATGATATAATTGATAAGAAAATATTCAAAGTGAATCAAGAGTTTATTGAAATATTCAGTGCGCTAAAGTTGATATCGATGCCATTTGTCCCAAGAAAATTTGTAGTGTTCCATTAAAAAATGTAAATATTTATTCAACAGATACTTACGGGCATAGATTTTCAAGTTGGGTTAAGAAAATCCACGTATAAAAGAAGATAAGAAGAAAACCCCCTGCCCCCTTTGAAAAAGGGGGATTCTTCATATTATCTATCTCAAAGCTATTATTTTTTTCTCTTACCCCCTTTTTCAAAGGAAATAGGAGGATCTTTCTTATCCCCTTTTTCAAAGGGGACAGGGGGTTTTCTTGATTCTTCTTACCACCAGTCTCAAAAGAACAGGAGATTTTCTTTTCTTCCAATTTCTTAATAAAAGTCCAGCATCTTGCGGTGCCGGACTTTTCAACAGCTACGGAGGTCTTACCGATAGCTATTTACCCACAATCAAATAGGAGATTCTTCTTACTCTCTTTACCAAGTTGAAATTGGTAAGAAGTGTTGTCGGTTTATGGTTTATGGTTTATGGTTTATGGTTTATAGTTTATAGTTTATAGTTTATAGTTTATGGTTTATAGTTTATGGTTTATGGTTTATGGTTTATGGTTTATGGTTTTCGGTTTATGGTTTATGGTTCTCGGTAATTAAGTCATTAGTCATTAGTTATTTGTCATTGGTATTTTTTCTTCTACCAATGACTAATGACTAATGACTAATGACCACAAACCATAAACCATAAACCAACAACAATTAATAATTAACCACTCAACTTTCCTAGTGTTAAGTTAATTAGGAAATGTCGTAAAATAATTGTAATTTTGTACCTAAAAAACACTATGGTACGTTACACAATATATTTGAATCAATCTGAAGTAGAAGAGCTCAAAAAAGTAATTAATAAAGGTAGCCATACTTCTCAAGCATATCGCACTGCTTATATTTTGCTAAAT
>CAZCLJ010000127.1:0-12464 GCA_964499465.1 uncultured Hyphomicrobiales bacterium
GGACTTATGAAAATAGAATGCCAAAATCCCCCCTACCCCCCTTTTTCAAAGGGGGGAATTAAATAGAAAATTCTTCTCCCCCCTTTGAAAAAGCTAACGATTATACACAAATATTTGTTCTTGTTATAAGGAGGTAAAAAAGTGTTAGCGTCTTAGAAATTTATTCCGTAGGAATTATATATTTGTAACAGCAATAATCCTTGACTGTGCTTATCCCGTAGGGATTATATATAAAATAAGCACTTAAATATTTAATTCCTACGGAATAAAAAGGCATTTTAAAAACATTGTTACAAATATCAAATCCCTAACGGGATAAGTAGAATAACAGCACATTTTAAAGATGTTTATAATCGTTAGTTGAAAAAGGGGGGTAGGGGGGATTTCTTGGTGCTGTTCTGTATTTCATCGTTTTCATAAAAAAGATGTCATTGGTAAACGAAGTAAGGAATCTCAATATTTGTGGTAGCAAGGAGTTGTGAGATTTCTCACTTCGTTTCGAAATGACAAGCAAGCGAAGCATCAAACTTCGAGGCATTAGGAGTTCTGAAATTAAATCAATGAAAATTAAGACGTTTACTTTAAGGAATATATATCCGGTTTAAGAAAAAGCCATACCATCAACAAGTTGATAGTATGGCTTTTAGCCATTTTTATTAAACCCTTTATCTGCTTCCGTAATTTTGGTTAATCCACTTTAAATAATCACCACTACGAATGTTTTGTATCCATTCACTATTATTCAGA
Source organism: uncultured Hyphomicrobiales bacterium (assembly GCA_964499465.1). Classification (GTDB taxonomy): domain Bacteria; phylum Bacteroidota; class Ignavibacteria; order Kapaibacteriales; family UBA2268; genus JAAYJM01. The sequence goes on from CAZCLJ010000127.1 coordinate 748, forward strand.
TACCACTTTATTGTTTCATCTAAGCCCTTTTCAAACGTAAGGGATTGCTTCCAATTTAATTCATTTTTAATTTTATCGCAATTTATAGCATAGCGTCTGTCGTGTCCGGGTCTGTCTTTAACGTAGGTAATTAGCTTTTTTACTTCGTTTGGAGCTTTACCACTAAAGAAAGCAACTCTTTCGCAAAGATAATTAACGAGTTTGATATTTTCCCATTCGTTTTCACCACCAATATTATAGGTATCGCCAATTCTGCCATTTTTAATAATTTCCCAAATAGCAGAGCAATGGTCTTCAACAAAGAGCCAATCTCTTACATTTTTCCCATCACCATAAACAGGAAGCTGTTTTTCTTCGAGTATGTTCATAATCATAAGTGGAATAAGTTTTTCCGGGAATTGATAAGCACCATAATTATTAGAGCAATTTGATATAGTAGCAGGCAGCTTATAAGTATGAAAATACGCAGCTACCAAGTGGTCTGAAGCGGCTTTTGAAGATGAATATGGGCTTCGTGGGCTATACGGAGTTGTTTCATAAAAGAATCCGCTTTCACCAAGCGAGCCATAGACTTCATCAGTTGAAATATGATGAAATAGAACATCTTGTCTTTCGCCCCAGCACTTTCTTGCAACTTCAAGCAAATTGAATGTGCCGACTATATTTGTCTCTATAAAGTCTTTAGGCCCGAAAATTGACCTGTCAACGTGGGATTCTGCAGCAAAGTGAATTACACAGTCAATATCGAATTGATGAAAAATTCTCTCAATCTCATCAATATTATTAATATTTTCTTTGAAGAAAAAGTAACGATTATTGCTGTAGATTTCATCAATTTTAGTCAAATTATTTGGATTTCCTGCATAAGTTAAACAATCTACATTTATGACTTTAGCTGTAAAATCTGTCTTTTCAAATAGATAATGAATAAAATTACTCCCAATAAAACCGGAGCCACCAGTTACTAAAATATTTTTAAATTCTCTCATAAATCATTTTCTTTATTTACATAATAATTCTTGAAAATCCACTTCTTTAAAATATAAATTAAGAAAAAAATTCTTGTTTGCATAGTGCATTGTTTTAAATCAGTAAAAATTTTAATGAAATATTAGTGTAGAAATACGTTGAATAAAATATTTCATTGTTTCAATAATTGCCCCATTAGAAATATGAAAATTTTTTTTAAATGGAGATGATAAAATTCTTATTAAATTTTTGTGTGAAAGAAAATTTAAAATAAGGTAATAAGGTTAATTGATTTTTAGTGTTTATTTTCTACTAAGGTTATCAAAAAAAATAAGGTTTTTAATTTTTTAGATATAATTATTCTTTAACAAATAAAATGTAAACCTTATTTCTATAATAAACCTTAGTAGAAAAATATCAACCTGTTGAAAAAACCTTATTAGCTTATTTTATATATTCTTAATGATGTAGTATTGAAATATTTAGTAGTGATGTCATTGGCAACCTCAAGGAAAAAGGATCCCTTTATTCAAATGGAGATGGTATAAGGTTTAGAATGTTTAGAATGTTTAGAAGGTTTAGATAATTTAGATTTTTTTTTTAACTTTCGCAAAGTTGTGAAACTTTACGAAAGTCAGAACTCCTGATGCCTCGTAGTTTGTTGTTTCGCATTTTTTATTATAAGAAATTAAATTTGAATGTAAATATTTCCAATAGGTCATTCGTTATTCGTCATTTGTTATTAGTAGTTACAAACTAATGACCAATGACTAATGACAAATAACTAATAAGATAATATTTGCTAACTGCGAAATTGTTATTTACGAAGTGATTCTACTAACTCCTTTATTTTCGTTATGGGGGCAGGAGTTCTGAAAGTATGGTTCTCGTTACTTTGTGAAAGTTTAAATTCTGTTATAAGTATTTGAACTTAACGTGGAAAGAGTTTTGTTTTCTTTCAACTCCGTAGGAGTATCCTGTTTGTAGAAATAATGATAAAAAAAAAGAAAAGCAACGTAGTTGCGACCTATCTTTACTAGAAACAGAACACTCCTACGGAGTTTTACAAACTAAAAATACTTTTTCTACAAACAGGAAGCAACTACGTTGCTTTTTCTTGCACTTTGCGAAAGTTTCTTAACTTTCGTAAAGTTCGATTGGGTAAAAGTAAAGATGTCATTGGCAACCTCCTTATAAAGTTCTTACTTAATTATTTTTTTTGAAAAATACATAAAAAAATACAATATCAATGCTCTTTTAATATAATTATTTGATTTTCTCTAATTATTTAGTTAATTTTCAAAATATTTGTAAAAACATTTATTTATGAAAAATATGAAATTAATCTTCAAATGTTTAATGCTGGCTCTTTTATTAATTTCTTGCAGTAGCTCAACAAAGTTAAACCAATCGGATGTCAGACCTGAAGAAATAAATGATTTACAGAGATTTGAAACTATTTCTGAGATTTATATTATAAATGATAATGAAAGTAATCCTACTCATAGCGATTCTCTTTCAAAAAAATCCAAAGCTATATTTTTAAAAGCTTTAAAATCTTTCAGTAATCAAATTCCAGTCCAAAGCGATATTAATATTTTTGACCAAAAAATTAAAAAAATTATTGAAGATGAGATTAAGCAATTGTTTAATGAAACTGATGAACTGCAAAGTGTTTCAACAATTAATATTCCACCATATATTGATTCAATTTTAGATGCAAATTCAAAGCGTTTTGCTTTGTTAACTTTTACATCCGGTTCAACAAAAGCAAAAGAAAAAATGTCAAATATCAAACAACCGGAAAATATAAGCATTGGAGCAATTTCAAACAACGATACTGCCAGCCAAATACATTCAGTTATCGCAATTATTATTGTAGATTCAAAAGAAAACAATATTGCTTTTTATAAAAAATCATCCTTAGAAAATGAAGAGCCACTTGATTTGATTATCTTAAAAAAGCAAATTGATGAGATTTTTAGGGATTATTTTTGGTAACATAGTTTTAACCCTGACATTAACAAGCGTTGCTAAGAATCTATATTGCAAATGCTTACATAAAAATCATACGCTCAACAAGTTTTTAATATTACTTTATAATTTTATCTTTTTCTCCTTCCCAAGTTGCACTTGGGAAGGAGAATTTTCGGCTATGAAAAATTTTAAGCCATACTGTCAACTTGTTGATTGTATGGCTTGCTTCTCATTTAGTTCATTTTCCAAAAAGTAAATGCCTTCGTTTTTATTCGCCTCAGAATGACACTTCTTCATATAATACTGCAAAAAGTTGTTTGTAAGACTGGAAAATAAAAAGTATAAAATTTTCATTAAGTTTCTTAACTTTGCAAAAGTTAGATGATGTTACTATAAAATTAAAGTTGTATAATTTTCTTTAAAATTTTTATGTTGATTGAATTGCCAGTTATTTGGATTGTTTTGATAGATATTGCGCTATGGGGAATCATACACATTTCTGTAGCATATATCGGGACAGTTTTGCCAGATAAATATATCAATACAGAGTTTTGGTTATTTAAAGAGTTTCGCTGGGAGAAAAATGGAAAGTTATATGAATCTGTTTTCAAAATAAAGAAATGGAAAGAGTTTTTGCCCGATGGCTCTGCAATTTTTAAAAAGGGATTCAGAAAAAAGCGTATAGTTTCGAGAGATGAAAAGTATTTCAGGCAGTTCAAATTAGAATTATGCCGAGCCGAAGCAGTCCATTGGGTAGTAATTCTTTTTTCGCCAGTATTCTTTGTTTGGAATTACTGGTGGGTTGGATACATAATGATACTTTACGCAATAATTGCAAACTTTCCATGCATACTTGCCCAAAGATACAATCGAATTCGCTTTAACAAAATGTTAAGAAAATGAGTTCTACTTTTTGGAATTATATGAACAACAAGCTGTTCGCATAACTTTTCTCACTCTTTCAAATAAAATTTGGTAAGCTAAAAGTCATACGAACAACAAGCTGTTCGCATAACCTCTATTTCTTCTTGTCATGCTATCAACTTGCTGATAGTATGACTGGAAATATTTGTTAAGACAACTTTTTTCCTGCAGTCAGAAGTTCTTTCTGACTTTAGAGAAAAGTTACCCTAACCTTGCCAAAGCTAAAATCTAAACCATCTAAACCTTATTTCAGTTAATAAAAATCTATTACTAAAATCCGGCGAATTTAAAGGGTTCTGCATTTTTCAAATTAATTGATGATTCTCCAGTGTAATTTTGTTCATTTTCCAAATCAAGCTTCTTTACTTTTCCTTTTTCACTAAAATCTAATTTGTTAAAATCTAACCAAACTACATTAGGATTAAGAATGTTTTCAAAAAAATAGATTAGATTTTTTTGGTCAGCCACTGTTCTCCATCGGGTAGATGATATATTTGGTTTCTCTGGAGTCGAAATGCCAAATGGGACAGAGACATTTCGGATTATACTGAAAACAGTAGGAAGAGCAACTTTGATATCATCGGTTTTTTGAACTGAATTAATATAAAAAGATGCTCTGACATACCTGTCGGCTGCACGGTTAGTTCCCGGAAGCATTACTGAGCCCGGAATATCTTTCCAATACGAATTAATGGCAATTTGTTCTTCATAAACAGGCGAATTAGTCATAACTACGTAAGATTTGCTGTGATGAATAACTAACTTTCCATCAATGTATTCGAAAATTGCATTGTCGCCAGAGTTGTCTGATAGAGATAAGTGGAGTGTTGCAAAAATTTTTGTATCGGGAATATAAAAAGAAACCACAACAAATTCCTCTTTGCTTAGTGCTGCAACTGCTTCTTCAACTGTTGAAAAATTATCCAAGGCATACTGTAACCACAAAGAAATAGATATTCCTTTTTTGTTTTTATCTTTTTCAAATGCTGGATATTTCGATTCAGCAAGCCATAACAAATTACCTACAAGCCCTTTTTCATTCATACCATCGGAGGCAGCTAAATCCCATGAACTTGTTATTACACTGCCATATTTCGATTTCCATTTTATTGAAGTGCTTCCGACTTCACCGCTTCGTTCAATTCCTCTGGGGAAAACCCAAAGATTAGCAGGTATTTCTGTTTTCCAATCCATATTCCGACCAGTGATTATTGTTCCATTAGGACCTTGATAAACTACTCTTGAACATGGAAAAACTTCATTTAAAGAAAAAAATATGCATAATAAAAATGCAACTGAGATTAGATTAATTGGTTTTCTTTTCATTTTTAGATTATTCTTAATTATTTATTTAATAGTATTTTTTGCTTGATTTTAACTAGTGTAGTAATTCGTTGAAAAACTGATTATAACTTCTTGTCATTACGACCCCACGAAAAAGCAAATGCTTTATTATAATAGAGATGGATTTTTTTAACTTTCGCAAAGTTAAGAAACTTTACGAAAGTATTGTTCTTCTTACTTTGTGAAAGTTTAAATTCTGTTATAAGTATTTGAACTTAACGTGGAAAGAGTTTTGTTTTCTTTCAACTCCGTAGGAGTATCCTGTTTGTAGAAATAATGATAAAAAAAAAGAAAAGCAACGTAGTTGCGACCTATCTTTACTAGAAACAGAACACTCCTACGGAGTTTTACAAACTCAGAACTCCTGATGCCTCGTAGTTTATTGTTTCGCAGTCTTGTCATTCTGAACGAAGTGAAGAATCTCACAACTTATTGCTACCACAGAGTTTGAGATTCTTCACTTCGTTCAGAATGACAACTTTTTAGGGTAATTTGCGCAATTGTTCTTTACGAGGCAAATCTCCTAACTCCTTTATTTTCGTTATGGGGTCTGGAGTTCTGAAACTAAAAATACTTTTTCTACAAACAGGAAGCAACTACGTTGCTTTTTCTTGCACTTTGCGAAAGTTTCTTAACTTTCGTAAAGTTTTGGTTATGAGAAATAGTGATGTCATTGGTAACCCCCACGAAAAAGCAAATGCTTTATTATAATGGAGATGACATTTTAAACTTTCGTAAAGTTTCACAAACTTTTTGAAAATCTAAACTTTCTAATCTCTTAAAAACTAAACCCTTTTACTATCAGTTCAACATTTTTATAATTATTGAATCCAAGCACTCCAGCTTCACCTTTTATTTCTGCATAGCTAAACCTTAAATTAAAATGATTTGCAATATATCCAAAAGTAGAATTTTCTGTTAATGCGTTTAAAATTTTAAAAATACCAGTTGTTTCAATGGAAAAGCCAGAAGTTGTATAATTTAAATTATAAGAGGGATAAATTTCAAATTTACGACCATTAGAATAAGATACAAATTCAAAAAGATTAATTCTCAATCCTAATCTGTTAATTACGTTTTCAGTTGATTTTGCCTGAATTATATTTTTCCAAATATTAGTTTCACTTAAAATTGTTCTGTATTCGTATCCTAAAGTATCAATTTTAACTAAATTTGCATTTGCTTCAGAAGTAAAATCAAAGTTTAAAATTTTAATTTTTGTTCCTTTAAAATCATAATCGAAATTAATATTTAATCCGATGCCAAGCCGCTCAGAGAGGGGAAGAGGAGAAGAATCAATATTATTTTGTTCATCTATTGAAATTATATCATCATATTTATATGAAAGTTCTTTCCCAACATTGCATAAGGCATAACCTAAAGTAGCATTTAAATTTCCATTCATACCATCAAATAAATAAAAATCTTCTAAAAGTGGAGCAACTGCCAGAAGTCCAAAATCGAAGCCGGTTGTATTGTTTTTGTTAGTCATTGAAACGGGAGCAACTTCAGAATTAATAAATTTTACCCCGAAACCTAAAGCCAATTTTACCCAGAATTCTGTTGAAGCTGACAAATAAAAGGAATGAGATGATTCTTCTGAGTGGTACTTACCCAGAATTTGCCCATCATCAGTTGTTCTAAAAAAAGTTCCTAAATCAGCATATTGATTCAAATACCCAATTCCCAAGCTAAATGGAATACCCATCTGTTTATCAAGGTTTATTCCAGCACTTATTGCAAAATTATTTAAGCTTGGATAATCAGAACTAAAAGGGGATATTTTTATTTTTTCTGGATAAAAATTAGCTGAGAAATTAGTTTTCCGACTGCTCAAACCAAGCAAAGCTGGATTAGAAAAAACATTGAAAGCATCATCAGTTGGCACCGCAACTCCAGCTCCGCCGATTGAATGATTGAAAGCAGAAGGTGGTATGATTAAAGAAGGTATAGCAGTGCCATTAGTGAACAATTCACTTGCATTTAGGAAAAAAATTACTAATGCAATTAATTGAAGCGACAGTTTTACTTTTAAGTTTTTCATTTGGCTTTAATCTATTGTTAGAAAAATGAATGATTTCAATAAATATAATATTTCTTAAAAATTCCATTCGTAACTATTGCAAAGTTAAGAAAATTTACAAAAGAAAGAGATTGTTATTTTTAAGAAAAATGAGAAACCTGTTTCAAAACCTTATTAGCTTATTTCAGATAGAAATGTTTAAGATGGATTGATTTGTAGTTAAGAGTTTTTTTCCAAAATCCTTTTTGGGAAAGAGAAGAGTTTTCTTAAGTTGAATTGTTTCTTCGTTTGAAATTGTTGATTCTATTGTTAGATGAATTGATGTAATATTGGGATAAAATGAATACTCCTTTAAAAGTATTAATTCCTTGTTTGAAATTCATAATTACCACTTTGAAAATATTATTTCTTCTTTCCGATGAATTAAAAAATCGTTTGGATAAACAGTTTCCTCGTTTGGATGAAGTAAAGTAAGGCGGAAATGGTTCATCGGAAGGTGGAAATGGTTCATCCAAAGGCGGAAATGGTTCATCGGAAGGTGGAAATGATTCATCGGAAGGCGGAAATGGTTCATCGGAAGGCGGAAATGGTTCATCGGAAGGCGGAAATGGTTCATCGGAAGATGGAAATAGATTATCCGATAAAACTTTTCCTGCATTTAGAATGAACTTCTGATTTTAGAGAAAAATATCGGATTAATTCAAGCCATACTATCAACTTGTTGATAGTATGGCATTCTACTTATTTTGTTAATTCTCCCAGAAGTAAAAGTCTTCGATTAGATGAGCATTAGAATAACTTTTTTCATTTCAGATTAAAAATAATTGCTACACTAAATTTTCAAAAGAAGCAATGGGAACTTTTATAGTATTAATCTGTTTATTTTGATTGAAAACTTCTTCGTATTCTTTTTCAATCATTTTTAAAATTTTTGCTTCAAAATATTGCTCACCACAATAATCACATTCTTCACAAGGGACGTCATTTACAACAAATATATTTCCGTTTCTTTTATAAATATATTGAACGTATTTATTTTTATAGCTTGAGTTACCGCAGAAATTACATTTTTTATTCATTTCTATTTAAGCAAATTCGTAATTATCTATATTTTCTAGCATTAAATTAATTAATTTCATTGGATTGAAAATATCTATCAAATAAATTTCATTGTTTTTTATTTCAACAGTAAATCCATCACCATGGATTATTTTATCCGGAATACCTTTTTTATTTTTTTTATAAAATAAGATACTGCCAGTTTGGTCATCAATCATCTTTTCAAATTCTGAAAGATTTAATTTAAAATCCATCTTTGTTTAACCTTTCTATTTGACTGGCTCTAACAGAGTAATTGTTCCATCTTGGTAAACACCTTTTACAGAAAGCATAAAACCTCCGAAAAAATATTAATCAAACTAACCTTATGCCTTCTTTCAGAATTTCTTTCACAAATAAATTATCAATACTAAAATCCTGAATTCTAAAAGGATGAGTTTCCAAATCAATACTTGTTCTAAGTTTAGCATCTGCCAGCTTTAAATTATCTTTAAACCTGTTACCTTCGAAATCTGCGGAAACAACTGCTAAGTCTATATCGCTATATTTATTTTGAGTTCCTTTCGCATAACTTCCGAAAAGGATAGCTTGTTCAATGTTTATATTGTCAATTTTTGCTTCCTTAATGAACTTAAAAATGATTTCAATTACTTTATTTGGGATTTCAACCAATGGTAGCACTCCTTGATTTTTGAATATTTATTAGTTCTACCATATAACTTCCAAATCAAATTTTCTCAGGATGCTATCTTTGCTTACTAACGGAAAATTTAAATGCTTACAAGTAGTATAAATTAACCTGTCGTGCATTTCTAAACCTTTATAATTATTTGCTTTTTTTATTATATCCAGATTTAGAGGATAAATATAAAAGGATTTGTTAAATTCAATGATTTTAATAATTTCTTCAAAAGTAGCACTGATTCGCTTTTTTTCTGCAACATGTAAAACTTCTGCCAAACAAATAATTGGAATAATTATACCACCTGTTTGTTTTAAATTCTCATCTATTGCATTAATTGCCTTTTGAGATAATTTATTTGGTTCTGCGAGATACCAGATGAGAATATGTGTGTCTATTACTAATCCCATATCTTTTTTGCCTCAATAAAGTCATCGTCATCAAATTTCAATTTACCGGCAAGTATCCCTTTTAATGATTTTGCAATAGCTTTATTTTCTTTTTTAGTTTCTTCAATAAATGTAACAACTACCTCCTTTTTGTGTAAAAAAGGTATTGGCTCTAACAGAGTAATTGTTCCATCTTTGTAAACTCCTTTTACAGAAAGCATAAAACCTCCGAATGTAATTCAATAATGTAAATTATTTTCAATTTTAGTATAGATTAAAAAAAGGAACTTTAATTTATTTTATCATAAAATTTGATTTAAATTTAATCTTTCATTTAATTGCTTCTAAATGCTCTATTCCTTTTTTATATTCCAAATTTCTTTCCCTTTCTTTTTCTTTTAAATCTTCGAATATTAATTTTAGATTATAATTAAATTTTCGAGCATATAAATCACGTAATTTCCTTGTTTTTTTACAATAGGGTCATTCCATTTCATAATTTCCTCCAATTAATTCAAACGTTGTGCATACTTTTGTCATTTTAAAATTATTAAAGAAATAGCTTATTATTGATGTTTCAATATAAATCTTATATTTCATTTCTTTTAAAATGATATAGTTATAAATTAACTAATTTTATTGACGATAATAAATTGAATTATTTTAACAGTATGTTAATCTGTTAATATTTATAACTATTGTTAGTATTAAACTTCTCATATCCTTCGTCTATTGGCAAATCGGTTCCTGATGCTGCTTGTTTGCAAAGGACATCGCAGCGTTCGTTGAGTTCGAGACCTGCGTGTGCCTTCACCCAAACAAATTTTACATTATGTATTTTTAATTGGTTTGACAAACGTTCTAATAAATCAATGTTCAATGCTTTATCTTTTTTGTTTCTCATCCAGTTGTTTTGCTGCCAGCGTTTTAGCCAGCCCTTGTTTATAGTATCGACAAGTAATCGGGAATCTGTGTGTATTGTAATGCTATATTCGCCAGTTTTTTTAATTAAACTTAATGCTTCAATCGGTGCCAATAGTTCCATTCTGTTATTTGTAGTTAAACGGAAACCGCCGGATATTTCCTTTTTGTAGTCGCCATAAATCAAAATAGCAGCATAGCCACCCGGTCCGGGATTGCCCAAACTTGAACCATCAGTATAAATTGTAATTTCTTTCATTCTACCTTTCTATTTTAAGCATATTAATTGTTCCAACCGCAAAATTAATAATAATTCAAAAAACTATCTAAAAAAATTGTTGAAAATGATTTAGCATTAAATAAGATTTAAAAGGACATTAGTGATGAAATTCAACTATTGAGAAATGCAAAAGTGTTATTTTCCAGTTGTATGAGCAGCAAACTGTTGGTATGATAAATAATAAACCGCTAACTATAATTGTAAAATAATCTGTCATTCTGAACCCCCAGATAAAGGAAGACCTTTATTTAAATGGAAATGACATCAGTTTACCCTGTCATTCCGAAACGAAGTGAGAAATCTCAAAGTCTGTGGTAGCAAAGAGTTGTGAGATTCTTCACTGCGATTCAGAATGACAGATTATATTGCCATTATTGTTAGCAGTTTGGTATTATACAACTTAAGAAAAAAAATTGTTGTTCAAATGCCCTATTCTCTAAAAAATTCCCAGTTCAATTTTTGCGATGTCGCTAAGCATACTCCTGTCCCAAGGAGGGTCGAAAGTAACGATTACTTTTGCATCGGTTACTCCGTGAACACTTTTCACACGCTTTTCGACTGCCGCTACCAACGACTCAGCTTCAGGGCAATTTGGTGCAGTAAGCGTCATTAAAACAACAACTTCATTTGCTTCTGTAGTTTGAATATCATAAATCAGCCCCAATTCCCAGATATTAACTGGTATTTCCGGGTCGTAAATTGTCATTAATATTCGCTTTACTTTTTCTTTTAAATCATCAAAATTTACTGTTTCCATAAGATTTTATTTTTTTAATTAGAACTCCTGAATATTTGTTTATCTCAGTCATACGAGCAACAAGTTGATAGAATGACATTCACTCTCTTCACTTTCGTAAAGTTTCTTAACTTTGCGAAAGTTTAGCTAGTGTTGTAATTCGTTAAAAGACTTATTATATTGTGTCATTTCGAAACGAAGTGAGAAATCTCACAAGTCATTGCTACTACAGAATTTGAGATTCCTCACTTCGTTTCGGAATGACAAGAAATGTTTATTAGGTTTTCAATAAATTATTACACTAGCATAGAGCATAAGATTTTTTGTTTCGTTTGCCAATGACATCTTTGCTTTTGTAAGTCATTCTGAACGAAGTGAAGAATCCAGAGAATAGTGGTTAAAAGAAATTTTTC
>CAZCLJ010000128.1:0-12458 GCA_964499465.1 uncultured Hyphomicrobiales bacterium
TTTTGTAAAGTTTCTTAACTTTGCAAAAGTTAAAAATCTAAACTTTCTAAACCTTCTAAACTTTCTAAACCTTATGTCATCTCCATTTAAATAAAACACTTGCTTTATCAGGGGGTTCGGAATGACACTTTAATTGTATCTTTGAATGCAACTTGGTATTAGTTGAATATGCCGGGCTTATAGTTGAGCGTTTCTGATTGTCCGAAGAGTAAATCTGACCTTTAGTTGAGCGTTTCTGATTGTCCGAAGAGGGAATCTGACCGTTAGTTGAGCGATTCTGATTGTTCGAAGAGTAAATCTGACCGTTAGTTGAGCGATTCTGATTGTTCGAAGAGTAAATCTGACCTTTAGTTGAGCGTTCCTAATTGTCCGAAGAAGAAATCTGACCTTTAGTTGTGCGTTCCTGATTGTCAGAAGAGTAAATCTGACCTTTAGTTGAGCGATTCTGATTGTTCGAAGAGTAAATCTGACCTTTAGTTGAGCGTTCCTGATGCAATATTTGTATAGCTAACGATAAATTATATATAATTGAATAATAGAATTCTTTCATTGTTTATTATATTTAAGCAATGGCACATTTATTTCGCTTTACTAACAGTAAGAATCGCATTAAATAAAACAAGAATCAAATTAAAAGTAAAAAGAATTGAATTAAAAAGCAAGTGGAATGGATTTTTTACAAATATTTTTTCGGAAAGTATTTCAATATGTGAATTGAAGACAATCTTCTTTTCCCCACTTTCCAATTTTCAAATGGAAAGAAAACTGAAGAAAGTTCAATATCTTTTGTGAAGTTCTTAAAATTCAATTTTATCTGTAATTCTGATATATAGTTATGAATCTCACAAATCATTGCTAAAAATACATTTGAGATTCCTCTCTTCGTTACCAATGACATCGCTACTTTTGTCCCACAAAACTTTACGAAAGGTTAAGAAACTTTCGCAAAGTGCAAGAAAAAGCAACGTAGTTGCTTCCTGTTTGTAGAAAAAGTATTTTAAGTTTGCAAAACTCCGTAGGAGTGTTCTGTTTGTAGTAAAGATAGGTCGCAACTACGTTGCTTTTCTTTCTTTTCATCATTATTTCTACAAACCGGACACTCCTACGGAGTTGAAATAAAAAAAATCTCTTTCTACAGTAAGTTCAAATGCTTTTAACTTATTTTAAACTTTCGTAAAGTAAGAAAAGTAAAACTTTTGTAAAGTTTCTTAACTTTGCAAAAGTTTAGAATATGTCATCACCACTAAAATAAAGCATTTACTTTATTTTGGGGTTCAGAATGACAAAAATAAGAATTTTATTATTAAAAGCAACTTGGTAAAAAAAGCAAATTATTTTTTAATAAATATTATTCTTAAAATGATTTAATGGATTAAAAATTTTCACATAACTAAATTCCTTAGCTCTTGCTACTAATGTTCTACTATCTTTTGTAATAATAGTTAAATCCTCATCTTTTGCTAATTCAATCAATCCAGTATCTACAATACCAATTTGAAAAATAAATTTATTATAGCTAATATTTTCAGAAATTGAAAAAAGTTGAATGAGCTTTTCATCTAAATTTTTAAATTTTAAATAACTTACAGAATTTGCCCAGAACGATACTTTTAAAGAATCTTTTAAATCTAATCTATTATTTACAAGTCCATTCAATTCACCTATTACATGAGAAGTAGTAACAAAAGTTTTAATATTTTCTAAAAAATCATTATAATTCTTTTTAGATAAATTATTAGTTTCATATAAAATATGTTCCCATTTCTTATTTAAAATTGAGTTTGTTGAAATTCTTATATAATTTATCATCAAAGCATCTATAAGTACGCAACTATCAATAATCGCTTTTTTGAAAAATGACATAGCTAACTCCAAATATATTATACAACAATAGGAACACCATACTTCAAAGATAGTTCATTACTTTTTTCTTTAATAGCTAAAAATGTTTTGTGAGCTATTTCTTTGAAATTATTTCCATTTTCATCTACTTTAATTTTATAAGGTTGTATTTCTTTATTTTCAAGTATTTTAAAGAATAAAAATGACTCATTATTCCAAATATTTCTTAAGATATGAGTATCTGGTAACGTTTTTAAATTGTTGATTAAATAATTCGAAAGCCAAGTTAATGAATGAGTGTTTAATAGATAGTTTGAATTGTTCAATGATATTAACGCTTTTTCTTGATATTCATTTATCTTTTGATAGAATAAATCTTTTAGTTCACTTGATGATATAAGAATATTTTGAAACTCGGAACAGGATTCCTTTAATTTATCTCTTTTTTCATCATATTCAATCTGATAATTTGATAATAATTTAAATTCAGTATTAACTAATTGTTCAAAATTTGGGAAAAATCTATAATCCATATAGCTTAATAGGGTGCCAATTTCAGTTAAATCTTGATTAGCCCAATCCCAAGAATAATTATTTTGCTGAAGAAGCTTGTTTACTTGAGTCAAACCTTCGTAAATCGGATTCATAACTGTGTCTAACCAGCTTCTTATAATATCTTGTGATATTTTTGTAGAAGCATTTTTTTTCATAAATACTCCAATGCATTATTATGAATAGTTAAATTATTAAATAAGCATATTATTTATATCAACTTTACAAATTGGCTACTGGTTTTCTAGGTAATCTAATAAATGGGACAAATCCGGAAATTACTGTTGTATAAAAAGAAGTTGCTAAGCCATATTTAAGAAAGAATTTAAGGAAAGAAATGTCAGTTCCTTTTATATAGAAAATAAAATAAATAATATTATGGACAAAAGATGCTAGAAAAACCAGAATTAAGAAATTATAGCTTTTTATTATTTGTTCGATTTTATTTTCCTTATAAAAGAAACCGGCTATAAAAGCTGCTGTCATTTTAGTAAAGGCATTTATACCCATTACATCGCCGGACACAATATCAAATAATAATCCAATAAGGAATCCTGCAAAGACTCCAAAAAACTGCCCTTCAAAAAGAGCTATAAAAACACAGAGGATAAGTAATAAATTTGGAGTTATTCCAGCAATTTGAATGAAATTTAGAAAAACTAAATGAATAACAAACATAAATAGAGCAATAATTGCATAAGCAATAGCTCTGTAACTCAACTGAGTGTTCTGGTTCTGTTCCTGAATATCTATTCTCATTTAGCCCTTCTTGCTCTTAACTTTTCTTCAATTTTTTTAACCAACTCATTTCTTTCCGGGTCTTGAATCTTTTTGATAACAAATACCTGTTCGAGAGTAGAGAAATTAACACTTGGTTTCAAAAGCACACGTAAAAACTGTTCACCTTTTTCTTCGTAAAACTTCACTACTTCGCCGATTGGAATATCGTCCGGATATTTATTACTAAAATTTGAAGTTGCTATCAAATCACCAATTTTAATATCAAAAGAACGTGGGATGTTATTCAAATAAAAATAATTACCTCCTTCCCAGTCAACAATACCATACACACCAC
Organism: uncultured Hyphomicrobiales bacterium; assembly: GCA_964499465.1. GTDB lineage: Bacteria > Bacteroidota > Ignavibacteria > Kapaibacteriales > UBA2268 > JAAYJM01. The sequence continues at coordinate 3,470 of CAZCLJ010000128.1, forward strand.
TACGAATATTTTTTGCAGAAATCTTTACATTACGGTTCGTTATAAGTTCTACAGCAGAATAATTATCTGTCGATGCAATAACAAGCCCAACAAGTCCGGCATCATTTCTGACAGACATACCTGTTTGAATACCATGTTTAGCACCTTTGTCGATTGTAATGTAATATCGCATATCAGTAGTAATCCTACCTACGATTTCAGCTATTTCATAATTGTAATTTAATCTCTTTTTAAACTCTAAAATATCTCTTAATTTTTCATTTTCGAGAAGGGAATGTTGCATTTTTGTAACATCAGAAGAAAGTTTTAGATTTAGTTCACGAAGTGCCTGATTCTCATTTTTTAAAGCAACCGGATTAGGTATCCAGGAAAATGTATTTTGGAACCAGCCAATTGAACCAATCACCACAGCACGAAATCCACCAATTTTTCCGCTATCTCCAAGTGAAATTAAAGATAGCGAAATAACGGTGAGTGCAATATATGTAAAATATATTTTGTATTTTATTATAAAATAAATTATTCTTTGCATTACTTTGGATTCAATTGACTGACATAAGTCATTCTAATACCTGTTAGATTTCATAAGAACAGCGGAATATTCATTAAGATTTTCAACTACTATGCCTGTTCCTCTGACTACAGCTGTCAGTGGTTCTTCAGCAATAACGACTGGAAGGCGTGTTTTTCGTCTAATCAACTCATCAAGTCCAATTAAATTAGCTCCGCCTCCAGTTAAAATAATACCTCTGTCTAAAATATCAGCAGCAAGTTCCGGCGGGGTTTTATCTAAAAGCTTAATTACAGCATCAACAATGTTTTCAATAGTATCTTTTATAGCTTCACGGACTTCTGCAGAATTTGTCTGAATTCGCTTGGGAATACCGGTAATATTATCGCGTCCCTTGACTTCAACTTCAATTTCTTCTTCCAACTGGACAGCAGAGCCGACTGTATGCTTAATCCTTTCGGCAGTTCTTTCTCCAATCAAAAAATTATGCTTGTCTTTGAAATATTTGACAATGGATTCAGTCATTTCGTCGCCAGCTACCCGAATAGAAACGTCCTGGACTATTCGTGAATATGTAATTACTGCAATTTCAGTAGTGCCGCCTCCTATATCTACAATAACATTACCGACAGATTCATTAACGTTTAATCCAACTCCAATAGCACTTGCCATTGGTTCTGCAATTAAATATACTTCTTTTGCACCGGCGTGCTCACAGCTATCGCGAACTGCTCTTTTTTCCACTTCAGTTATGCCTGAAGGCACGCAGACCACGATACGCCTTGCTGCCTGCCAGCTTGTTGTTGCTTTTCGGATAAAAGCACGCATCATTCCTTCTGCAATTTCGAAATTTGCTATTACACCATCACGAAGAGGTCTGATTATGTTTATATCGCGGTGAGTTCTTCCCACCATCGCCTGAGCTTCATGCCCAACAGCTATTATATGCTTGTTTGAAACGTCAAAAGCCACTATTGATGGCTCGTTGAGTGCTATACCTTTACCTTTTATCCAGATTAAAGTATTTGCAGTTCCAAGATCTATTGCTATATCATTTGAGAGTAGTTTGAAAAATGACATTATTTTCTTTATTTCTTATTTATTTTTTATTTTTTAAATAAACATTCTTAATTTTACAAAAATAGTAGATTTAATTTAAATTATAAAATTTAGATATTATTATGAGTAAAAAAATTAATATTTCAGTTCTTGGAACAGGTCATCTTGGAACAATTCATTCTAAATTATGGAAAAACTGCCCAAAGGCAAATCTTGTTGGGATATATGATGTTGATAGTTTTAAAGCCGAAAAATTAGCAAATGAATTAGATTGCAAGTGCTTTTCTTCTATTGATGAAGCTTTGAATAATTCTGATGCTGTTACAATTTCAACGCCTACATCACTTCACTACGAACACTCTATTAAATGTATTGAAAAAGGCGTTCATTGTTTCATTGAAAAGCCAATTACCGATAACTATGAAAATGCAAAAGAAATCATCAAGTTAGCAAATGAAAAAAATATTCTTGTTCAAGTCGGACACGTCGAAAGATTCAATCCGGGGCTTTCTCAACTTTCAAAATACGAGATGAATCCGCTTTTTGTTGAAGCTCACCGTTTAAGTCAGTTCAAACCGCGTGCTATTGACGTTTCTGTTATTTTAGATTTGATGATTCACGATATTGATATCGTCCTTTGGCTTGTAAAATCAAAAGTAAAAAACATACAGGCAAATGGGGTTGCCGTTTTGACTGATACAATAGACATTGCAAACGCCAGAATTACTTTTGAAAATAATGCTGTTGCTAATCTGACTGCATCGCGAATTTCGATGAGGCAAATGAGAAAAATGAGAATATTCCAGAAAAACGCTTATTTTTCAATTGATTTTGCAGAAAAAGAATTGGAATGTTATCAGTTAGTTGATAAAGATGATAATCAGCAGTTTGGCTTTGAAATTGGATATAATAATAAAAAAATAATTTTAGAAAAACCGACTATTACAGATTCAAATGCAATAGCAGAGGAGCAACTCCTTTTTGCTGAATCTATCCTTGAAGGAAAACCAGTTGCAGTAAGTGCCGAAGATGCTGCAAATGCCTTACATATAGCCGAAGAAATTTCAAAGCAGGTAGAAGCAAGCAAAGTAGTTTAGAACAAAACACAAAGTCATACGAACAACTTGTTGCTCGTATGAGTGGAAAGAACAAAAAAAGCCATACGTCCAACTTGTTGTTCGTATGGCTTTTGTAGTTATTCCTTAAATGACATTCTATTCTGTGTCATTCAAAGAAATATTCATTAGAATTAAGCTAAATTCTAATCTTCCTTATATCGTCTTTTAATCGTTCAATGTCGGTAATCCAACCTTCGATGTCTTCTTCGTGTTCGAGTTCTTCGCCGAGTATGGTAGTTGCTATTTGATAAGTCGAATGGTCTTTACCATAAGTGAAATCAGCAAGTTCCTTATATCTTTGAATGGCGCAGCGCTCACCTTTTAGGTTTTGTTCTAAAATGGCTTCAATGTATGGGTCAGTTGGAGCATCGTAATCGCAGCGGGCAAGATTGAACCAGTCGGCAGGATTAAGGACTGGTGTGCCGCCGAGTTGGATTATTCTATCTACGATTAAAACGGCGTGGTTGAGTTCCTGAGTCGCATGAAGCAATAACTCCGGCTCAACCTCAGAACGCATAGGTCCTTCCATTAAACGTGCACCAATCCAATACTGGTAATATGCTAACCATTCTTCTGATAGAGCTTCGTTTAGTATCTTGATTAATTCATTTACATCAAGATTGAGTATTTCTATTGCTTTTCTTCCCATTATTTTTCCTTACCTAATTAAATTTAAATGTTTGAATAGATTTTTTGAAAATAGTTTCATAAGTTTTAGCTTCGTCGTATTCTTTGCCGTCAATAGTAACCATACCTTTTGCAGTATATCTGTTAATCGTAATTCTGAACAATTTATCACCGTTCATTACTACATAAACTTGGCTTAAGACATTTGCAATTGGGGAGTATTGGAACATATAAGCAGTTTTTCCGGCGAAGTTTGTTGATGAGGGATTAGCATTTCCATAAGTAGCTTTAAAACCATCTGCAATTTTTTTCAAATCTTTTTGTTTACCCGGATTGATTACATCTACTCTAATTTCGCAATCGGCTCTTCTTTCGCCAATAAATTGGTATGATTTAATAACATTTTTTCCGGGTGCAGGGCTTTTCACATCAAAATTCTCGGGAATCATAATTGTAAAGAAGTCAGTCTTATAATTTGATAGTTTTTCTGAAGGAAGAGGTAACTGTTTAATCACTGTAGTAGTATCTGCAGTTTTTGGAAGTGGCTTAAATGCAAGTTTCATTGACTGAATAACTTCGTCAAATGCTGGCTTATATGTTTCATAGCTACCGGCGAATGCTTCAAAGTTAATAATAGTAGCCATTACGCTGTCTTTTGTAGCATAATAGATTTCGCCATTAAATTTCCCATCGCCTAAATCGAATTGATATTTTTCTTTTATAGCCGGAACTCCATCAATAGTAACATTTTCAGGAGCCGAATAATATTGCTCTGGTGGTAAATATTTTTTAGCTTTGATAATGGAATCAAGAGTTAATCCATCTTTTAATTCACGGACATATACATAAATTTTTCCGGCTGGAACACCTTCAGGGTCAAGTTGATTAAAACGCTGTTCACCTTCGGCGTGAGAATAAGCGACAAAACTTGTTCCATCAGATTTACGCATTACCCAATTACCCGGATAATTTAAAGAAAAGCTAAGGATTGGGTCCTTATATTCTTTCTTTTCGCCGATTTCAGCAACTTCTGCTTTCTTTTCACCGCAACTTCCGATAAGAATTGCTATAAACAAAACGAATAATGATTGTGATAAGAATTTTTTCATTTAAAACTCCATAAATTTGTTAATAAATTATTTATTGATATATGTTAATTATTCTTTGCTCCTTCTGAAATCCAGGTGCGAATGCCTTTTTTTTGATTTTCAGTAATTTTCCAATAGACGTAAGTTAAGTGAGGAGATGTTCCTTCAAGTTTTTGAACCAATCTGCTGTTGTCCGGTTTATAAGGGATAACAATACCTAAAGTGCCTGTTTCAAAATATGAAAAATGGTCAGTTAATCTTATTCCACCAGCTTGACTTTCATCGCTATGACAGCCCTGATAAGAACAGGTCGATTTCATAAATGGATAAACATGCGTTTGAAAACTAACCAAAGAGTCTGGAAAAACAACATTGCTACTGCCATCTATGACTGAACTTTCGCATGATACTATTAATAAAAAAACAAATAAAAAGAAAGAGAAAATTATAGTTTTTTCTTTAATGAAATTTTGGTTAATTAAAAAAGTCAATCTGTTTTTTTTCATTTTTATTATCTTTTATTTATTAATTTATTATAAACTAAAAACCTTAAAAATTATTGTTAAAACAAAACAATTAATAACTCATCTTACGCAATTCTATTTTAAAATTTTAAACAAGTTATGTTGATGCACTATTTTCTATTTAACACAAGAACCATTCCCCTCTTGAGAGGGGACAAAGGGGTGTGTTCTTCCTTAATTGTTACATCTGAAGCAATATCATGGAAATAAACTATTATAAGCATAATTTTCTTTTTATTCTGAAAGAACTTTTTAATAAGAAAATAAGAACACACCCCTGCCCCTCTCAAGAGGGGAATAAGAAAAGTGGATTCAAAGAACACACCCCTACCCCTCTCAAGAGTAATGGCACGGAGTTAAAGGAAAATATAAGAAAACTAAAATTCAAAATAACACCTCATCTCGCTTCCTCATTTTAGAGTTGGTAAGTAAGTTGTTGTTTTATAACAATATAACTCCACCTCTATTAAGGAAAAGTTGTGGAAGCTGTTATAAATCCACATAATTAAGTTATATTATTCCCTTATCTCCGTGACATTACTCTCAAGAGGGGAATTCGTAAGGTGAGTTAATAACTCTCATCTTTGCTTGGAAAATTTAACTGCTTTACATCATCTGAGAAATTTTTGAAAGCTGATTTTATAGATTCGTAAAGATTAGCATAGCGTCTAACGAAACGTGGATTAAAATCAACGGTCAAACCGAGTAAATCAGTATAGACGAGGATTTGTCCATCGCAATAAGGACCGGCTCCAATTCCAATAGTTGGTATTTTCAGAGTTTCAGATATTTTTTTTCCTAATTCAAGAGGAATTTTTTCGAGGACAATAGAAAAAGCACCGGCATCTTGTAAAGTTAAAGCGTCGTTAAAAATGTCTTCTGCTTCTTTGGGTTCAACACCTCTTGCCCGATATGTACCGAATTTGTTTATACTTTGAGGAGTAAGTCCCAGATGTCCCATAACAGGAATGCCAGCTTCATTCATAACGCTAACAGCATCAGCAACATTTTTTCCACCTTCGAGTTTGACAGCAGCGCAACCGGTTTCTTTCATTATTTTTCCTGCATTTCTGAATGCTTCCTGCGGCGAAACCTGATAGCTCATAAATGGCATATCTGCAACGACTAATGCACGGCGGGTGCCGCGAACTACTGCTTTAGTATGGTATATTGTTTCTTCAAGTGTAACTGGTATTGTTGTTGCAAGTCCCTGAACTATATTTCCAAGAGAATCCCCAACAAGTATTAAATCTATTCCAGATTCGTCTAATATTCTTGCGATTAGTGCATCATAAGCTGTAAGACAAGAAATCTTCAAACCACTTTGTTTCATTTCCTGCAAGCGTAAAGTTGTTACTTTTCTATGGTCTATATCTGAACTTCCTGCGTAATCCATTTTTTTACCTTTTAATTTTAAATTTTTATTTTATTACAATATTCTTCTTTTAGTTATTCATTTCATCTTTATTTTTTCAGTAATTCTTCACTACGTTACCAATGACATCTTTACTTTTCCATACAAAACTTTACGAAAGTTAAGAAACTTTCGCAAAGTAAAAAGAAGTAAATACTTTCGTAAAGTTTCCCAACTTTGCGAAAGTTAAAAACCCAACCAGTCTAATCTTCATAAACCTTTTACATACAATTAATCATTAATCATTAATCATTAATTAATCAGTTTCCTATAATAAGTGGTGGTGAATTTTTTCCACTCCCCAGAATAATAATTTTAGAATTAGGAGAATTAACGAGTTCTTTTTGAACGTTAATAGATTCATATTGCAAAACGCGGTCGGAGAGTCCTTCGTTTAAAATGCGCTGTGCATCAGCAATACCTTTTGCTTCAACTCTTTTACGTTCTGCTTCCTGTTCTTCTTTTTCCAAAACGAATTTCATTCGCTGTGATTCCTGAACAGCGGTAATTTTTCTTTCGATGCTTTCCTTTACTGAAGTTGGTAAAGTAATATTTCTAATTAGCATTTGTTCGATGATTAAGCCGCGAGTCTTAAAATCATTTTCAATTTTTGTTTTTATTCTATTTTCAAATTCTTCTCTTTTTTCTGCAAATAAATCAATTGCATCGAAATAAGAGGCACTTTCGCGTATGCCAGTGCGTGTTATAGGGCGAATGATTTTATCCTGATAATTCATTCCTATTTCACGAAAAAGTTTAGGAGCTTCATCTGGAATGATTCTGTAAAGCACAGTTAAATCAATAATAACTTCAAGTCCATCTTTGCTCAAAACACGAATAGCATCGTCGCCTGCGCCAGTTCCTTTTTCAGATATTGCTGACATAGTGTAGTTTTGAGTTTGGATGCTCATTTCGTTAACGTCAACAAGAGGGTTTACGAAGTTCAATCCTTCATTTAAAATGCTTTTTTGAACTTCTCCAAAAAGAACCTGCACTCCTATTCTGCCAGCATCAATCTGACGAACTGCTGATGTTGCTATTCCTACAATTACAACAATAATTCCAGCTAAACCAAGCAATCCCTTCCATTTGCCAATGGGACTGTTTTTTCCTGAATACATAGCAATCAAAAAGATTACTATTCCTAATATAATTAATGACATATTTTTCCTTTCACAATTATATTGAAAATTTACGTAAATTAACAAAAAAAAATTTAACAAAAAAAAATAATTGAATTTTAAAAAATGAAAGCTGTTATTCAAAGAGTTTCTCAAGCAAAAGTAGAAATAAACGGTGTTATAAAAAGTGAAATGGGGGAGGGGCTGCTTGCTCTTATTGCTGTTTCAAACGATGATAATTTAGAAAAAATTAAGTGGTTTGCAAATAAATTAGTTAATCTGCGCGTTTTTCCAGATGAGCAAGACAAGATGAATAAATCTGTAACTGACATTGGTGGCAGTTTAATGCTGATTTCTAATTTTACTGTTTATGGTGATGCAAATAAGGGTTTCAGACCTAATTTTTCCGCTGCTGCTCCACCTTTAGAAGCAGAAAGGATTTTTAATCAACTTGTTGATTTTTTCAAAAATAATTATAAGCTACCTATTTACGAAGGTGAATTCGGAGCTATGATGGACATTTCGTTGACCAATGCAGGTCCAGTTACGGTAATTGTGGAGAAGTAGATAATTTTTATAAAAACCTTATATTTGTCAAATAATAAATTATGTAAGAACTTTATGTAAATGGTGGTGAAATAAAGTTTAGAAGGATTAGAAGATTTAGAAAGTTTAGATTTTTTAACTTTAGCAAAGTTTGGAGAAACTTAATAAAAGTAAGAAGAAAAATCATTCTATCAACTTGTTGCTCGTATGACTTAAATTGTCACTCAGATATTTATTATTGAAAAACATATAAAAATTTTATGCAAAATACAATAAAAACAATCGCTGTTGCCGGAACGCTGAACTTTCCTAAAGGAAGCTTAGTCGTTAAAGAACTTGCTAAGGAAATTGAAAAATCATATTCAGACAAAATAAGGATTGTAGTAATAGGGGAGATGCTTGAAGATTTTAATAAATCTGAGTCATTGATTGTTACTGGAAGATACAAACGCAAAGATTTGCCAGAAATTTCTAAGCAATACAATGTAGATTTATTTCTTTTTCCATCAATTTGTCCGGAAACCTTTTCAATTGTTTGCGATGAAATTATTGAGATGGGCTATCCGCTTGCAGTGTTTAATTTGGGCGCCCAAAAAGAAAAGGCAGAAAAATACCACAAAGGAATAATTTTGGAAGAAATGGGAGCTGAGTATGTGATTAATAAATTGTTGGAAAGTTAAGGGAATGGAATACTTTCATCTATAATAATTCCTTTTTTCAATCACTGCATCAGAAAGGCAACCCTAATATCTTTTTGTTTCTTCTCTTGCTTTAAGAAAAGAAAAATCATTAATAGTAAGCTGATGTGTATTTGATTGTATTTCTTCTTCTAAAAAAGTAACCATAACTTTTTTAGCATTATTCATATTTAATGGTTTATCTAATCTGATTTCACCATTCTCATATATTCAGAACTCCTGACGCCTCGTAGTTTGATATTTCGCAGTCTTGTCATTCTGAACGAAGTGAAGAATCTCACAA
>CAZCLJ010000129.1:0-12377 GCA_964499465.1 uncultured Hyphomicrobiales bacterium
GCGAAGAATCAATCTTGGTCTTGTCATTCTGAAGCGTCAGCGAAGAATCTCACAAGTCATTGCTACCACAGAGTTTGAGATTCTTCACTTCGTTCAGAATGACATACTTTTTGTTATAATTTGCGCAATTATTTTTTACGAGGCAAATCTTCTAACTACTTTATTTCCTTTATTAGGCAAGGAGTTCTGAATCTAATCTTCTAAAAATCCAAAAACACCTTTCTGATAATCATCATAAGCTTGAATGATTTCTTCTTCAGTATTCATTAAAAAAGGTCCGTAAGGAAATAATTTCTCATTTATTGGTTCTCCACTCATAACAAGGAAAGTGGATTTTTCTAATGCTTCAATTTCAATTTCGTTTCCTTTATTTTCAAAAACGATTAACTGGTCAGAGTTTGCAGCATCAGAATTATTTATTTTGACTTTACCTTCAATTATTAGAATACCAGTATTATGATGTTCTTCGAAATTAAAGTTGATTTTTGCAAACTCATTTAATTTAACATCAAATAAATTGATTGGAGTGAAAGTAAATGCTGGTCCTTTGACTGAATTAAATTCACCTGCAATAATGTTCACTAAACCACTTTTGTTTTCTAATTCATATTTCCCCATTCTTTCATACTGAATTTCCTGATATTTTGGTTCAGTCATCTTATCTTTGGCAGGCAGATTGACCCAAAGCTGCACCATTTGGAAATCACCACCTTTTTCCACATAGCTTCTTTCGTGGTATTCTTTATGCAGAATTGCCCGACCGGCTGTCATCCATTGCACATCGCCTTCAGAAATTACTCCACCATTGCCGGCACTATCGTGATGAGCAATTTTACCTTGATATGCTATTGTTACTGTTTCTAATCCTCGGTGGGGATGCACTCCAACTCCTCTCTTTTCGTTTGATGGCGGATAAGACATCTTCGCATTATAATCAAGCAGGAAAAATGGACTCAAACGGTAATTTGATTTAAGACCACGTGGGAAAAAATTATGCACTTTAAATCCATTGCCAACCCAATGAAATGGGGGAGGATTCAGTATTAATTCTATTGGTTTATAGTTTGTCATAAATATATTATTTTTTATTAAATAAATATAATTTATTTCTTAAACGATATTAACTATGCAATATTTTCATTGATATTAAAACAAATTATATTTAATAACTCACATTATGAATTCCCTTTTTTTAGAGGGGCAGGGCTGATACGTTCTTTTATAGCCATACGGTCAACAAGTTCAGAACTCCTTACCCCATAACGAAAATAAAGGAGCAAGGAGAATTGCCTCGTAAAGAATAATTGCGCAGTTAGCAAATATCATTCTCTTAGTTATTGGTCATTAGTTTGCAACTACTAATAACTAATGACGAGTAACGAATGACCTATTGGAAATATTTACATTCAAATTTAACCTCAGAACTCCTGTTCCCTCGTAGTTTGTTATTTCCCGATAATATAGTTCTGATATTAAAAATAATGTAATATCAATAAATTGCAAACATATAACTCCCAGATAAATTTAGGAGTTATTCTAATAATTAGAGTAACTCCCAAATTTATTTGGGAGATTGACTGCGCAATTGTTCTTTACTAGTGTAATAATTTATTGAAAACCTAATAAACATTTCTTGTCATTCCGAAACGAAGTGAGGAATCTCAAGTTCCGTAGTAGCAATGACTTGTGAGATTTCTCACTTCGTTTCGAAATGACACAATATAATAAGTCTTTTAACGAATTACAACACTAGGCGAATCTCCTAACTCCTTTATTTTCGTTATGGGGTTAGGAGTTCTGAATTTTTATTAAATTCTAAAATCGTTACTGAGTCTATTCATCCGATGACTTCCCAGTCATCGGATGAATTATCCAAGTTAATTAATATTACAAAATTAAAAAAAACAAATATTGTAATTTACCAATTTTGTAAGTATTTTTGCTTTTATTGTTAGTATGTATTGAATACAGATGAAAAAAGTAAAAATATTAGTTAAAGGATTTGTTCAAGGAGTGGGATTCCGTTACTTCGTTTATAGAAACGCCCAGGCACTTAATTTGTCCGGTTATGTAAAGAACCTTATAAATGGTAATGTTGAAGTATTTTTAGAAGGTGAAGATACAAATATTGAAGAAATGATAAGCATTTTAAAGCAAGGCCCTTCCCGCTCTATTGTTAATTCTGTTGAACTTGAATATGACGATTTTCACGGCGAATACTACGGCTTTAGCATTAGATGAAATAATTTATGGATAGAGCAAATTAACAATAATTTAAAATCTTTCATTAGTTACAGGAATTCTAAAAATTAAATTTTACTCTGTCTTTCTGAATCGCAGCGAAGAATCCCACAAGTCCATTGTTTCCAATACATTTGAGATTCCTAACTGAGTTTGCTAATGACATCTTTACTAAATATTTCAATACTATATCAATTAAGTATATATAAAATAAGCTAATAAGGTTATTTATTTGTGCTATTTTTTTTCTACTAAGGTTTATTTTGAAAATAAGGTTTACATTTTCTTTGTTAAAGAATAATTTTAGCTAAAAAATTTAAAACCTAATTTTTTTTTGAAAACCTTAGTAGAAAATAAACACCAAAAATCAATAAACCTTATTACCTTATTTCACATTTTCTTTCACATAAATATTTGATAAGAATTATGTCAACTCCATTTAAATAAAGGTCTTCCTTTATTGGGAGGACGAAATGACATCTTTATCCAGTCATACTATCAACAAGTTGATAGTATGACTTTTTCATTTCACTTTCGCACGAGTTTCTTAACTTTGCGAAAGTTTGAAAATGAAAAATGCTTTCACTTCGCCTGTCCCGCTCCGTTCCAATGAAAGCATTAGCCCCTTTAAATGAAAAACTAATTAAATTTGAATATAAGCATATTTTATATTTGTCTTACAATATTTATAAATTTTCTATATTTAAGAGTATGATGGAAACTATATTTACAATTAAGTCTTTGTCTGATGAATTGCTGTTTGCAATCATCAATGTTAATGTTACAAGCAAATCGTTGTCTAAATTGACTTTATTTAATATATTATTATTTGAAAGGAAATAGAGAAATATTGCTGCTGCTATCCTTTTATTTCCATCAATAAAGGAATGATTTTTTACTAAAAAATACAGAAGATTTACCGCTTTCTCAATTATTGTAGGATATAAATCATTGCCTGATAAGTTTGATATATTGCAGCTATAGAGCTTTTTAAGGATTCATCTTTTTCAGCACCGAAGTATTTTGAATTAGATACTTCCAATTTCATTTGCTCAATTATTACTTTTACTTCAAAGTATTCTAATATATATGTTTGTTCTGGTTCTGTTTGAATATCCTTAAGCCGTTTATAATCATAATCATCAAGAGTATTAAGTGCATTTGAGTATTGTTTTAGAATAAACAAAAAGCTATCTTTTCCGTTGCTATTCAAATATTTAGAAGTATTTGAAATGAGTTGAATTGCAGATTGAAGTTGCTCAAGTTTATAAACCTGCAATTTCAACATTTTTTCATTCAAAGAATATCCATTGACTAAATATTCCTTTAATATCTTATTAGCCCAAATACGAAACTGAGTGCCACGCTTAGATTTAACACGGTAACCAACTGAAATAATTACATCAAGGTTGTAGTATTTCATTGTATAGCTTTTTCTATCAGATACAGTTGTCAAGTATTCCTTGACAACTGAATTTTTTTCAAGTTCTTTTTCCCGAAAGATATTATTAATATGTAAGCTAACATTTTGCTTAGTTGTGTTAAATAATTTAACCATCTGCTCCTGAGTCAGCCATACAGTATCAGCTTGAACACGTGTTTCAATTTGAGTAGTTCCGTCTTCTGTTTGATAAATTATTATTTGATTATCATTTTCCATTAGAATAACATGAATTGGATAAAATATTTTTAATTGCTTTTCATAGTTCAGTTTTTTTGACTAAAACCTAATCAGAAAAGGAAAGTGCTATTTTTGCACATTGCTTACTATTTCTAATTATTCATTTTTATAAATGCACTTCGCCCTCCCGCTCCATTCCATTATAGCCGAAGCGGTATCTGCTGTAACTGAAAAGTAATTTACCAACACTTTGGCTTAAAATCCTCTGCATTAATTATGCTTGAGCTGTCGCCAGTGGCTCTGATAACATACAAACCTTTTTTTTGGGCAAAGACAGTGCTGGCTCCCTCTTCTGTGATGTAACCAACTGCACCAAATATATTTTTATCTTTATATTTGGGCAGTAAGTCTCTGATATTAGCTAAATCCTTTAAAAAATCTTTCACATCATCAACAGATAAAGTGGTTTTAACTTCAACAATTACAACATCTTTACCATTTTCTGCTATAATATCAAATTCAAAGGGTTTATTCTTGTCTCTGGATTTTGTCCTTGTGTTTGTAACAGTAACATCAATACCTCTTGCAGTTAAAAGATTTAGCAAATCGCCATCAACTAATGATTCAACAAACTTTCCCCAGCGAGTTTCACCTTCACTCATTTTCTTGCTAATCTTTTTAATTTGTTCATTTGTTTCAATTGCTTGAGCTTCAAGAATTTCTTTCATCTCTTGAATTTTATTACTTGTTTCCTGAAACTTTCTATCAGTTTCTTTGTTTGTTTCCTGAAACTGTTTGTTTGTTTCCTGAAACATAAACCAGACTTTGCTAAAATCTAATTGTTCTGTTTGTTGAATGTTTTCCATTTTTTGACAAAATCTATATTACAACATATATTTATGACACAAATATAAAAAATATATTTTAATTTATGAAAAGCAAAGAGTTATTTACTTTCGTTTTCTGTTCTTACCCAAGTTTCATTTAAAAAGTTTAAAAATGAAAAATGTTTTCACTTCGCCTTCCCGCTCCATACAGGCGAAAGCCGAAGCGGTAGCTGCTGGAATAACTTAGGATTTTATTCTTTGCTATATTGTATTACCCATTTATTTGGGGTGTCATCAAAATCAATTGATTCATCGTTGAAATATAATGTCCACATTGGCTCTTCAGGAAAGTCATTTAATTGAAGATAACAGTTTTCTATTGAATATTTATCGGTTATAAATACTTTACTTTGTTTTGATAAATCTTTCCATTTTAATTTTTCTATTAATAAATCTTTAATATGTTTCATTAATCTATCCAGGATTCTTTATTAACTTTTTTATTTGGAGTTATACCTTCTTCCATTATTCTTTTGTATAAAGATTCTCCTTTGTACCCTTGATTTGAATATTTATTATAATAATCATTATAATTTAAAATCATTTAATAGTTACATTAATTATAAAAATTCAATTTTAATTTGTTATTCCGATACAAAGTTAGAAAACTCAAGTTTAGTGTTAGCAATGACTTGTGAGATTCTTAGCTGCGCTTCAGAATGACATCTTCAGTAATGCTATCAACTTGTTGATAGTATGACTTTTTTATATTTTTTGCCACTGAATTAGAATTATAAATAATCCCCATCAACCTAAAATTCTACTTTTCCCCTTCGAAACTTTCTATTGCTTCCGGAATAGATGAAAATATTTGGAATAATGTTAGGAATCCAGTCATCTGAAATACTTCTTTTACATTGGGTTTTATATTGCAAAAAGCGAATTGACCACCATCTTTGGTTACTTTTTTTGCAACTTTTAAAAATGCCCTTAGTGCAAAGCTATTCAAATAATCCATTTCGCTACAATCGAAAACAACTTTCTTTTCATTTCCGATTTTCTCCAAAATTTCTTTTTCCTTTGAAGAATAATCGTCAATGAAACTTCCTTGAAAACTGATTATTAAAACGCCCTCGTTTAAAATTGAATTTATAATCATCTTTTTGCTCGCTAATAAAATAAAAAAGAAAATTAAATAAAATAAAAACAAAAAACAAATGAATTTGATTGTTTTCAAAAGAATTTTGAGCAAGATTAATAAAAATACAAAAAAAATTATTAATTTTAAAGATTGAGTAATTCAAATAGTAGGAAATCTATTTATAAATGGTTTAAACAAATGAAAACAATACAAACATTGACTACAATAGAAGGCAGAAGTTTAATCACAGAAATATTTAAAGAACTGCGTTACGAGAAGCAGAATACAAGCATTAATACTTTGATGACTCTTTGGCGGCTATGCACTTCTGAAACTGAGCTTTTCAAATATTCAAGCTATCAGGTAACCGTGCAGCACCCACTTGGCTTTTTCTCTGGAACAGCACTTTGGCTCGAAGAAATTGTAAATCGCTTTTTTTTCACAACAATAAATTCATTTGTTTATTTTGGTGCTGCAATTTTGCTAACTTTAATTGGAATAAGGCGTTTCAGCGACTCAATAAGCGATACCGCTGTTATTGCAGGCGTTATTTTTGAAGCAATGTTGCTCGTTTTTATGTTTGTTGTTATGCTTTTTTCACCAAATGACGAGATTCATCAGGATTTAAATAATAAAGAAAAGGAGCAAGCAAGTGATGATTTATTGCTCGAAATAGGGGAAATTAGCAGAGATTTTGCTGCTGCTCTCGTTAAAATTGAAGAGCAAAATGAAAATATAAAAAATCTGCTGCACCAGCAAAATGAAATCATCTTATCAATTAAAGAAGTAGCTAATTCTGCAAAAGATGCCGTAAGCCCAAACCCTGAACTGCTCAATGCTATGAAAATCACTTCGCAATCCCTGAAAGAATTCAATGGTTCGCTGGAAGATTTAAAGAATACAGTCAATTTCATTAAGAAAGAAGAAGTTGAGTTTTCTGTGAAAAAAGAAGTTGAAAAATTATTACTCGCAAATTTATCAAATGGTTATGAAAATCAGAAAGCATAAAACAATTGAAATATATTTCGTCCTTTATCTGGCTGCCTTGATTTTGCTTATTCCGGAAAAAAAGGAAATTGAGCAGCAAAATTCTGACTTCATTGCCCGAACCTATTTGCCGGATATGTCATTAAATATTGAGCAAAATACTCTTAATTGCTTCATCAATAGCGATTCTACCGGTTTGAAAATTGCATCTCTTGATTCTATGAACACAATATTTTGGTCTGATAACATCGAAAATATTTCATTTGATTTTTACATTGAAGATGCAAGTATAATCAATCAACAGGTAAGCGATAATCCTTATAAGTTAATTTCTTTTCGCACAATAGAAAATATTAAGGAAAACAAGGCAGTATTTTATTGGGAACCAAAGCTTCCAATTTTCCAGAACAAAAGCTATATCGTTCACGTTACTGCAAATGCAACTACCAAAAAAGAAAATAAAGATGAAAGCATTACATACCAAACAGTTAAGCTAAAAGGAAAATTCGGCATTAATATTGTTTATAATAAAAATATAAAAACAACTCCATTTGATATTGCTACAAATAATTTACCGATGGATACCGGACATTCTCCTGTAAATCCTTATATACCATATTCAAATACATCAAACTTACAAAATTTTAATATTATTCTTGAAAAATCTGATTTTAAATTGATTGCTTCACAGAACTGGCAAAATACCGTAATTGGAAGTAATATAAATTTTCTTCAGGATTTAGCAATAAAACCAGAATTAAAAGTAATCTGTGAACCGGAAAATAATGGAGGAGAAGCATTCATTAGTGAAACAAGTCCAGAGCGGATTTTACTGAAAGGAAAGACTCCGAGTTTCGGCAAGATGACTGTGCAAATTAGAGTAGTTCGAAAATATGATAAAGAAGAAATTAAAACTTCTTTCAGAGTAACTCCGCAAGGGATAGAGCATCCAGAATTTGCAGAAGAGATGTATCCGGAGAAAACATACACAATCAATCCAAAACTGCCTTTGACTTCGACTGTTGTAAAATCATATATACGAGATGGCAGTAAAATTCTAGCAGCTAGCCAGCAAGGCGAAAAATTTAATTTCACTCCGGATTTTTCATTAATAAACAAAACTTTAGTCCTTGAAAGATACATTGACGATAAGTTATTCGGTCAAAAATATAATATCAAAATTTTGAATTTTCCCAATCCCGAGATTTCCGATTTAAAGAAAGGGAAAAATGGCGAGGTAATTTTGACTACTAAATGCTATGGGAAATATAGCAGGCAGTTTAATGAAATTGTAAGTTTGGAAATAGAAGGTAATGCAAAATATAGAGAGTTGCGTGGAAATTTACGTTCTTACGAAGAGCCATTGCCTACCAAAATTCAGGAGTTTATCATTACTCCAATAAATTCTGCAAAGCCATTTGAATTTAAAGTTTACGCAGTTGATAAAAAAGGAAAGAAGACTTTAAACAGTAGCTATAAGGAGTAAATTCAGAACTCCAGATCCCATATCAAAAATAAATAAGTTAGGGAATTTACCTCGTAAAGAATAATTACGTAGTTAGCAAATATCATTCTATTAGTTATTGGTCATTAGTCATTGGTCATTAGTTTGTAACTACTAAGTGATTGTTAATAAATAAGTCATACTATCAACAAGTTGATAGTATGACAAAATTTTAAGTTTAAATTTCTTTGAATTCATAAACTATTGGTTTAATCACATACCTGATAGTTTTTTCAATTAGATTTTTATGCTACCAGCCATACTATCAACTTGTTGATCGTATGGCTTATTTCTTAACAACTCCTAATAACGAATAACTAATGACCTATTGGAAATATTTACATTCAAATTTAACTTCTTATTATAAAATATGCGAAATACCAGACTACGAGGCATCTGGAGTTCTGATATAACTAATTAATATTTTTTGTATTCCTGCTAAATTATTTCTTAATTACCCCTGCTTTATAAACGTAACCGGGCAACTCTCTTTGGAAATATTCTCCCATTTCCTTTGCTAATTCAATAAAGATATTAATATTAATATCTTTTCTCAATTCCATTTGATTGAAGAAATTGATTAAATCTTCAGTGCAAACGTTTCCTGAAGCAAGTTTAGTAAAAGGACATCCACCAAGCCCGCCAGTAGAAGATTCGAATACAGTAGCACCAGCTTTCATAGCAGCGTAGCAATTTGCTAATCCCATTCCATAAGTGTTGTGGAAATGACAGGCAATTTCAACCTCACTGTCTATTTTTTTAATTGCTGTAATAATTCTTTCGACTTGAGCTGGATTGCCGTATCCGGCAGTATCGGCCAAACTGATTTTTCTTATACCAGCTTCAAGATATTTCTTGATTATTCCAAGCACTCGTTCTTCAGGAATAGCTCCTTCAAAACCGCAACCAAGAGCAGACTGAACAGAAGTTTGCACTCTTACTCGGGCATTCATAGATTCTTTAGCAATATTAATAATACGGTTTGTAGCTTCTTCAACTGTCATACCAGTATTTTTTTTGCTATGAGTTTCGCTTGCAGAAACCCCGAGGCATAGCAAATCAACACCACAAGCTAAAGCACGCTCCATTCCTTTTTCATTTAAAGCAAGACCGGAGAAAATAGTATTGTGCTTTTTTTTATTAAAATAATTAAATAGTTCATCTGAATCTGCCATTTGAGGCATTTTTTCTTTATGGACGAAAGAACCGAGTTGAATTATATCAACATTGCTTTCAAGCATTTTTTCGACCCATTTTACTTTTATATCGAAAGGAACGGTTTGCTTTTCCATTTGCAAACCATCACGCATACCAACTTCATGAATAAGAAACATAATTCTTTCCAAAAAATTTAAAAATTATTTACAAAATTAAGAAAAAAAATTTATTTTGATAATATTTGACAATTTTGTATATTGTGTAATATTTTTAACACTAATTTATGAAAGATTTTTAATTGTTATGTTTAGTATAACTTTAAAGAAAATACAATGATTGAATCACTAATAGTTGGTTTCATATTAGGATTTGTCCTTGCAATACCACCTGGACCAGTTGCTGTTACAGCTATGAAACTTACTTTAGACAAAGGAGTTAAGCATGGACAAATGATTGCTCTCGGAACTTCTGTTATTGATGTTTTCTTTGGATTAATTACTGTTTTTGCAACAAGTTTTGTTGTCCAGCTATTTTCAGATATTACTACTTACAACCCTTTGCTATTCCTGATTTTTCAAATACTTGTAATTGCAGTCATTATGCTTTTCGGCTTAATGCAGCTAAAACCAAAAAAGCAAAATATTGACTTAGACGCAAATAGTTACCATTTAAGAGGATTGAATTTTTTAAATAAGATAATGAGCAAAGGTCCATTTTTCCTTGGTGCTGCTGTTGCTTTCACTAACATTGCAAATCCGACTTTCTTCTCTTCACTATCTTTTGTAACTTTAACAGTCCAAAAATACCAGTTGATTGAACTCACTGCAATAAGCAGTGTTATGTTTGCAATTGGCTTTGGTGCTGGAAATTTCAGTTGGATATATCTTTTGGTTAAAGTGCTTGCAAAAATCAAACATAGATTAAATGATAATATAATTTTAAAAATCAGGAAATTCGCTGGTTTTACTTTAATTGGTTTCGGAACAATTCTTGGCTATAGAGTAATTGCATTTACTCACTGGCAAGACATTTTCCGCTTTATTTTCGCATTCTAACACAAAACAACCCTTATTAATTATCCTCTTTCTAATACAAATGAAAACATCTTTTTTACAAAAAACATTCACTTTTTTATGTGCCTTTTGGGGAATTCTAAAAATTGTCATTCTGAACCCCCTGAAAAAGCAAATGCTTTATTTTAATGGAAATGACAAAATTTTACGCTGTCATTCTGAGCGAAGCGAAGAATCCAGAAAAATGTTCTTTAAACCACTATCCTCTGGATTCTTCACTTCGTTCAGAATGACCCACAAAAGAAAATATGTCATTCTGAAGCGCAGCGAAGAATCTCACAAGTCATTGATTCCACAACTATTGAGATTCTTCACTTCGTTCAGAATGACAAGAGAAATTGAATTTTTAAAACTTTCCTTTATAAAAGTATTTTTATTAATAATTCTTTTATCAACTATCAATTTATTTTCTCAGGTTCAAGAAACTATTAATCAAATTATTGGCTCTGCATATACAGGAAGTCAAGCTTACGATTTTTTACAGCGTTTATGCGATGAAGCTGGTGGAAGATTAGCCGGTTCAACTGAAAATGAAAAAGGAATTTCAATTTTGACTGAAGAACTTAATAAAATTGGTATTCAGGCAAAATTAGAAAAATTCACGATGAACAGTTGGAAAAGAGCTGATGATAATGTTGAAATTATTACCCCGATTAAGAAAAAATTACGCGTATATGCACTTGGCTATTCTCCAAAAACATCTGAATTTACATCTGAACTTGTTTTCCTTAATTGTGGAACAGATGAAGATTTTAAAAGTATTGATTCTAAAGGAAAAATTTGCTTAGTAACGCTTGAAACTCCAAAAGGAGCTGTTCAGCAGTTTAGATGCGAGGTAGTTGATAGAGCAGCAAATTCCGGTGCAAAAGCTGTTCTTTTCATTAATACAAAAAATGGTGGTTTGAATCTTTGCGGTACATCGAATTTTAGTGGCGAAGAAGCAAAAATACCAGCTTTTTCAATTACTTATGAAGAGGGTAGTTCACTAAGACGATTACTAAAGAAAGATATTCCGGTGAAAATTAAAATTCAGGTTAATTCCCAATGCTTTAATACTGAAACATCTAACATAATTGTTACTTTTCCGGGTATTTCTCCAAAAAAAATTGTAGTCGGTGCGCATTTCGATTCATGGGATGTAAGCCAGGGTGCTGTGGACAATGGACACGGCTCAGCAATGCTCTTTGATATTGCCCGTCTGATTAACAAATATTCACCAAAAAACTACTACACAATTGAATTAGTTTGGTTTAATGCAGAAGAACTTGGGCTTTTTGGCTCTAAGGAATATGCAGAAAGACATTCTGAAGAAATTATTGCAATGATTAATATGGATATGACTGGCACTCCTACCGGGTTTAATACTATGGGATATGAAGAGTTTATTCCATTTTTTGAGAGTTTGAAAGATAATTTTAAAGGGTTTTCGTTCAAAGATGGCATTACTACAAATCCTTGGGTAAATAGCGACCACACTCCTTTTATGCTCAAAGGAATACCTTCGTTTACTTTCAGTTGCTTTTTAGAAAAAGATATGTATCATTATTATCATGATTTTGGCGATACTTTCGATAAGGTAGATACCCGTATTCTTGCTGATGCTTCTGCTATCGTTACAGTAATGACTTTAAAATTAGCTAATTATAAGGATTTCAATTATAAAAAATATTCCGAAACTGAAACAATTGAACTTTTTAAGAAGTATAATTTAGATAAACGGTTGAAAAGACAGAAGGACTGGGATTTTAAAGAATAAAGAACTCTACTTTCCTAGTGTAGTAATTCGTTAAAAGACTTATTATATTGTGTCATTTCGAAACGAAGT
>CAZCLJ010000130.1:0-7345 GCA_964499465.1 uncultured Hyphomicrobiales bacterium
TCACTTCGTTCAGAATGACAAGAAATTATTATTAGTTTTTCTATGAATTATTACACTAGCCCCAGGGCTGATACGTTCTTTTATAGCCATACGATCAACAAGTTGATAGTATGGCTATAAGTTCTAAGTATTCTATTTTTATAGAAATAATTATAAAAATTCAATTAATAGAATGTTTGATTAAGTAAAAATATTTTACTTATAACATCAAAATAGAAATTATTTTCTAAAAAGTAATAAGAACCTACCAAAAGCAGCCATACTATCAACTTGTTGATCGTATGGCTATAAAGAACGTATCAGCCATGGGGACAGGGGAGGTGTTAAAAGGTTCTATTAATAAATTTAGTATTTTTTAAGAATTAATGCATATTATCTTATTTGTAATGCACTGCTACTCTATATTTACTTAATTTTATCAACTAGGAAAGTTGAGATATTAAACAATACTTTGATGTTATTCTTTAGTAATAAGTTTTTTCCAAAAATGGTTACAGTTTGTTCAGCATAACCTTTTTTAGGGGAATAATAATTCAACTCTGTCAAATAATTTTTATCTAAAACTTCAAACTGGTCTTTGAAAACTATAGTATCACTGCCCATAATTAATTTTATACTGTATTTTCCTTTATTGAGATTAGGCAAAAATATTAGCAAAGAATCATTTGATTTTAAAATAATCTCTGCTTCTGTTGTATCAAGTAGGATTTTAACGCTATCATACTTGAAAAAGTTTTTACCGAAAAGAGTTATAATTTGATTAGGATAGCTTTCTTGAGGTGAGAAACTTAGCCATTGTACTGAATCGGTATTAAGAACAGGATTTACTACAACTTCTTGACTTCTATCAGTGCAGGAAGCGAAAATTATTATAGAAAAAATTACAAATAATGGGATTTTTTTCATTAATATCTCCAATTAAAATGTTTATCTCTCAAAAAGGAAAAACACATTAAAAGGAAAAATATCTCAAAAAAATTGCAATTTTCTATTTTTTATTTCAAAAACTTTCTTGGAACAATGAAACCATTTACCATTACTAAGTCATTCATTGGATTAGTTTCGTTTATTTTTCTAGTAGAAAATTCAGGGCAGAAAACTCCCATTTTCAAAGAATCTCTAATTTCACGAGATTTGTTTGTAAATGAACTACTTTTTACATTAAAGAATTCACATATATCAGCAATTGAAGTAAAATTTTCAGAACTTTTATCAAAAAGGAAATTGAGAGATGCAATCAAATGAACTACTGCAGCAGCCCATATTTCTATTTTCCCCCGAACAAAAGGAACTTCTCTTTTCCGACCAAGTTTTAAAACCAAATTTTCGCAGAGCTGACGAAGTTCTTCATCTAATTTCTGATTGCAAAAATCATTTGTCAAATTAATAATTGATTTTTCTATTTCTTTAATTTCTTCTTTTGTCATATATTTTTCCATATATTTTTTACAAAAATAAAAAAAAAATCAAATCAAAGGCTTTTTAGCTTTAAGATGTGATATGTTACAGCAGATGCAATGACTAACAGCAGAATTTTGACCCAGATTAAATTTATAATGAATATAGCTGAAAAAAGAATAGTTGCCCAAAGAGTAGAAATAGCAACAATTTTAACTTTTCTTGGTACGCCCTTCTTCTCGCGGTAATTTTTAATATAGGAGCCGAGAAATTTATTTGAAATCAATTTATTATAAAGTTTGTCTGAACTTTTAAAGAAGCAAGCCGCTGAAAGCAAAAGGAATGGGGTAGTAGGTAGCAGTGGAACTACAATTCCGATTAATCCCAGAATCAAAGACAAAGAACCGGCAAGAATAAGCAAAATTTTTTTAAAATCAGAAATCATTTTAAACTATATTATTCATAAAATCAAAATTAACACTTTTTTACTCCTTCCCAAGTTTCTTTTAATAATAAAATATGTTTATTTGACATTCCGATACGAAGTGAGGAATCTCAATGTCTGTGGTAGCAAGGAGTTGTGAGATTTCTCACTTCGTTTCGAAATGACACTTTAATTATATTTATGAAAGCAACTTGGTATTAAAGATAAATCTTCTTTCCCAAGTTCAACTTGGGAAGGAGTTTAAAAAAAATAAAAATCAGCAAAATTTTTTTAAAATCAGAAATCATTTTAAACGAATAAGGAAAAATACTCATTAAAAAATTTACAAATTAGTATAATTTTTCGTAAATTTGTTTTTTTTATATGAAAATAAACGAATTAAAAATAATTAAATTTTGCATTTAAAATTTGGAGACACGCAGAATGTTACAGAAAAAGTTTGAGACAATTGACGGTAATGAAGCAGCGGCGTATGTTGCTTATCGCGTTAATGAAGTATGTGCCATATACCCAATTACCCCATCGTCGAATATGGGCGAGTGGGCAGATGAATGGGCTTCCAAAGGTATAAAGAACATTTGGGGCACAGTTCCATTAGTATGCGAGATGCAAAGCGAAGGCGGAGCCGCCGGCGCAGTTCACGGCTCGCTTCAAGCTGGAGCTTTAACAACTACTTTTACCGCTTCGCAGGGCTTGCTCTTAAAAATACCTAATATGTATAAAATAGCTGGCGAGCTTACTTCAACAGTATTTAATATCACCGCAAGAAGCTTAGCAACGCACGCTCTTTCGATTTTCGGCGACCATAGCGACATTATGGCTGCACGTGCAACTGGCTTTGCATTTATTGGAGCTGCTTCAGTTCAGGAAGTAATGGACTTCGGCTTAATCGCCCAGGCATCTACACTCGAATCGCGAGTTCCTTTTCTTCATTTCTTCGATGGATTCCGCACTTCTCACGAAGAAGCAAAAATTGAAATTCTTCCAGACGAAGTCCTTCGCGAAATGATTAATGATGAATTAGTTGCTCAACATAGAAACCGTGCTCTTAATCCGGATAAGCCAGTCCTTCGCGGAACTGCTCAAAATCCAGACGTATTCTTCCAGAATCGTGAAACTATAAATAAGTTCTACTTCGCTTGTCCTGATATCGTTCAAAAGCAAATGGATAAATTTGCAAAACTGACAGGAAGAGAATACAAAGTATTTCAATACTTTGGCGCCCCCGATGCAGATAGAGTAATCGTTCTTATGGCTTCCGGCTGCGAAACCGCTCAGGAAACCGTTGATTATCTGCTCAAACAAAATGAAAAAGTCGGCGTGCTTAAAGTCCGTTTATATCGTCCTTTTGACGTAAAACGCTTTATGGAAGCACTTCCAGCAACAGTCAAAACAATTTCCGTTTTAGACAGAACAAAAGAAGCTGGCGCAGCTGGCGACCCACTTTATCTTGATGTGATTCAAGCTTGCTACGAAGGTATTGCGAAAGGTTGGGGACATATCAAATCCTTACCAAAAATTCTTGGTGGCAGATACGGCTTATCTTCAAAGGAATTTACTCCGGCAATGGTTAAAGCTGTTTTTGACAATATGCTTAAAACAGAGCCGAAAGACCACTTTGTTGTTGGTATAGTTGAAGATGTTACAAACACAAGTTTAGATGTTGATAAAAACTTCTCTATTGAATCTGACAAAGTTGTCCGTGCATTATTTTATGGATTAGGTTCAGACGGAACTGTCGGCGCAAATAAAAATTCTATCAAAATTATTGGCGAAAACACTGATTTTTATACACAAGGTTATTACGTCTATGATTCCAAAAAAGCCGGAACAATGACAGTTTCCCACTTACGTTTTGGTCCCGACCCAATTCGCTCACCTTATTTAGTTACAAAAGCTAATTTTATTGCCTGCCATCAAACAATATTTTTAGAAAAATACGATATGCTCAATAATATCCAGGACGGTGGCGTATTTTTAGTTAATACTCCCTGGACAAAAGAAGAACTTTGGGATAATTTACCGAAAACTGTTCAAAAGCATATTATTGAAAAGAAAGTAAAACTTTATACAATAGATGCCCAGAAAGTTGCTGAAGGCAGCGGAATGGGAAGAAGAATAAATACCGTAATGCAGGTTTGTTTCTTTGCTATTTCAGGCGTCCTTCCAAGAGAAGAAGCAATTAAGGCAATTAAAGATTCAATCGTTAAAACTTATGGGAAGAAAGGCGAAGAAATTGTCAATATGAACTTAAAAGCTGTTGACAATACTTTGGCAAACCTTTTTGAAGTTAATTATCCTCAAGAAATTACAGCAAAATATGATATTGCAAATCCAGTACCAAACGAAGCACCTGAATTTGTTAAAAATGTATTAGGTGAAATTATCGCTGGTCGTGGCGATGATATTCCAGTTAGTGCTTTCCCTGTTGATGGCACTTATCCAACAGCGACAACAAGATGGGAAAAACGTAATATCGCACTGGAAATACCGGTTTGGGATACTGCAACCTGTATTCAGTGCGGAAAATGTTCAATCGTTTGCCCACATGCCTCAATTAGATTAAAAGTTGTAGATGAAAATCTCCTTGCAAATGCACCAGAAACCTTTAAATATGTTGATGCCCGCGATAAAGAATGGAAGGGAATGAAGTATTTATTACAAATAGCACCCGAAGATTGCACCGGTTGTGGAGTTTGCGTTGAAGCATGCCCGGCAAAGAACAAATCCAATCCAAGTTTGAAAGCACTCGTTATGATGCCTCAAATGCCGTTGCGTAAGCAGGAATCTGAAAATTGGGATTTCTTCTTCAAACTTCCTGAAGTTGATAGAACAAAAATCAAAGTAAATGCAATTCGCCATCAACAGTTCCAGAGACCACTCTTTGAATTCTCTGGCGCTTGCGCTGGCTGCGGCGAAACTCCTTACGTTAAATTACTTTCCCAGTTATTCGGCGATAGAGCCATTGTGGCAAATGCTACCGGTTGTTCCTCAATTTATGGTGGAAACTTACCAACAACTCCTTGGTCTGTCAATGAATTTGGAAAAGGGCCCGCCTGGTCGAATTCATTATTTGAAGATAATGCTGAATTCGGTCTTGGCTATCGTCTTGCTATCGACAAGCAAAATGAAATTGCACT
Source organism: uncultured Hyphomicrobiales bacterium (assembly GCA_964499465.1). Lineage (GTDB taxonomy): Bacteria > Bacteroidota > Ignavibacteria > Kapaibacteriales > UBA2268 > JAAYJM01. The sequence goes on from CAZCLJ010000130.1 coordinate 4,984, forward strand.
TGAACTTATTTCTATGCTAAAAAATCAAATTGGCGAAGAATTAGTAAACGCTATCGTCGCTTGCCCACAAAAAGACGAAACTGAAATATTTGAACAAAGAAACAGAGTTGAAGAATTAAAGAAAATTCTTTCTACTATTAATTCTGATGAAGCAAAACGTCTTTTGACTGTTGCAGATTATTTAGTCAGAAAGAGCGTTTGGATACTCGGTGGAGACGGCTGGGCTTATGATATTGGTTATGGTGGATTAGACCACGTAATCGCAAGCGGTATGAATGTAAATATACTAGTGCTTGACACTGAAGTGTATTCCAATACTGGCGGACAAAAATCTAAATCAACTCCACTTAGCGCAGTTGCAAAATTTGCTGCCGGCGGAAAGCCAAACAAGAAGAAAGATTTAGGGCTTATGGCTATGTCTTATGGAAACGTTTATGTTGCAACTGTTGCAATAGGCGCAAAAGACGACCAAACACTAAAAGCATTCATTGAAGCAGAAGCTTACGATGGACCTTCAATAATTATTGCATACAGTCATTGTATTGCCCACGGTATTGATATGACTTCACCACTAAAACAACAGGCACTTGCTGTTGATTCAGGTCAGTGGATACTTTATCGTTATAATCCAGAAAGAATTAAAGATGGCGAAAATCCATTGGTATTGGATTCCAAGCAACCGAAGATTCCAGTAGCAATGTATATGAATTCTGAAAACCGCTTCAAGATGCTTACCAAGAGCAAACCAGAAGTTGCAAAAGCACTTTACAAACAAGCTCAAATTGATGTTGATGCTAAATATGAATATTATAAATATCTTGCAGAGAGAAAATTAAGTGGCAATGCAAGTGAAAACATTACCGAAAACAAATAATAAATGGAGGATAAAATGGATTTAACCACAAATTACCTTGGAAAAAAGCTGAAAAGCCCATTAGTAGTTTCTGCATCTCCAATTTCTGAAGATATTGATAATATCAAAAAAATGGAAGACGCAGGCGCCGCCGCTGTTGTTTTATATTCTTTGTTTGAAGAACAATTGATTAACGACCAGTATGAACTTCATTATCATACTACTGCCGGAACCTACAGTTTTGCTGAATCACTCACATATTTCCCCGAATGGGACGATTATGCCGTAGGTCCAGAAGAATATCTTGAGCATATTCGCAAAGCAAAAGAAACTGTTGGTATTCCTATTATAGCAAGTTTGAATGGAACAAATATTGGTAGTTGGACAGATTACGCAGAGAGAATTGAACAAGCCGGAGCTGATGCTATTGAATTAAATCAATACTATTTACCAACCGATATGGATACTCCATCGGAAAAAATTGAGCAAACATATATTGATATTTTGAAAGCAGTGAAAAAAACTGTTAAAATTCCAGTTGCTCTCAAATTAGGTCCTTTTTATACAAACTTTGCATACATTGCAAAGAAATTCGATGAAGCCGGTGCCGATGCTTTGGTGCTTTTCAATCGTTTCTATCAGCCAGATATTGATTTAGAGCAACTCGAAGTCAATACTCGCATTGAAATGAGCGATTCGTCATCACTTCGCCTTCCTCTTACCTGGATTGGTATTTTAAAAGGTAGAATTAAGGCGCAGCTTGCAGCAACACGCGGAATTCATACTGGAAAAGATGTTATCAAATTAATGCTTGCCGGTGCTGACGTTGCCCAACTTTGTTCTGTTTTACTCAAAAATGGAATTGGTCATATTAAGACAATCGAAAAGGAAATGATTGATTGGATGACTGAAAAAGAATACGAATCAATTAAGCAAATGCAAGGCAGTATGAGCCAAATTAATACAAAAGACCAAACTGCTTATGCACGTTCATTATATATGAAAGCATTAAAAGGTTTTAAGTTTTAACCTTTTCATAACTACTTCCCAATTTCAACTTGGGAAGTAATGAAAAAAAGTAAAAGGGCTTTTTCTTAAAGAAGGAGCCCTTTTTTTGTCTCATTTCTATTTTTTCAGATGTCCAACATCTTCGAGATGTTGGACATCTTGAATACCAAAACGCTAACAACAAGTTCAATAAAAACTGTCATTCTGAAGCGCAGCGAAGAATCTCACAAGTCATAGCTACCACAGAGGTTGAGATTCCTCTCTTCGTTTCGAAATGACAAAACTTCGAAACAACAAAAAAGGCGTTTGTAGTTCTGTTTTTTATTATCTTTCTTTAACTTCTTTTAACCAAAAGAATTCTATCATAAAAAAATGGTTAAAAGCAATCCATTATAATTCAATATATTACAAAATAAGTAATATTTATTTTATTAACTTTCTTTAACTTTTATTAACTTTCTTTAACTTTTATTAACTTTCTTTAACTTTTATTAACTTTCT
>CAZCLJ010000130.1:7445-12294 GCA_964499465.1 uncultured Hyphomicrobiales bacterium
TTAACTTTTATTACTTATTCATTAATAATGACTTATATCATATTTTCTTTAACTTTTTTAAACTTTCTTTAACTTTTGTTACTTTGGTTTCTTTTGTTACAAATTCTTTTATTCTTTATTTCTCTTTGTTTGCTAAAATCCATTTAGGTAAAGTTTTGGAACCAATATTTTTAATATATTTTAATTTTACACTCATTTCAGTAAGAAGATGATTTACTTTTATTTTCTTTTGTTTTTCATCCATCCACTCAGGTAAAATTTTCCATAGAATATCATCTATATCCTTTCTAGATAGAGAATTATGTTCTTTTATTCCTTTAATTATCCATTCAATATATTGCTCTTTTTCAAATCCTTTATTTTTAGTATATTGAGATTTAAATTCTAAATCTTGAGATATTGGCTTAGAAATATAAATATTAGGGTATCTGCCTTCAATAACTTTTTTTAGTTTTAGAATTGCTACTTCATCTTTATTTAAGTTTTTATTTTTTTGAACTTTATCTAATAGAATAACATCATTTAAAGTTAAGTCCTTATTTTGTGCTAAGACTCTAGAATAATCTAAATCTATAATTTTTCCATAAATTGTAAGTTTAACTTTATCATCTGTTAAATCATATTCTGGTAAAGGGAAGTATTTCATTCTTTGAAAATTAAACATTTTTTTAATTCCACCACCAACAGTATCAACCATTTTCAAGTTAAACATAGCAGTAGTCAAGAATTTATTTCTGTAATGTTCCTCGGGTGCATCATCATAAATTACTTTTTCGACTGATTCAGGTATAAATTTACCATAGTTAGAGAATATTAATAAATCTTCATATTCGACTACATTTATTCTTCCAGATTTAGTATAATCCTGATGTGCAATACAATTATTGATTGCTTCTCGGATAATATAAGGTTCATATTGGTCAACTTCTTCTGGAAATAAAGTATTTAGTTGTAAATACCTAAATTTTTTATTTCTTATTTTTTTATAAATATTATCAATAGCAATAACCATTGGGCAACTTTCAATGTGATAATCAATTTCAAAATTATGATTGTCCTTTAAAATCCATCTAATTTTGATTTCAGAAGGTGTTAAAAAATGCTCTGATTCAGGTTTGCCGAGCAGAATTATTGCAGTTCTTGTAATTTTATTCTTTATAGTAATTTTTGCTTTATTTAAAAAAGTAATATCATCCCATTCATCAACTTCAGTAGAATTGAATTTATTCTTATAATTTTTTCTTGCTAATTGAATTGCTTCTTCATCTAAATCTTCAGTAGTAGCATCAGTAATTATTCCAGCACTCCAATCCTCAAAATTCATTTGTTTTCTAATTCTTTCTAATTTCTCTATGTTTAATGATACAAGTGATTCACCATCTCGTGAATACCAATGTCCTTCATATGCAATTGGAATTCCTTTAGGTGCAGCTGGTATTTTAAAAACTATTACCCTTTTTCCATCTTCATTAATTTCAACAATGTCAATGAAAGTAATTCTATTTGTTATTTTTTCAGCAATTTCATATTTTAAATGCTGTAATCTTTTTGTGTCATTTCTAAATTTTGTTCCAACAATAGTTTTATTATCTTTAATACCAAACACTAAGTAAGATTCATCAGCATTCTTTAAATTTGCCTCATTACTCAATGCTGAAAAATACTTACCAATCTTATCAAAATCGTAGCTCTCTTTTGCTTCTTTAAACTCTATTAATTCATTCTCATTTTTTGAAAGTAAACAATTTAAGAAATCATTTTTATTTTCATTAATTTTATTCATTTGATATTAAATTTTTAAAATATAATTAGCAGAGTGTTTGTTTGTTTTACTATTTTTATAATCCACTATTCAAATATAAAGAAAAGAATTTAAATGTGAAATGATTATTTTATTTAATTCAAACTTTTAGATAACTCAAACTCAGAACTCATGGCCCCATAACGAAAATAAAGGAGTTAGGAGATTTGCCCCGTAAAGAATAATTTCGCAAATTACTCAGATAATGTGTCATTTCGAAACGAAGTGAGAAATCTCACAAGTCATTGCTACCATAGATTTTGAGATTTTTCGCTGCACTCACTTTCTTTAACTTCTTTTAACCAAAAGAATTCTATCAAAAAAAAAAAGGTTATACCAAACGGCTAACAATAATGGTAATAAAACTGTCATTCTGAAGCGCAGCGAAGAATCTTACAACTCCTTGCTATCACAGACATTGAGATTTCTCACTTCGTTTCGAAATGATAAGCATGCGAAATAAAAAACTACAAGGCGACAGGAATTCTAAAGCTATTGAATTTCTTCTATTTCTTCTATTTCTTCTATTACTATAGAAATCTTGTTTATTTGTGGTGCTTTGCCAGTCCAGTTAACAATCCTTTTATACTTTATTCCTTTGTATTCAAAATTTGATTGAAAGTTGCCAGCCCATTTCCCATTTTTCATTTGAATTTTAGCGTGTTCAATCATATTGTTGATATAAAAGTAAGGATAAGTTTTTGACGAAACAGGCGAAGTAATCCATCTACAATCAATATTTCCTTTTCCTTGACAGATTAAACTGCTAACGTTTGAATTTTCTTTCTTATCGTGGTTTTCTTCAACTTTACTAAATTTTAAATTCCAATTTTCCCAAGTAGCATCTTTATCTCCATTTCTTTCAATAATAATGGTTTTACCTGTAAGTTGTAAACTTATAAATATGAGAATTATCAGACTTATACTAAAATATTTCATTGAAATCATAAAAAATTCCTTTTATTAAATAAAACTAAACATTATTTTTTCGCATTTTCATTTGAATAATGAAAAACAGCACGAGCGAAATTCCACCACAAAGCAATATCATAGATACATAAGATGTTTGTGATATTAAAATATTTCTAAAACAATCACCTAATATTACTCCAATACCAACTCCAATAAATAACATCCCCCATTTTAAAATACTTAAAGGATTATTAATCTTTTTGAATATTGCCGGGTCTGCCCCCTGCTGAATTAACATAACTCTTTCCTTATGTCTTGTCGTAAAATAAAGGAATGCTATTCCAAATAAGCAAGCAAAAACAGTAATTGTAACTGTTACCGGAACAATGATATCTTCTTCCATAATGAACTCCTGAATAAATTATTTATAAATAAAAAAGTGAATTCTTTATCACTCATTCCCAAGTTGCACTTGGGAATGTAACTTTCAAAAAAGCTATGCTTTAACTCTTTATTCATAAAAAAATTCGAAGCACAACTTGAAAAGAAATCTTCCTTCCCAAGTGCAACTTGGGAAGGAGTAAAAAAAAATATATAAAAATTTTTTCTTATTATTTTAGACGTGATTTTTTTAAAAGCGGTTACAAAATTTATTATTCTTAATTTTGTAACCAGTTATTATAAACCTTCGTCTAACTTATAATGGTAAAAGATGAAGATAAATATTACATACAAAAAGTGTTAAAAGGTAGTCCCAGCGATTTTTCTTATATAATCAATAAATATAAAAAAATTGCTTTTACTCTTGCAATCAGAATATTAAAAAATAGGGAAGATGCCGAAGAAGCAGCACAAGATGCTTTTATTAAGTGCTATTATGCTCTTCCGTATTTCAATAATAATTCTGCTTTCTCTACCTGGCTTTATAGAATAGTGTATAATTGCTCAATTTCTATGATTAGGAAAAGGAATAGCTCGCTGGAAGCAATTACTGACGATTTTGATGTTAATGGGATTGGTATTGATTTTTCTGTTGATAATCTTTCTTTAAACAAATTAAAAGAAGATGAACAAAAGCAGTATATCAATTTGGCAATTGAAAAACTTAATTCTGAAGAAAGTTTGATTTTAACGCTTTATTATCAACTTGATAATTCTATTGAAGAAATTGCAAAAATAATGGAAATATCAAATTCGAACGTAAAAATAAAACTATTTAGAACAAGAAAAAAATTTAAAATCATTTTTGATAATATTCTTAAAAATGAGGTCTCAAGCTTGTTATGAAAGAGAAACAAAATAATGATTATTATTTAAGAAAAATAATTAAAAATTCTGGTTTTGAGAATCCGTCTGAAAATTTTTCTTCAATAATATTAAATGAAATAAACTCATCTCCTCTTAGTATTATAGTAGGAGAGCAATTGTCTGTAACTTCAAAATTAAAGAAATTTGCTATAACTTTCTTTTTGTTTGTATTAGCTTTAATTTCATTGGTAATTTTTATTCCTTATGAAACAAATATAGAGAGCAATAGCGATTATAGTTCGATTACAAGTCAATTTATAGAAATATTGAATAGCATATTTAAAAATGATTTTGTTACATTTGTTCCATACATTCTGATTTCAGTTTTCCTGCTGCTTCTTATTGACAGAATAATTGAAAAGAAAATATTTGATTAAATTAATCTATCTTCTTCCCAAGTTGCATTTGGGAAGGATAAGTATTCATTAAACCAATTCAATAAACTGTTAGTTATCGGCAGTAAGCTGTTAGCTATCTGCTGTAGTCCATTAGTTATAGATTCAGAACTCCTGACCCCTCGTAGTTTGCTATTTCGCATACTTTATATTAAGAAGTTAAATATGAATATAAATTTTTCCGATAGGTCATTCGTCATTCGTCATTCGTCATTCGTCATTCGTCATTCGTCATTAGTAGTTACAAACTAATGACCAATGACTAATGACAAATAACTAATAAAATATTGGTTCCAACTGCGAAATCAATCTTTACGAGGCAAATCTTATAACTCCTTTATTTTCGTTATGGGGCATGGAGTTCTGAGATTACTCACATTAATTATCAATTATCAATTATCAATTATCAATTATCAATTATCAATTATCAATT
>CAZCLJ010000131.1:0-12269 GCA_964499465.1 uncultured Hyphomicrobiales bacterium
TCATATTTGGAACGAATATTTTTTTTAAAATAATTCGATTTATTTCACCCCACCCTATCGGGATATTTTTTCTTATAATTAATCATTAACAATTAATCATTATTAAACTTGCAAATTACAATTTTTTTCTCGTTTTCCTTGTACCAGTTGTAGCCAAGAATATCAATTTCTTTTTCTTCAATAATCAAATTTGGATAAAGTTCCATAGCTTCTTTCTTTTCTGTTTCTAAATCTCCGCCTTTGTAAAATATATAGCTGCCAGATTTTTTAATGAGTTTGTCTGACCAGCCAATAATTTTTTCAATTGTAGCAACTGCTCTTGAAAAAATATAGTCATATTTTCTTTGCTCGTCTCGTCTTTGGTTTAAATCTTCAATCCTTAAATCCAATGTCCGCATATACCTAAAATTAAGATGTTTAGCAAACATTTCAGTCGTTTTGATTTTTTTAGAAATTGAATCAATAAGCGTGAATTTCAAATCGTTTCTAACAATCGAAAGCGGAATACCGGGCAAACCGCCACCTGTTCCTATATCTAAGCAATGTGCTTTTTGTTTCAAATCAATGTATTTCAGGCAGGAAAGAGAATGAAGAAAATGATGTTCAAATAAAAATTCTTCATCGCGCCTTGAAATCAGATTGATTTTGCCATTCCAATACTTCAAATCGTCCCTGTATCTTTTGAAAAGGTCGATTTGGCTTTTTTCAATCACTATTCCATTCGAGGAGCATAATGTCCAAAATTCTATTAAATCCATTTATTTTTCCACTACAAAATTGTTATTTTTACATAATTATTAACGATAATATGTAAAAAAGATTTTTAATGATTAGCAAAAATGCAAATAAAATATTTTTTTCAGTGATTATATGCACTTACAACAGAGCAAACTTTTTAAAACGTGCTTTAAATTCACTTTTAAAGCAGACTTTTTCTGATTGGGAAGTTATTTTAATTGATGATGGAAGCACCGATAATACTAAAGAAGTCGTAAAACCATATTTAGAAAAGTTTATGAATTTTTCTTATTTCTATCAGGAGAATAAAGGAATCGCCGCGGCACGCAATTTTGGGCTGTCCATTGCAAAAGGAAAATACTGCACATTCCTTGATTCTGACGATGAATACTGCGAAAATCACCTTGAAACCCGCTTTGAGATTTTAAGAAGCAATCCAAATATAGATTTGCTCCACGGCGGAGTGCAAATAATTGGAAATGAATATGTTCCCGACAAAAGCAATACAAACAAGCACATTCATCTATCTGAATGTGTTATTGGTGGGACTTTCTTTGTGAAAACTGAAGTGGCTCTTGCTCTCAAAGGATTTAACAGACAGTATTCAGAAGACAGCGATTTTTACGAACGAGCAGTAAAAAGTGGATATTTAACAGAAAAAATTGATTTGCAAACATATAAATACTATAGAGATACAGCAGATTCAATATGCAACAAATTGAAGAAATAATTTGCATTATTTATTAAAATTTGATAATTTATGATTTGAACCAAGTTGCATTCATAAATAAAATTATATGTCATTCTAAAGCAAATATAAACGAAGACGATTACTTTAGGGAAAATGAACTAAATGAGAAGTAAGCCATACGAACAACAAGTTGATAGTACGGCTATAATAAAAAGATAAAAATCTCCTTCTCAAGTCAAACTTGGGAAGGAGGTTTTAAAAATATTAAACTTACATTCCGAATTCTTTTTCAGGGTTCATACTTTCTAAATTCCGTGTAATTGCAGCAAGGCATTGCCCAGCTAACATACCGTCAATTACCCTGTGGTCATAAGTTATAGAAACGTAGAGCATATCGCGGATAACTACCAGATACTCACCGTTGAACTCGCGGACTACAGGACGCTTTTGAATTGCACCAACACCAATGATGGCACACTGTGGCTGATTAATTACCGGTGTTCCGAAAAGAGTTCCAAAAGTGCCAACATTTGTTAATGTGATTGTTCCGCCTTGAATGTCGTCTGGATTTAGCTTTTTACTTCTTGCGCGGCTCGACAAATCAAATATTGAACGGGCTAATCCATTCAAATTCAAGCTATCTGCATTTTTGATTACCGGAACAATCAAATTGCCGTCATCAAGAGCAGTTGCAAAACTCAGGTGTATGCGTTTGTGCAAAATAATATTTTTCCCGTCAACGCTTACATTTACCATTGGAAACTGCTTCACTCCGTCAATCAATGCTTTGGTAAAGAAAGCAGTATAAGTGAGTTTGAATCCTTCCTGCTTTTGAAATTCGTCTTTGAAGCTATCTCTGAACTTAACGATGTGGGTAACGTCTGCTTCTGCAACACTTGTAACGTGGGCAGAAGTATGTTTTGAATAAATCATATGTTCAGCAATGATTTGACGAATTCTATCCATCGGAATAATAACTTTATCTTCGCCAAGAGGAACAGGAGCAGTTATTGGCTGAATAACTTTAACTGGCTGGGCTGGTTCCGGCTTAAGAACCGATTTCGGTGGCTGGGGAGTAATAGAAAATTTTTGCTTCTTTTGTTCTATAAAACTGAGCAAATCCTGTTTGTTTACTCTGCCGTCAGCACCGCTTCCTTGAATTGTATTAAGTTCCTCAAGGGTAATTCCTTCGCTTGAAGCAATAGAGCGAACAAGCGGAGAATAGAACCTGTTGCCGGAACTTGCTGGTATTTCAGTAGCATGCTCTTCAACTGCTTTTTGTTCTGAAACAGCAGTTTGAGGTATAGCTGGAACATCACCAGTAGCTATCCGTGCAATAACTTTCCCTACTTCTATTGTTTCTTTTTCCTGTGCAAGAATTTCAATAAGAACGCCGCCTGCAGGTGCTGGAACTTCAGTATCCACTTTATCAGTAGAAATTTCGAGAATCATTTCATCTCGCTCAATCTTATCACCCACTTGCTTTAGCCAGCGAATAATGGTGCCTTCCTGAAGAGATTCGCCCATTTTTGGCATAACTACATCAATTGTATTTTCAGCAGAATGAGGAGTGGTTTCGGTTCGCTTTACTGGTTCTGCTTCTGGTTTACTTTCAATTTGGACATCAGCCGTTTTTTCAATTACGGCATTTTCGGCATCAGTTTCAATTTCTGCAATAGCTTTTCCTACTTCTACAGTTTCCTGCTCTTTAGCAAGTATTTTCGTAATTACTCCAGTAACTGGTGAAGGAACTTCAGTGTCAACTTTATCGGTAGAAATTTCGAGAATCATTTCATCGCGTTCTACTTTATCACCGACATTTTTGAGCCAGCGAATAATAGTGCCTTCCTGAAGAGATTCGCCCATTTTTGGCATAACAACATCAATTTTCATAATAACTCCATAAATTATGGCTTTTGAAACAAACTGTCATCAATATTTTCGTTGATTTTTAAAGAAGTTAATACAATATTAACTAAATTTTCGCCATTGCTTTTTAATTCAATTTTATGAGGCATTTTTAATGAACCAACTGATTTATAGTCAGACATATATACATCAGCTTCAATATTTTGTCCGTTAATGTTTTGAACTGATGTAGCTTTAATTAGTAAATTAGTAGCTTTCTCAATATAAATAGTAGAATTGCCATCAGCGGAAGTAGCTTCAATTTTATAAGTATCTATACCGTTTACTGGCTCTTCCCCAATTAATTCAAAAGTAATATTTTTTTCTTTATAATTAAGAAAAGGCATATCAAAAGCTTCAACCTGAGATTCCAATTGTCCCTTAAACTCATTTAACGCAGCTTCAGGAACTTCAATTACGTTACCTGCTGTTTTTGTCCATGCAGATTTTCCATTCATAATAGAAATCATATCCTGACCCATATAGCTAATTTCCAAACGAATTTTATCATCGCCCTTTTTATAATATTTCATAGGCATTTCCATTCCCATTCCAGTCAAGGTCATACTATATTCAATGGAATTAATATTTTTAAAGGATTTTTCGCCTCCAATAGCGTTGATTGCCTTGCCGATAATCATATCAGCAGTTTGTGAATTCGCATAAGTTACTGCAAATATTAGAATTAGAATTGAAAGTATCTTTGCTTTCATTATTTTCTCCGATAAATTTAAAATTATTTTTGTAAAACTGTTATTTTCTCTTTGAACTCCAATATTTCCCTGTTAGTAAACCCGATTGATTTTAAAGCTTCATCATCAAGTTTGTCAAAGGAAATTGCATTTTTCAAAGCATTTAATTCCTGATAAGAAAAATTCATTGAATTTAAAATGAAATCTTCAAATGCTTCAAACGCCGTTGGGACAATTGGTTTGATTAGCTTGCAAATAGCTTCGCCATAAACGCGAATTTCATACTGAGCAGTTGCATCTAATCTTAATTTAAGGAAATGAAATAAATTGTGCAGGTCGATTTTCCAATACCATTCCGTATAAGTAGCAAGCGGCAGATTAATCCTTGCAAGCTCGCGTGCAAGATTTAAAGAAAGAAAATCCTGATATTCTAAAAATAGCTTCTTTTGACTATTTTCTAAAGTTTCGATTATTTCCAGTGTTTTTTCTGCTGAAATCTGCTCTTCGCCTCTTGCCTGGTGGTTATATAAACTTTGAATCCGCACCTGTTCTGGTTCTGGAATATAGAAGTCGTCTTTCATTTCTGAATATCTGCCACTATATTCATTTACATTTGCAGTTCTGTGGCGAATCCACTGGCGTGCAACAAATATTGGCAACTTTACGTGAAATTTGAACTCAACCATCTCGAAAGGTGAAGTATGGCGATGTCTCATCAAATAGCGGATTAGCTCGCGGTCTTCACGCTTCGTTTTGGTTCCCTCTCCATAAGAAACGCGGGCTGCCTGCACAATTGAACTGTCATTCCCCATCGAATCCACTAACCTGACAAAACCTTTATCTAAACAATTTATTTTATTCTCTTCCATTTCTCAACACTTGTATTTTTTTAAATTATAATTACTATAATTTTTGAAATTAACAATAAAAAATTTAATTTGCAAAGAATTAAATTAACAAAAATAAGAAAAGATATGGAAGAGAAAAATCAAATTGAAAAAAAAGTAATTTTAAGTGGAATACAGCCCTCTGGAAAACTGCACATCGGACATTTAACGGGAGCTATAAAAAACTGGGCTAAACTACAGCAAGAATATGAATGTTTCTATACTATTGTTGACTTACACGCAATAACTGTTAAGCAAAATCCGGCAGAATTAAGGCGAAGAACTCTTGAAACCGCTGCTCTTTTCATCGCTTGCGGCGTTGACCCGAATATTAGTACTCTATTTATACAATCATTTGTTCCGATGCATACTCAACTTGCATGGGTGCTGAATTGCTTTACTGGTATGGGTGAATGTAGCCGTATGACGCAGTTTAAAGATAAATCTGCTCAGCACGCAGAAAATATAAATGTTGGACTTTTTGCTTACCCTGTTTTAATGGCTGCCGATATTTTGCTCTATCAGGCAGATTTGGTGCCAGTTGGCGAAGACCAGAAGCAACATCTTGAATTAACACGCAACTTGGCACAACGCTTCAATTTCCATTATTCCGATACTTTTAAAGTGCCAGAACCATATATTGCTCCTATTGGTGCTAAGATAATGAGTTTGCAGGAACCAAACAGAAAAATGTCGAAATCAGATGATAATGACAAGGCAACAATTTTCCTTTCCGATACCAATGAGGAAATAAAAAGCAAAATCAAGCGTGCTGTTACTGATTCCGGGTCCGAGGTGAAAATGTCTGAAGAAAAGCAGGGCATTTCAAACCTCATAACACTTTATCATATTGCAAAAGAAATCAGTTTCGAGGATATAGAAAAGGAATTTGCTGGTAAGGGCTATGGCGTTTTCAAAAGTGAAGTTGCTAATGCAGTTGCCGAATACGTTAAGCCAATCAGAGAAAAGTATCTTGATTTGATGAACAATAAAAAGTATTTAGAAGAACTTTTAACTGCTGGTGCAGAAAAAGCAAACAAACGTGCTTTTAAAACGTTAAGAAAAGTGTATAAGAAATTGGGATTTGTGCAGTTTTAAAAGCAATTTTATTTATAAATTGACATTCTGAAGCGTTGTGAAGTAACCAGAAAAATCTAAAGTCATACTATCAGCAAGCTGATAGCATGACTGAAAAAACACTGTTACTCTGAATCTCAATCTCTATGTTAGCAATGACTTGTGAGATTTCTCACTTCGTTTCGAAATGACAAATAAAAAAAATTTAAGGATAAATTATGAAAAAATCAGTATTACTTTTTTCAATTACATTATTTCTGTCAGTAAACTGCTTTAGCAAGGATTTAGAACCATTACCATTAGCTCAAAAAATCTTTGGCAATGACTCTGTTCCAAACATAGCTGATTTCATAACTGGCGAATACATTGGGCGTCCGAACGGAACTGATATACCAAAAGGAAGCACAAAAAAATTCCTTTTACTTGCTCAATATGAAAATACTGCCGTTGTGTCTTTAACTACAATTGATACAAACGGCAAAGGTATTGATTTGTACTTACATTTCCTTAAAGAAAGCACATGGAAAATCGCCGCCGTTAGGTTTTTGTCATTGAGCGGAATAATTGAATACAAAGTCAAGGCATTAGAAAGATTAAGTTCGAAGCAAATTGACAGTATAATAAAAAATCCGCCCGTTGAAACCAAAGGGAAAAAGATGATTAAATTCAGTTCAAGAGATGAATATAATTATTTGCTGGGAAATGCAAAACTCACTCTTGCTCTTGATGATAGCATAGCAAATCATTTTGAGAAAAATAAAGATAAATTTGAAAAAATCAAAGAACTTGCCTTTAAACAAATGGAAAAAGCTAAAAAAGGAAATTTTGATGTTCAATTTTTCAAAAATTTAGAAAAGCAATATCAAAAGTGCTTAATCTCTTCTTTGTCTTTTACTAATAACAGAATGAAAAATTGTCTGACTTTTCAAATTTATGGTTCTTTCAAAAACGAAGTTGGGTATTTGTATATCAAAGACAAAACGAAACTTCCCAAAATGGAGCCAAACGCAGTTATTATGCTACGAGAACTGGGAAACGGCTGGTATTTATATAAAACGACATAAGTTAATTGTTAATTATTAATTATTAATTATTAATTGTTATTTTTTCATTAGACATTGGTATTATTACATTAATAATTTTTCATTAATAATTAATAATTCGACTTTTCTAGTTATCGTAAGTGTATCTTATATAAGAAAATATATAAAAGAGTATTTAAGTGTTTAAAAAGACATAGATACACCTCCCCTGCCCCTCCTTTTTAGGAGGGGAAAGCTAAAACATAGAACTGTTCTTATTCACCTCCTATTAAGGCTAACGATTATACACAAGTATTAGTTCTTGTTTAAAGTAAGTAAAAAAGGAATAGTGTCTTTGAAATTTATTCCGTAGGAATTATATATTTGTAACAGAAAGAACCCTTGACTGTGCTTATCCCGTAGGGATTATATATAAGAAAAGCAATTAAATATTTAATTCCAAACCGCTAACTAATAGTGCAAAATCATAATGTCATTTCGAACCCCAAAATGAAGTAAGTGCTTTATTGAAATGGAGATGACATAAGATAAAGATGTCCTACATCTGCAAGATGTAGGACATCTGGTTCAAGAAGTTTTGCAGAGTAAAAGTAGCGATGTCATTGGTAACGAAGTGAGAAATCTCAAAGTCTGTGTTAGCAAGGAGTTGTGAGATTCTTCACTTCGTTTCAGAATGACAAGCAAGCGCAATAACAAACTACGAGGCATCAGGAGTTCTGAAAATAAACTACTTAGAACTTTTAGCCATACTATCAACTTGTTGATAGTATGGCTTTAAAGAACGTATCAGCCCTTGGGGCAGGGGAGGTGTTAAAAATTTTTATGAGCAAAAGTAGTGTTTTATAAGATTTTTATATATAATCTTGTTTGTAATGCACTACTACACTGTATTCATTAAATCTTATAAATTAGGAAAGTTGATTAATTAAAAAAAATTCAAATTTTTTTGAGACAATTTTCTGTATTTTGTGTTATTCTATTTGGAAAGTGGAATTTAAAAAGAAAAAAAGAAAATATTTTATAAATAAAGGAAAAATAAAATGAAAAAAGTATATCTATTAATTTTCTTATCAATATTATTTAGCATTTGTTTAAAAGCACAGGATATTACTGTTGCAATTACACCGACATATTCTTATCCCGGTGCTGTGGTTAATGTTCCTGTTACGTATAATGCTTTAAACGGAAAAAATTCAATAGTTGGATTAGAATTCTATATTGAATATGACAGAACTAACTTAGTTCCATATAATGAAGGATTCACAAATTTTTGCAGTTATATCCCCCGAAGTAATTGGCTTTTTTCATCAAATTATAGTTCAAATAAAATGGCTATTACAATGGCTATTGTGACACCTGTTACAATCCCAAATGGAACTGTTTTATTTGAAATGACGTTTACTTACACTGGAACAGTAAAAGCTAATATTGAATTTGATGCCTTATCTACTTTATTAGACGGAGATTTCGAAGAACCTGGAGTAAATTTCCTTAATGGTTATGTATTGCCTCTTGAAGAGCATCTTGCTGCTCCAGTTTTAATTGCACCTGAAAACAATGCAACCAACGAACCATTAAATATCACTCTTTTGTGGAATCCTGTTGCTGATGCCACATTTTATGAAATTCAAATAGCTACAGATTCGACTTTTGAAACATTAATAACAAATACTTCTGTTGATGTTGTAACTGCCTATCAATGCAATGACTTGGATTTTTCTTTAACATACTACTGGCACATAAGAGCAAAAAACCAATTATTAGAAAGCGAATGGAGTGAAGTATGGAATTTTACTACAATGACAGAACAGGAAATTGATGTAATCGGAACAATATCATCTATTGAAGCAAAGCAAGGCGATACCGTCTATATCCCGGTTATTTTTAGCGGATTAAATGCCAATAATTCTCCGAAGGAA
This sequence comes from uncultured Hyphomicrobiales bacterium, assembly GCA_964499465.1. Classification (GTDB taxonomy): domain Bacteria; phylum Bacteroidota; class Ignavibacteria; order Kapaibacteriales; family UBA2268; genus JAAYJM01. The sequence continues at coordinate 8,956 of CAZCLJ010000131.1, forward strand.
ATAAATTTGAAATTTGATTACGACACTACTAAATTAATTCCTATTGGTTCCGGTTTTACTGATTTGATTGACTTAATTCCAGATAGCAACTGGATTGCAAATCCATTTTTTGACGAAAATACAATGTCAATAACGGCGATTCCAGAAAATCTAATTTCAATTCCAAATGACAACATTCTCTTTAAATTATCTTTTGAATACATTGGAACTTCAAATACAACTATAAGTTTTAATACTGAATCATTTATTTTAAATGGAAATTCAAACGAATTGATTTTAACTTTAAATAATGGTATGATAATGTTTAAAGAAAATTATCTTTCGTCTCCAATACTCAATAGTCCAGCCAACAATTCAATTGATATTTCTATTAATCCAAATCTTATTTGGAATGAAGTTGAAAACGCAACAAGCTATTCTATCCAGGTAGCTACTTCGGTTGATTTTTCAAATCCAATAATTAATCTTAATAATATTTTAGAAACTAATTATAATTTATCTAATTTAAGTTATTCAACAATGTATTACTGGCGGGTCAAAGCTCAAAATGCTACTCTAACAAGTGATTGGAGCGATATTTGGCATTTTACTACAATTAATGAAACAGTAATCGAAAAACCAGTTCTTTCTCAGCCGGCAAACAATGAAATCGATATTCCAGTTAATCCTAATTTGACTTGGAATGAAGTTGAAGGAGCAACAGGTTATTCGCTTCAAGTATCAAAAAATGCTGATATGTCTGATTCTTTTGTTGATATAGTTAATTTAACTGAAACAAATTATAATTTGTCTGCCCTAAGCTTTTTAACTACATATTTTTGGAGAGTAAAAGCAAGCAATATTATTCAATCAAGCGACTGGACAGATATTTGGAATTTCACCACCCAAATGGGTGCTTCTGTTTTAGATGCAAAATCAAATAAGCAATTAATTTCTGCATTTCCAAATCCTGCTAACGATTTTATAAATATTGAATTTTTTGCAAATAACGATGCTAATGTAAATATTATAATTACAAATTCCATAGGTGAAAATGTCAAAGAGTTTTCATACTCAGATTTACAAAATGGAATAAATAATTTTAATTTGAATTTATCTGAACTACCAAGTGGAGTATATATAATTTCAGTTTTTTCAAAAACGTACCCTGAAAGTCATAAATTTACAATAATTAGGTAATGATTTTTTACATAAATTATATATAATAAAATTGTCATTCCGAATCCCAAAATGAAGTAAGACCTTTATTTAAATGGAGATGACATCAATTTCAACTGTCATTCTGAACGAAGTGAAGAATCCAGAAAATTCTTTTAAACCACTACTCTCTGGATTCTTCACTTCGTTCAGAATGACAGACAAACGTAATGATGTCATTGGTAACGTAGCGAAGAGTCTCACAAGTCATTGTTTCCACAGAGATTGAGATTCTTCGCTGTCGCTTCAGAATGACATAAAATAGTAAGTCTTTTAACGAATTACAACATTAGTAACGAAGAGTGGAATAACAGATTATGAACTCATTTTTAATAATTTGATAAAAATTTTTTTCACAATACAATATCTTACTTATGAAAAATCTATTATTAATTTTATGCTTTCTGCTTTTAGCTCTTAACTGTTATGCTCAAGAAGAAATAGACAGCTTGGCTTATGAAGGAATTAAACTTCATGATAAAGGTGAATATGAAAAAGCAATCGAAATCTATAAAAAAGCGTTAGCCATTGACTCTTTGTCCGCAGGAATTAATTATGAGATGGCTGTTACTTATATGAGCTTAAAAGATTATGACAACGTAATTAAGCATAGCGACATAGTAATTGCCCAGAACAATCAGAATCTTATGCATGCCTACATAGCCAAGGCATCTGCTTTGGATTATATGGGTCGCACTAAAGAATCTATTGCAGTTTTTGAAGAAGTAATTGAAAAATTTGGAGATTACTATCTTTTGCATTATAATCTTGCTTATAGCTGTTACAACATAAAAGAATATGAAAAGGCAGAAAAAGCATTAATCAATGCAATAAGCAGCAATTCATATCATGGCAGCAGTCATTTTTTACTTGGTTTTCTTATGGCAAATTTAGGAAATAAAACAAAAAGTTTATTATGTCTGCATTATTTTTTACTTTTAGAACCTAATACTGAACGTTCAAAAACAGCATATAATCTACTTCAGGAACAATTCAACGGTAATGTCGAACAAGACGCTCACGAACCGAATAAATTCAATGTTTTTATGAATTCAAATTCTAAAGATACCGTGTTTCGAAGCATTGATTTAATGATTTCCTTACTCGAAGCAACAAAAACTATAGAAACGAATAAAGACAAATCGGAAGAAGAGTTATTTGTTGAAAATACAAAAACTTTTTTTGATATGCTCGGAAATAAAAATGATGAAAAGAAATATGGAATTTGGTGGAATCTTTATATACCTTTTTTCAATGAATTAGCGAAATCTGATTACCTCGAAACTTATTGCTATTATATTAGCCAGTCTTCAAATGAAAAGGCAGCAGAATGGGTTGAGGAACACGATGAAGAAGTAGAAGAGTTTTTAAAATGGGCTTTTGAATAAAAAAAGGGAAAATTATTTCCCTTTTGTCTTTGTAGCGGGGATAGGACTTGAACCTATAACCTTCGGGTTATGAGCCCGACGAGCTACCATTTGCTCTACCCCGCGATCTTCATTTACAAAATTAGCAATTTTTTCCCAATAAAACAAATTTAATTTAAAATAAGTTTAGAAAATTTGAAGAATAAAATATAAATTACCTTTAAAATTCTTTATTCCTTAATCAAAATAAATGAGTTAATAGATTTCGATTCAAAACTCTTAACTTCTCGTAGTTTACTATTTCGCTTGCTTGTCATTTCGAACCCCCATTAAAGCAAAACCTTTATTTAAATGGAGATGACATAATTCTAAACTTTTGCAAAGTTGGGAAACTTTACAAAAGTAGAAGAAATCTTCTTACTTTGTAAAAGTTTCTTAACTTTTGTAAAGTTTAAAACAAAGATGTCATTGGTAAACGAAGTGAGAAATCTCTCAAAACATTGCTACCACAGAATTTGAGATTCTTCGCTGCGCTTCAGAATGACAGTGTGAAGTGATGTCATCTACATTTAAACAAACCATTTGCTTTATCTGTTGTTGCCAATGACATCTTTTTTACGAAAACGATGAAATACAGAACTGCACTAAGAAATCCCCCCTACCCCAGGGCTGATACGTTCTTTTATAGCCATACGATCAACAAGTTGATAGTATGGCTATAAGTTCTAAGTATTTTATTTGTATAGAAAT
>CAZCLJ010000132.1:0-12208 GCA_964499465.1 uncultured Hyphomicrobiales bacterium
AATGATTAATGATTAATGATTAATGATTAATGATTAATGATTAATGATTAGTGATAAATTACTGGCAACCATTAACCATAAACCATAAACTATAAACCTACAGCCGACAGCCAACTGCCGATAGCTGACAGCCAACACAAAGCAAATATAACATCAAGGAACATAAATAGTATATTCGTCTTTTAAAGTCTGATATGGGAAGACTTTTTGGGTTTTCATATTGCTTAATGTTGAATCATAGATACTTACTAAAATATCCCTGTTTACTGTGAGCTTTCCAAATATACTGCCGTCTTCACTAATACGAACAAAAGATTTGTCAAATAAATTGAACTTATCTGGCTCAATAGTAATTTTTCCCTGATTGTCAGTTTTTTGTTTATAAACATTCAGAAAATATTTTTTTAGGAAGTTGCTATAATGTAATGTCTGAGATGGAGAAAAATATACTACTGTAATTGAATCAATTACCTCGCCGGAACGTTTTAAATATGCAGTATAAAAACCATTTCCGATATTAACTGAATCATTCAAATTATAAATATATGAATGATAACCTAAATCATTAAAATTATAATTCATTAATATATAAGCGGCTGAATCAGTTTGACTAACTATTTCAATAGAATAGTCGCCAATTTCCTTAACTTCAAAATAAAATGAAATATGATCATACGTAGGATTAGGGGCTATGCTAAATTCTTTTGTCTGATAATCTTCTACGTCAAGCAAATAATCAAATACAACATACGAATTAACGAGCGGTTGATTAGTTGCGGAATCAACAACATAAAGAACATTATTTGCTTTCTTGCTCGGCTCTGTTGAATCGCCGCAAGCTATAAGAATTGAAATACAAACCAAAACTAAAAGAAACTCTCTCATTATTTTGTCCTTTCAATAAATTAATTCTTAATAAAACATAAAATTACAATTTAAAAATATATTTTACAAATTTAATTTTAAATTCCTTCAATATTTCTTTTCAATCTTTTAAGTCCAAGCCGGGCAATTGGTGTATCTTTAAACAAATAATTAAATTCGTCTTCATTCAAATTTATTAATATTTCTTTTGAAATGTTTGAAATATCACTATTTAAAACAAATTCTTTGCAATTCGCTATTTTAGCTTTTTTATTCCATGGGCATACTTCCTGACAAATATCGCAGCCATAGACCCACTTATTTTGATTTTTCCTAATAAAATCCGGAAGTATTTCATCTTTCGATTCAATTGTCTGGTAAGCAATACATTTACTTGCATCTATATTTCTGTTTTCAGTAATTGCATGAGTTGGGCAGCTATCTATACATAAGCGGCATTTTCCACAATAATCTGGCTGCTCTTCATCATTTTCCAAATCAAGATTTGTGATAATTATTCCAAGAAAAATCCAGGAGCCATATTCCTTAGAAATAATTAAGCTATTACGTCCCTGCCAACCAATACCGGCTTTTTTTGCGATTTGTTTTTCAAGAATGGGCCCAGTATCTACAAATATTTTTGATTGATAATTTTCTGCTTTTAATTTGATAAATTCATCAACTTTTTTTAGTTTTTCAAGAATAACTAAATGATAATCTTTAACTAATGCGTATCTTGATATTTTCATTTCATCGTTAAGCTTTTGCTCAAAATTATATGAAATTGAAAACACCAGTGCAGTTTTTGCATTAGGAAGTATGTTTTTTAAATCGAAGCGTTTTTCAAGATTACGCTCTAAAAAATTCATTTTACTATGAAATTTTAGCTCAAGCCATTCCTTATAAAAATTCTCTATATTTCGATAATTAATCTCATTAGTAATTTTGCAATCAGCAAAACCGAGCTGCAAAGCGTATTCTTTTATATCTTGCTTTAAATTTTGCAATTTAATTTCATTTATATTTAAAAAATTCAAAAATAAAATTACAAAGGAAACGCTTATAAATAAAATAATGATTTGTAAAAAAAAATTATTATTTTTGAAAAAAGGTATTTTTTATAAAAAATGGAATAATCCAATGAAATTAAAGAAAGTGTATCTTTTAGCTATTTTATTTATTTTAAATATCAGCTATTTATTTGCTCAGGCGCCTCAACATTTTATATCAGTATTTAATACCGGGTTTAATGGAACTGTAATTATCCAATTAAATTCTGTAACTATTGACGGAGTAGTATTATCTCAGGGCGATGAAATAGGAGCTTTTACACCAGCGGGATTATGCGTTGGTGCTGTAGTTTGGCAGAATAATACAAATGTTGGAATAACAGTTTGGGGAAATAATAACCAAACTCCAGAAATTGATGGCTTGCAACCGGGCGAAACTATTCATTATAGACTTTGGAAGCAATCTACTAACAGCGAATTTTCTGACGTAAATGTTACATATTATCAAGGTTCCGGAAATTATAGTGTTAATTGCTATTTTGTTGTGTCATCTTTATATTCAGGAACAGCTCCTGCTTTAGTTGTTCCTATGCTATATTATCCGTTAAATGAATCAAAAAATATTCAATTGCAAACATTAGTCGGGTGGTATGCAGTCCCCGGAGCAACGTATTATAAACTTCAAATTTCTGAAAGCTCAGATTTTGTTACTTTATTTTTAGAGCAAAATTCAATAACTGATACATTTTTTCAGGTTTCAAATTTAAATTACATAACGACCTATTACTGGCGAGTTCAGGCGTTTAATCAAACCTCGAATAGTTTTTGGTGCTTTCCGAGAAAATTTACAACAATGATGGAATATCTTAATGTTCCGCTCTTGCTTTATCCACAGCCAAACGCTGAAGATTTAGAGCCGGATTTAACTTTTAAATGGACAAAAGTTTCTAATGCCACTCAATATGTTTTTCAAATAGCAAATGATACTAATTTTAATAGTTTAAGATATAGTCAAATAATATCAGATACTACTTTTAATGCAAACAATCTTACATATAACGCCACATTTTACTGGCGAGTCCGTGCAAAGAAAGGAAATTCGTATAGCAACTGGTCAGAAAAAAGGAGTTTTACAATAAAAGAACAGGAAGTTCCGGCTCCAATCCTAATTCAGCCACAGAACCTTTCGGTGAATGTCGCTTTAACTCCATTATTTAAATGGCATAAAGTGGGTTCAGCCACTAATTATTTATTTCAATTATCACTTAATGCTGATTTTAGTATTTTAATTGCAAATGAATTGAACCTTATTGACAGCACTTATACCCTATCTACCAGTTTAGAACCAAATACTCAATATTACTGGCGGGTAGCTACATTTCGCCAATCAAAACTTAGCGACTGGTCAAGTGTATGGCGATTTACTACACAGGAAGAAACATTAAATTCTCCAATATTAAATTCGCCTTCAAATAATGCTGTAGGTCTTCCTTTGACAGTTAATTTCGTATGGAATGATGTTCAAAATGCTACAAACTATCATTTTCAGCTATCTCAAAATAAAGAATTTAGTATGTTAGTCAAAGATGAGCCGGAGATTTCACAAAAGAATATTATTGTAAAAGATTTGATTTATAATACAAATTATTACTGGCGGGTTTTAGCTAAAAATAACACATTAATAAGTAACTGGTCTGAAACATGGAATTTTACTACTCAAAAAAGCCAAGATACATTGCAAGCTCCAGAATTATTAAGTCCGGCAAATAATTCCAATGAAGTCAGTTTGAACCCAACATTTACCTGGAACAAAGTGGAAAAAGCAGAAACTTATCATATACAAATTTCAAAGCTATCTGATTTTTCTATACTTTTCTACGAAAATGAAACGCTGACCGGTACTTTTGCTCAGCCGAATGGACTGGAGCTTAATACAAGTTATTACTGGCGGGTAAAATGTGCTAATGAACAAGTTTCAAGCAACTGGTCTGAAGTATGGACTTTTAAAACAATAAAAGAAATCATAATAAAACCTCCGGACGAATGGAAATACGCGAACAACACGGGTAATTCTTCTACCATCATGCTGCAAAAAGTATTTGGAGAGGGCTTTATTATAAATGGACGCAATTTCTTACAAGGTGATGCTGTTGGCGTTTTTTATTCTGATAATGATAAATTGGTTTGTGCTGGCTTTTCAATTTGTGCAAATGAAACAATTAGCATAACCGCTTGGGGCGACAATCATTATACTGATTTTAAAGACGGTTTCTATGTTGATGAAATTTACACGATAAAAGTATGGGATTCGAGAGCTGGATTGGAATTAAACGCAAATGTTACTTACCTGTCCGGTCCGGACAACTATCAAATTAATGCTGTTTCTATTGTCGGCTCCCTTAATACTGATATTATTTCAAAAACCATCAAAATTTCTTTAGCGAAAGATTGGAGTTTAATTTCTTCTTATATAAATCCTAATATAAAAAATTTAGAAAATATATTTATGAATTACTCTTCGGTAGGTATAGTAAAAAATATACTTAATCAACGATATATTCCTAATGAGCAAAATGAAATAGGTAACTGGAATTATAACGAAGCATACTGGGTGAATACTTCTTCCGATGATACTTTATCAATAACAGGAACGCAAATTGACCCAATTACTAATCCACTCTATCTTTTAAGGGGCTGGACTCTTTTACCATATTTCCTTGATTTCAATCAAAGTTGTGATGTTGCTTTTAAAAGTGTAAAAAATGATTTACTTGTTGCAAAAGATGAAAATGGTAATCTCTATCTTCCATATTATAATTTCAATTCAATAAAAACAATTTATCCCGGAATGGGGCTCAAGTGCTTCTTTGCAAAAAATGTTACTTTAACATACAATGACACTTCTAAAATAATTGACCAGCGGAGGACACCTGTTTTTAATGAAAATCTTATTGGTAAGCGGACTGGAAACACTGCTGTAATTATTGCTACAATTGTCGGCTATAACGGTTATAATGTTGCTGCTTATAACGAATTAGACCAAATGGTAGGTATTGGAAAAGCAATGAACAATCAGGCAGTATTTACTGTCTGGGGTGATGACGAAAACACCCGCTCTTATGATGGAGCTAAAGAAGACGAGCTGCTAAGCATTAAAGTATTCAAAGATAATGACACAGTAATTTATGCTTTCATTCCAAATAATATAAGAGATGTAAGCTTGGACGAACCATATACAGAATTACGCTATCATCAGGATGCTGTTTTTGTTATTACCGGAACAATTGTTGGTGTTGAGGAAAATTACAGCTATGACTTTGATTTAAATATCAGACCCAATCCGGCAAGCAGCTATATTAATATTGAGTATAGTTTGACTAATGAATCTAATGCAATGATTTCACTTTATTCTATAAATGGAGAAATGATTGAGGAAAGAAATATTTCAGGTGCTGCTTATGGAATAAACCGCCAGCAGTTCAATATTTCCAATTTAACATCTGGTGTATATTTTATTAAATTTCAGGCGGGGAGCAAAGTAATTATAAAGAAGTTTGTTGTTTTATAATTTCAAAGACATTTTCAGCAACCATCGGAGCCGAGATTTTTTCCATACAATCGAAAGTTCCGATGGGGCATTTCTTTGAGCCATGAATCCGGCAGGGTCGGCATTTCAGTTCGCGTATTTCGACTATTCTGTCTAAACTTCCACGTGGAGCAAAGCCAAAATCAGGCGAAGTAGGTCCGTAAATTGTTATTGTCGGGCATTTAACCAAGCCGGCTAAATGAGTTGGAGCGCTATCGTTTGTGATTAATAGCTTGCTTAGTTTTAATAGATAAATAGTTTGTGAAAGAGATAATTTCCCAGCTAAATTATAAGCGCCGGAAGCTTCAGCAATTTCGTTGCATAGTTCTTCATCTGCTTTCGAACCAATCAAAATACATTCATAGTTTTTGCTTTTTAGTATCTTAATTAATTCTATAAAACCTTCTTTCTTCCAGCGTTTCGTATTCCAGATACTTCCCGGAGCTATGCAAATTGGATTTTCACTTATATTTTTTAAATTATTTAAAACGATAAATTCATCTTCTTCGTTGAATTTTAATTCGACTTCATTTATTTTTTTTTCCTCGTAAAAATCGAAAGCATCAAGTAAGGATAAATTTCGTTCTATCTCGTGCTTGGAAAAATCATAGAAGCATCGTTTTTTATAAAGAAATGACAAAGCAGATTTGTTAAAAGAAACGGAGTACTTGGGATTTGTAAAATAAGTCAAAAGAGTAGTGCGTAAAGAGCGGTGAGGGGCGATAATGCAATCTACCTTCATAGCATTGAGTTTATCTGAAATCATTTTTATTCCTTTTAAACCGCGATGCTTATTCCTTTTATCGAAAATAATAACAAGGTCAACTGCTTTAATGCAATCGAAAAGCGGTGCAGATGCAGGAGTAGTAACAACAGTAATCCGTGAATTCGGCTGATTATCCCGAATTGCCTGGATAAGTGGAAGCGTAAGGACAGTGTCCCCAATGAACGCAGTTTGTATAACAGCAAAATGCTTAAAATGCCATAGCTCGTTGTTTCTTTTCATCTTATTACAAAATTAGCAATTTTTTTAATATGATTGATAATATGGGGTGCTAAATTGTTGTTTCGAGCCTCGCGATAAAAGAAGATTTTTATATAAATGTAGATGAAATCTTTTAACTTTCGCAAAGCTCCGAGAGACTCGTGCGAAAGTTTATATCAGTTAAAAGCAATTGTATTCACCCTTGACAGAGTTTATTTTTCTTTCAACTCCGTAGGAGTATCCTATTTGTAGAAATAATTATAAAAAAAAAGAAAAGCAACGTAGTTGCGACCTATCTTTACTACAAACAGAACACTCCTACGGAGTTTTGCAAACTCAAAATACTTTTTCTACAAACAGTAAGCAACTACGTTGCTTTTTCTTGCACTTTGCGAAAGTTTCTCAACTTTCGTAAAGTTTTGACAATGAAAAGTAATGATGTCATTTGCAATCTCAAGATAAATAAAGACATTTTTTCTGACTTACAGCCGAAAGCTGATAGCTTACAGCCGATAGCTGATAGCCGAAAGCTGATAGCTTACAGCCGAAAGCTGACAGCCACCAGCTAACTAACTCATTAACCTGCTGATAAAACTTATACTTGGTATTTGTTCGAAAATCAATTTCATAATAACAAGCAAAGGAACCGAAAGGAACATACCCGGAATACCCCAAAGGAAACCCCAAAAAATCAAACCAAAAATGACTGTTATTGTATTAAGATGAAGTTTATTTCCTGTAATAATTGGTTCAATCAAATTTCCTAAGAGGTTTTTTATTACTAAAAGAATGAGAAAAAGAAAAATTCCATTTAAGGGAGTATCGAATTGAATTAATGCTAATAAAGTGGGTAGAGAAACAGCAACAATAGCGCCAATCGTAGGAATAAAGTTTAATGTAAATGAAATAATAGCCCAAAGGATTGCAAATTTTAACCCGAATAGTGTGCATACTGCATAAACAATAATTCCGGTAATAAAGCTAACAATAAATTTAATTTTTAAATAAGATGAAACGGATTGTTGAATTGCTTCAAAGACTTTAACAAAATTATGACTGTCTTTTTTATTTTCCACATAAGTTAAAAAATCTTTATAATTGGCTATTGTTGTTAGAAACACAATGAAATATAGAGCAAACATAACAAATGAGGTTGTTAAAGAACTCACTTCTTTTGCAATCTTAGAAATAAATGAAGTAATAACATCTTTATTGAAATATGAAAGAAAGAAGCCAGTATCAATTTTTGTATCTATTAATTCTCCTATATTATCATTAAAAAAATCGAAAAATGCAAGCATTTTCAAATTGAATGAAGTGATTATCTCAGGTAATTCCTCTTTAACCTGCGAAAATGAATAAATTAAAAGTAAAGATAGGATAAATATTACAGATAAAGAAATAATGATTATTGTCGGTAATATAATTACAATTGGTATTTTCTTTTTTCTCAGGAAAGAAACAAATGGTTGAAAAGTTATTGATAAAAGCAATGCAAAAACAAGAGGGATAAGTATAGATGAAAGGGCAGATACTACATAAAAAAGTAAAACTATAAGTATTACTGATAAAGTATTTTTAATTGTATTGTCCATTTATTTAAATATTAAAAAAAACAATAATATAAATATAATAATATTTTTTTATTTATTTAAAAATTGTTAAATTAATTATATTTTAAAATTATAAAAAATAAATTTAATATTACAAAAATAATCAAAGTCGTGAATTTAGAAATTAAAAAAAGAGAATCTTCAAATTTGAATTTAATTATTGAAGCTATTCAAAAATCTGCCTGCTATCTAATATCTGAAACTAATAATGACTCTTCAATTAATAATTGTTTAAAACAAATCGGTGAACTATTAAATCTTAGTACTATATATATCTTTAATTTTATTGATGATAATAAACTCAATCAAGAATTATCATATTTTTGGTCTGCGAAAGGTATCGGAAGTGAATTCAACTCAGATATTGAAAAGATAAATGAATTTAAAGCATACATAACTAATTATTTACCGATATTAGAGAAAAACGAAATATTTTTTGCTAATAATAATCCCGATAATATTAACCTTAATAAATTAAAAATAGAATCAGTACTAATAATTCCATTGTTTTTAAAAACAAAGCTATGGGGGTATATCAGTTTCATTGATAATAAAAATAAAAGGAACTTTTTTGATGATGAAATTAATATACTGAAATTTGCTACAAACATATTCGCTACTACTTTGTATAACAATCAATGCAGGGAAAAATTAAACCAAAGTGAACAGCAGTACAAAATAATTGTAGAAAATGCTTTCGATGCAATTTATTTGATGAAAAATAAAAGATATGATTATGTTAATCCCCAGTTTGTCCAATTAACCGGTTACAGCTATGAAGAACTTACTGCAAACGATTTTAATTTTGAAATTCTAATTTCCGAGGAATCAAAAAAATATATTAAGGAACGTTACGAAGCAAGACTTAATGGAATTGAGATTGATAATAAATACGAGGTTAACATTTTAAGAAAAGATGGGATTATTGTCCCTGTAGAAATCAACACTGTTTCAATTGGTATTAAAGGTGAAGTTGCTGTGCTTGGCATTATGCGGGAAATTTCAGAAAGAAGAAGATTTGAAAATGCTCTCAAAGAAAGTGAACACTCATACAGGACTTTAACTGAAAATATTCCCGGATTGGTTTACCGCGTTTATATTCAGGAAAATAATAAAGTAGTGTTTTACAATAATATGTTGGAAAAATTCCTTGGCCTTTCCGAAAATGATATTCAATCAACAAATTATGATTTTCTTGGAAATTTCATCTTACCTGAAGATAAATACAGAATTGAAAAAGAAATTGCTCTGGCATTAAACGATAAGCAAGTTTATGATATTGAATTTAGGATTAGAGATATTAATGGTAGTATTAAATACATAATGGGAAGAGGAAAGCCAGTATTAGATAAAAACGACAATTTGCTTTTTGTTGATGGCGTATTTTTCGATAATACCAAACAAAAGGAAGTAGAAAAAGAACTGAACGAAACAATTGCAAGTAAGGACAAATTTTTCTCTATTATTGCTCATGATTTAAAAGGGCCATTAGCTGGCTTTATGGGCTACACAAAAACGCTGGTTAACGAATTTAATAAACTTACTTTTAACGAAATAATTGATATTACTACTACTTTAAATGAATCAGCCCAAAAGTTGTATTCTACTCTTGAAAATCTACTTGAATGGTCCAGAACCCAAACAGGTAGAATTGAATTTAAACCGGAGTTAATTGATTTAAGAGAAATTGCTTTCAATATTACATATATTTTAAAGCAAAATGCTAACGATAAAAATATTATGTTGGCTTCAAATATTTATGACGAAACTATAGTTAAAGCTGATAAAAATATGATAACAACTGTAATTCGTAATTTAGTGGCAAATGCTATTAAATTTACCGATGATTACGGAAGAGTTACTATTTCAGCCAAAGAAATTACAGAATTAGTTGGCGGACAGCAAAAAAAGTTTTATTTGGTTTCAGTGGAGGATAACGGAATTGGGATTGACGATGCTGGTCTTTCTAAATTATTCAGAATAGATGAAAATGTAACTTCAATAGGAACAAGCGGCGAAAAAGGAACAGGGTTAGGACTTATTCTTTGTAAAGAATTTATTGAAAAACATAATGGCAGGATTTGGGCTGAAAGCGAGCGCGGAAAAGGGAGTTCCTTTAATTTTACTATTCCGGTGTAAATTAAGAATTTTGGTTTAGAAAGTTTAGAAAGATTAGATAGTTTAGATTTTTAAACTTTTGCAAAGTTAAGAAACTTTACAAAAGTAATATCTTGACATTCTAAATCCCCTGAAAAAATAAGATTTTTTTTAAAATGGCGATGACAAATTTTCCGTGTCATTCTGACGGATGTCAGAATCCATCTTAAAAAAAGTTTTTATAGGTCATTAGTGTAATAATTTATTGAAAACCTAATAAACATTTCTTGTCATTCCGAACCCCCTTATAAAAGAAGACCTTTATTTTAATAGTGATGACATAATTTTCTGTGTCATTCTGACGGATGTCAGAATCCATCTTAAAAAAAGTTTTTATTGGTCATTAGTTATTCGTCATTGGTATTCTTACTAATAACTAATGACTAAAAAGCAAGACAGGTGCTAACATACGCAAGAATGACTAAAAAGATGTCATTGGTAAAATAAATTTGAAAACAAATAAATCAGTAAATGAAATACTTATATAAATTTTTAATTATCTTAATTTTAATTTTTTCACTTCAATCCTGTCAGCAGGAAATTGGAAATTATCTTGTTGTTGGCACTTTTAATGTTGAATGGCTTGGGGACGGTGTACGAGATAGAATCGACAGGACTGAAGAAGATTATAAAAATATCGCTGATATTATTTTAAGTATGGAAGCTGATATTATTGGTTTGCAGGAAATAGAAAATGGAGATGCACTGCTTAGGATATTAAAGTATTTACCGGACTACAAATCTTATATAAGTTCAGGTGGAAATCAACAAAAAGTGGCATTGATTTACAAATCAGATATTCAAATTAATAAATATTCCGAATATGACAAATTAGCAGTCGAAGAGAACAGAACCAGACCCGGACTGCTCGTTTCTGCTCAAAAAAATGATTTTAAATGGACTTTGCTCGTTGTTCATCTGAAATCTACCTCACGCTATGACAATACTGCAGAAAAGAGAGAAGGCAGCAAAAGCATAAGAGAAAGTCAGGCACAGGTTATTTCTGATTGGGCTGATTCTATGCTTCAAAATAATATTGATAAAAATTTAATTATCGTTGGCGATTTCAATGATACTCCCAAAAGAAAAAAGAATCCAACTCTTCAACCAATAATTGAAAATGAATCATTGTTTTTTCTTACTGAAAATTTGAAAAGCTGCAAATATCCCACATGGTATGTTATTGACCATATAATTGTTTCAGAGAATATGCTTCAATACTATGAAGATAACAGTTTATTTATATATGACTTTCGCAATCAGTTTCCAGATTATAACTTAAAAATGCTTTCAGACCACTGCCCGATTACTGCAACTTTTAAAATAGGTAAAGAGGAGTTATAAAATTGTCATTCTGAACCCCCATTATAAAGCAAGTGTTTAATTGAAATGGAGATGACATAAGGTTTAGAAAGATTAGAAGGTTTAGATAGTTTAGATTTTTAACTTTCGCAAAGTTGGGAAACTTTACGAAAGTATTTTCTTCTAACTTTGCGAAAGTTTAAAATCAGTTAAAAGCATTTGTACTCGCCGTGGATAGAGTTTTGTTTTCTTTCTACTCCGTAGGAGTGTCCGGTTTGTAGAAAAATGATAAAAAAATAGAAAAGCAACGTAGTTGCGACCTATCTTTACTACAAACAGAACACTCCTACGGAGTTTTGCAAACTCAAAATACTTTTTCTACAAACAGGAAGCAACTACGTTGCTTTTTCTTGCACTTTGCGAAAGTTTCTTAACCTCAGAACTTCCGATGCCTCGTAGTTTCAGAACTCAAGACCCCATAACGAAAATAAAGGAGTTAGTAGATTTGCTTCATAAAGAATAATTGCGCAAATTACGCAGATAATGTGTCATTTCGAAACGAAGTGAGAAATCTCAAGTTCTGTGGTAGCAATTAGTTGTGAGATTCCTCACTTCGTTTACCAATGACATCGCTACTTTGTCGGTCATTCTGAGGCGAATATAAACGAAGACGTTTACTTTTAAGAAAATG